>CADCVW010000112.1 GCA_902806235.1 uncultured Sphingomonadaceae bacterium | reverse complement strand
CAGCACCTTCGGGAGTATCAGCTTCGGCCCTGTCCGGCTTACGACCAAGCCCAATCGCGTGAGCCATGCCGCGACGGTGCTCAGAGTAAGCGGGCGCCGTCATTGGATACTCGGGCTTCAACCCGAACTCCTCCCGATACTCCTTTGGCGTCAGCTGGTGCGCCGCCGCGAGGTGGCGTTTCAGCGTTCTCTGCTTGGCTCCACAAACCATGCAAACCAGGTACTCCGGCTTGACCGAGGCTTTGATGCCAACCGCCGGTTCGCGACGCTGTGATTCTTCCAGTTGTACTGGTGATGCTGACCCTTGTTGCAGCCCGGCTAGCGCTTGATGGACACTCTGAATGAGCCGCGGCAGTTCGCCCAGCGCTACGTTGTTTTTACTCACATGCGCGGTGACGATCTCGGTGGTGAGGTCAATCAGATTATCGCTTTCATCAAACATTAGCGGCTCCAGACTTGTTTCGCCACCAGTATCTGGCAACGTGACACTTGAATCACAAGGTGTTGGCCTACGCCAACCACAAGAACATCACGCGCTACAATCACCTAGCCAATAACACGCTGCTCGCCGCCGCAGAGTCTGCCTAGATTGCGGTGCCAACAGCAGCAAAGCGCCCTTCACAAATTCTTACTCGTCGCCGCCCGTAAGCAGCCAGGGCCTCATCGTTCCCCTGGTGGTGTCCTACGAGTAGGGGTGAGCGGCTGCGTATCGGGCCGCTCGCCCCGCTACTTTCCCGGTAGCTCCCTCACCCTCGCCACCAGCGCTTCGCGCTCGGCTTCCGGCAACGTCGCCAGCAGCCCCGCCATGAACAGCGTCGCGCCCGGTAGATCGTCGCAGGCTCCGTCCTGTTTCGTTGCTTCCGATCGGCCGAACAGGCGGTACTTATTCGCCCCCGCCCATGTCCGCTTGCGACCCGTAGCGGACATTCAGCGTCTCGGACTCACGCTGTCCGCGTGCTCTGCTCTGCCTGCTTTCCATAGTGGTCCCACGGCAGTGAGTAGAACGGCGATGTTGAACAAGACGTTCGTCGGCTTGGTCTGACCGGAAACAGAATGTCCACTTGCTGGTGGAAGGTAAGCAGGCCAACGAGGCAATGCTCTGCTCCCGACCCGAACTTGGGCGACGCCTGAGCAACAGCTTTGCGGCTGTACCCTTTCGTGCAGAAGCTGATAGCGTCGCACGGCGAGACCCTCGCAGCGAGGTAAGATGCGATGGCGGGCGCAGTTGCCGCAGAGAGCGGACACATGGCTGGCTGGCTCACTTGGCCTAAGGTCAAGGCCTCTGGGTTCTCCGAGGCGATCGGCCCCATCTTCTGGCGCCACGAGAGCGGCGACACGCGCTGCCTGGTCGAGACGACGGAACACCACCGTAACGGCTATGGCGCTCTGCACGGCGGCTTTCTCATCTCCTGCGCGGACATGGTGCTCTTCGCGGCAGCCGAGCCGTTCTTGGACGGTGGCACTGCCGTCACGTCGAACTTGACCTGTGAGTTCCTCGGCCCTGGCCGTGCCGGGCCGCCTCTCGAAGCGCGCGCGGAGGTACTCAAAGGCACGGGCAAGCTCATTGTGATACGAGTGCTGCTGGCGCAGGAGAGCTGTTCCGTCCTATCCTTCACCGGCACGCTGCGCCGAGTGCCGCTGCCAGATAGCGCTGCGGGCGACACCGACGTATCCAGCTGAGGCACTGCGATCAGGAGTGGTCTATAGGTCTTCTGACCTGCCGAGCAGTCTACCGGCCAAGAGCTTCCAAGGCCGCTGTGATCGCCTTGACCAGCTGACGCTTGTCGTCAGGGCGAAGCGAATTGCCGAGCACGACGTCGAAGCGGACGCCCTTCGGGATGCTTTTCAAGACAACCGAGCGAGCGCTGTCGGCCGACGACCAGAGGACGACGGCGGCAGCCGGCTGCGCCGGTCAACCTCGTGTTCGAGCGCATCGCGGTAGTCCCGCATCTCCTGCTGAAAAAGCGCCTTCTGCTGGACAGGGGTCAACCCGTCCTCCTGGATCCGCTTGTAGAGACTCATCCTGACCTTCTCGCTGTGCGCCGTCATCGCGGCGGCCCGCCCGCGCGCGATGCTCAGCTCCTTGGTGAGGAGGCTAAGCGACAAGGTTATAGGTCGCTGGTCGCAACGCGCCAAACACAGGGTGCGGCGCCACCAGTAGACGCCGTCGCGGCGAAGCGTGTTGGGAACAGCGGGCATCGGCACCTGTCACGGTCACTTGATACAGCGACCTGATACGGTGCCGGCTCAGCCAAGCTCTTCGCTCGCTGGAGTCCGCAGTTTCCCGCCACTTTCCATTCGGGACAGGAGGCCTTGGCTGGGGCGGCAGGATTCGAACCTGCGAATGCCGGTACCAAAAACCGGTGCCTTACCGCTTGGCGACGCCCCAAGAGCCGGCGCGCCTTATAGCGCCGGGCGGCTTCAGAACAAGCGCTCGACCCAGCCGTGCGGGTCGGGGCGCTCGCCGAGCTGGATGCCGGTCAGCGCCGCCTTGAGTTCGGCCGCCACCGGCCCGCCCGCGCCGCCGCCGACCGCGAAGTCGAAGCCGCGCCCGCGCACGCGGCCGATGGGGGTGACCACCGCGGCCGTGCCGCAGGCAAAGGCTTCGGTCAGCCGCCCGCTTTCCGCGTCCGCGCGCCAGTCGGCGAGCGCGTAGCGTTCCTCCTCTACTCGCACCCCCGCATCGCGCGCGATGGCGAGGAGCGAGTCGCGCGTGATGCCCGGCAGGATCGTGCCGGACAGCGGCGGGGTGCGTAAGCTGCCGTCGGCAAAGGCGAAGAACAGGTTCATGCCGCCCAGCTCCTCCACCCAGCGGCGCTCGGCCGCGTCGAGGAACACCACCTGGTCGCAGCCGTGCCGGATCGCCTCCGCCTGCGCCGCCAGGCTGCCAGCGTAGTTGCCGCCGCACTTGGCCGCGCCCGTGCCGCCGGGCGCGGCGCGGGTGTAATCCTCGCTCGTCCACAAGGTCACCGCCGGCGCGCCGCCGCGGAAGTAAGCGCCCGCGGCGGTCGCGATCACCAGGAACAGGTAGCGCGAGGCCGGGCGCACGCCGAGGAATGCTTCGTCCGCGATCATGAACGGGCGCAGGTAGAGCGATCCCCCCGGGATGTCCGGGAACCACGCCCGGTCGGCGGCCACCAGCTCGCGCACCGCCTGCAGGAACAGGGCGTCGGGCAGCACGGGCATCGCCATCCGCTCGGCCGAGGCGCGGAAACGCGCGGCGTTGGCGTCGGCGCGGAACAGGGCGGCCCCGCCATCGGCGAGCTTGTATGCCTTCAGCCCTTCGAAGATCTCCTGCGCATAGTGGAACACGGCGGACGCCGGATCCATCTCCAGCGGCCGGCGCGGGCCGACCCGGGCGTCGTGCCAGCCGCGGCCTTGCTCAAACCGGATCGACACCATGTGGTCGGTGAAGGCGCGGCCGAAGCCCGGGTCGCGCAGCAGCGCCGCGCGCTCCGCGGGGTCCATCGGCGCGGGGTGGGGCTCGGCGACGAAGGAGAGCAGATTGGTGCCGTGCATGAGACTGGAACTCGGAAGGGTAGTCCCCAGGCCGGGGACGGTCGGGCCTAGGCCCCGCCCCGCCCGCGGTCAACGCCGCCCGGCGGCGCGCCTCAGCCTTCGGCTTCGCGCGTGATCGCCGCCTCACCGCCGACCCGCGCCGCGACCCGGCCGAGCCAGGACAGGACGAGGATCGCCAGCAAGGTGGCGACGATCGCGTAAGCGTAGAGCCCCGCCAGGCTGCCGCCGAGCCCCAGCATCGCGAGCGTCGCCTTGATCGCCTCATTCCAGGCAAGCGCGGCGACCAGCCCGAGGCTGGCCGAGGCGAGCGCGATCATGGTCTGCACGAACATACGGTGGTTCACTTGGGGCCTCCTTCCCTGGCTTCCCGCGCCATGGCCGCGTTGCGGTCGCGCGAGGCTTCTAGCGTGCGGCGCATCAGCTCGCGCAACGCGCCGCCTTCGTCCAGCACATTCAGCCCCGCGCGCGTGGAGCCGCCGGGGCTCGCCACCCGGTCGGCGAGCGCGGCGGGGCCGTCCTCGGCCGCCGCAGCGAGCAGCGCGGAGCCCTCCACGGTCGCCAGCGCGAGCCGCGCAGCCTGATCGGCGGGCAGGCCGAGCGCCGCGCCCGCGTCCGCCAGCGCATCGACGAAGCGGTACAGGAAGCCCGGCCCGCAGCCGCTGAGCGCCGTTACCGCGTCGAACGACTCCTCGCTGTCGATCCACTCGACCAGCCCGAGTGGGGCCATGAAGCCCGTCATCGCGCTCCGCAGCGCGAGGTCGTCGCGGTCGCTGTGGAGCGCGACTACCCCGCGGCCGATCGCCACGGGCAGGTTGGGCATCGCGCGCACCACCACGCTGTCGGGGAACAGCGCCTGGAGCGTCGCGCCCTCCACCCCCGCCAGGATGGAGACCAGCGTACCCGGCGCGGGCAGGGCTCCCGCCGTCGCGCCCAGCTGCTGCGGCTTAACCGCGAGCACCATGGTCTCCGGCGCGTCCTCCGCCGGCGGCGCGGGCAGCAGCCGCACGCTCGGCACGGGGTCGCGCGGCGCGGGGTCGATTACGGTGACGTCCGCAGCTTGCGTCCCGCTCGCCAACCAGCGGCGCAGCATCGCCCCGCCCATCGCGCCGCAGCCCACCAGCCAGAGCCGGCCCGGCGTCGCCCTCACGCGAAGCGCCTCACGCTTCGCCCCGCGTGTCGATCATCGCCGCCTCGATCGCCTCCTTCGGCGACTTGTCGCCCCACAGCACGAACTGGAACACGGGAAAGAAGCGCTCAATCTCGTCGATCGCGCTGTCGATCAGCGTTTCCGCCGTTTCCTGGCTCAGCACCGCCTCGTCCCCGCCGTCGAGCAGCAGCGCGTGGCGGAACAGCACGGCGCCGGACGACGACCAGAGCTCGAAATGGCCAACCCACAATTGCTCGTTGATCAGGCCCAGCGTTTCGTAGATCGCCGCGCGCTTGTCGCTCGCCGCGCGGATGTCGGGCAGCGCCAGGAACTGGAGCACGCCGTCATCGCCGCGCCACACGCCGCGCAACTCGATCTGCGCCCAGCTGCCCGGGGCCTGCGCGCCGATCTCATCGTCGCCCTGCCGCTCGTAGGACCAGCCGTGCGCGGCGAACGCCGCTTCCAGCATGGCGATGGGGTCGCCACCTTCCTCTTCTTCGTCCTCGTCCAACGTCACGCCTGCCCCGCCAGCCGCGCTTCCAAGGCCTCCAGCTGCGCGCGCAGCGCCTCGTTCTCGTCGCGCGCGGCGATTGCCATCGCCTTGACCGCCTCGAACTCGTCGCGGCCGACGGCTTCGCCGCCGCCGACGAAGTCGCGCGCGCGCTCGCGCAGGCCCTCGCGTCCTTCGCGCGCGGCCCCGGCGAGCGTGCCCGCCGCGCCGTTGAGCACGCGGGCGAGGTCGTCGAACAGGCGGTTCTCGGATTGCATGGGGATGTCCTCGGGTGGCGAGACGTCGGGTCGTCCCGTTATAGGGGCGCTTCCGCATCGCTGGAAGCGCGCCGCGCGGCTAGCAGGAACTCGCGGTTGCCTTCCGGCCCGGTGATCGGGCTCTCCGTCACCCCCTCCACCGCCCAGCCCCGCGACGCCACCCAGGCCGCCACCTCGTCGCACACCCGCGCGTGGACCGCCGCGTCGCGCACCACCCCGCGGGCGCCCACCTCGTCGCGCCCCGCCTCGAACTGCGGCTTGATCAGCGCGACGAGCCGCGCGCCGGCGCGCGCGAACTCCAGCGGTCGCTCCAGCACCTTGGCGAGCCCTATAAAGCTCGCGTCACAGACGATCATGTCTACGGGCTCGATAATCTCCGCCGCGGTCAGATGCCGCGCGTTGATACGCTCCAGCGCGATCACGCGCGGGTCGGCGCGGAGCTTCCAGGCGAGCTGATTGGTGCCTACGTCCACCGCGAACACCTTAGCCGCGCCGCGGCTAAGCAGCACGTCGGTAAAGCCGCCGGTCGACGCGCCCACGTCCAGCGCCACGACGTCCCGCACGTTCCACCCCCAATGGTCGAGCGCGTGGGCGAGCTTGACCCCGCCACGCGACACCCAGGGGTGGTCGCGCCCGCGCACGTCGAGCATCGCGTCGGCGGGGAGCGGCTGGCCCGGCTTGTCCACCCGGCGCTCGCCGGCGAACACCAGCCCGGCGAGGATCAGCGCCTGCGCGCGCGCCCGGCTCTCGGCCAGTCCGCGGTCCACCAGCAGCTGATCAGCGCGCGCTTTGGCCATGGCCGGATCCCATGCCGTAGTCCGCCGCGCGGCGCAAAAAACGACGGCGCTAATGCTTCCTTCAACCCTGTCCGGCATCTCGGGTGCTGGAGGGCGGGGAACGCGACATGCAGATGGTGTCGTTGGAAGGCGGGCGGGCCCGCGCGGCGGTGCGCCGCAAGGTGCTGCTGCGCGGGCGGATGCGCGGCGCCCAGGGCGCGTCGTTCACCGAAATCTGCGTGCGCGACGTGTCGCCGCGGGGCATGCTGCTCCAGACCAACGCGCCGCCGCCGCGCGGCATGGTGATCGAGGTCTACGTCGCCCATCAGCTGATCATCGCCCGGGTGATCTGGGCGGGCGATCGCCGCTTCGGCGTGATGACGCGCGACCGGGTGGACATCGCTTCCCTGCTCGGCGAGCCGGGCACCTCGCTCGTCTCCGTGCCCGACCGCGGGCGCGCGGCCCCGCCGCGCCGCGCGCCGACTGCCGAGGAGAGCCGCGAAACCGGCCGCTGGTTCCAGTTCGCCGCGATGGGAGTGGCCTGCGCGGGCGCGGGCGCGGGCTTCGCCTTGGGACTGCACGGCATGCTGAGAGACGTGGTGGCGAAAGTGGTGGCGGGGTTCGCGGGAGGCTGAGACCGCCGTGTCAGCGCCGCGGCAACGCCCGGCCCTAGCCGTTCCGCGCCAGCCAGTACCGCTCGAAGGCCGCGACCAGCTCGTCGAAACGCTTGTCGGTGCCGGTCGCCGATAGGTTGATCTCGCCAAAGCCGAGCCGCCTGTTGTGCCCGCTCAGCCGTCCCTGACAGCACGTCGGCG
>CADCVW010000111.1 GCA_902806235.1 uncultured Sphingomonadaceae bacterium | reverse complement strand
CGCGGTCCACTAGCCAGCAGCCAGCGAACGCTAAGGGCGCGAGTGCGAGCGTCGCGAGTGTGGGACGATCATCCACGGCGAGAAGGCCGCACCACAGGCCGGCATTCGCCGACAGCAGCGCTGAAGGAACGACCTGGAGCTCGCGGCCGCGAAACACGACAAGCGCTGCAGCAACCACACTCAGCCAGCAAGCGATCAGGACCGGCTGGTCAGGACTGAGCCGCGGTCCGAGCGCGGCAGCGGCTGCGGCACTTGCAACAAGGACTGAGATACTACGGACGATCGCCGTAGGCCGGGCGAACGATAGGGCCGTGAATAGCGCGGTGACCAGTACAGCCGCGGGCAACGCCGCGCCGCTCACGCCGCCGTCGCACTGAATAGGAACCATGCTCCCGCGACCGCGATCGCTGCGCCGGCCAGCCGCGGCGCGAGTGCCAGTGCGGCTGACCGCCGGCCGAGCTCGCCGATGGCGATCCCTAGAACGTGCAGCAGGCCGGTGGCGAGCACGAAGCCTAAGCTGTAGCCGACCGGGTCAGCAGCGAGTGGCAGTTCTTGGCCGTGCGCATAGCCGTGGCACACGGCGAAGGCGGCGACGATGGCCACCGCCGGCGCGATCGGCAGCGTCCGAGCGCCCGCGATCAGCAGCCCCAAGACGAGCACCGACAGAGCGATACCGAGTTCTACGAAGGGGAACGGGAGCCCCGCGAGCCCGAGCACGCCGCCGGCCGCCATGATCGCGGGAAACAACACGGGAAGCACGTAGATCAGCGGCCGACCGAGGAACGCGCCCCACAGGCCGACTGCTACCATTGCGAGCAGGTGGTCGGGCCCGTTCAGCGGATGGCTGAAGCCGGCAAGGAAGCCGCCTACAAGACCGGCGTCGCTGTGAGCGAGCGCCGGCTCGGCCACTAGCCAGAGCGCGCCTATCAAAATCAGCCGGCCGGCGCAGGCGAGCAAGGACGAGCAGGCGCGAGGAGCGGACGGCGCGCCATTGGTGCGGGCGGTCATTGCTTATTCGCCGTTCTCTCGTGCAGTAATCGAAACTGCCATGCCGCCCCGTATGAAATCGCTCGCCCTGCGTCCACTCGCGCTGGCCGCGCTCGCGCTGTCCACAGCGGCGGCGGCGCACGATCTTTGGCTGCAGCCGGCGAGCTACCGACCGGCGTCGGGTGTCGTGCCACTTTCCATTTTTGTTGGCCATGGCTCGGCCCGTGAGAACTGGGGGGTGCGCAGCGACCGGATCCTGCTGCTCCGCAACGTGGCGCCGAACGGCGGCGTCGTCGACCTCCGACGATTGATCCGGCCCGGCACCGCCGCGCCCACGCTGTCCTTCCGGCTGAGCGTGCCGGGCACGCACCAGTTAGCGATGCAGTCCAACCATGCCGAGAGCAACCTGCCGGCCGTGCGGTTCAACGACTACGCCAAGGAGGAAGGACTGACACCCGCGCTCCGGGCGCGCGCCGCCGCAGGTCGAGAGGGTACGCCCGGGCGTGAGATATACAGCCGGCGCGCCAAGGCGCTGGTCCAGATTGGTCCGTACGACCCGCGTACGGGGACTGCGGTGCTGCGCCCGCTCGGCTTGTCGCTGGAGATCGTGCCGTTGCGCAATCCCTACGCGCCGCGGCCGGACGGGCGCTTGCCTTTGCGCGTCCTGTGGAAGGGCCGGCCTCTTGCCGGCGCACTGGTCAAACTCACCAATCTGGACGCGGACGAGCGCCCGGTCGCCACCCGGCGCAGCGACCGCGTGGGGCTCGCTATGTTCGCCGTGCCGCAGCGCGGCAAATGGCTGGTCAACGTGGTCTGGACGGAGTCGCTCAGCGGCAATCCCCGGGCCGAGTTCGACACCACCTTCTCCAGCCTGACCTTCGGCTACCCGGGCTAAGATGTGTTCTCGACCTGCGCCGGGCGATGAATAACGCGAATGGACTGGAGATGCGCGGAGAGTTCTAGCGGAACGGGACGGACAAGGTCAGGCGCATGCCATTTCGCACCACCTCCGCGCGAGCCTGCCCCGCCGACCTTGCCTGGCCGATCATCCGACCGTCGTTGGCGAAGGCCGCCGCACTGACCCCGTTGATGCTGGTCACCACGTCGCCGGGCATCAGCCCCGCGCCGCGCAGCTCGGGAGGAAGCCCCGCGCCGAACTGGAGACCTTGCGGCGTCACGGTCGCGCCGAGCCGTGCGACCAAGCCCGCGGCGCCCGGCGCGGTATTGCCAGCGGGAGGCGCACCGGGCGCTGCACCGCGCACCGAAGGTGGCAGGAGCGCACGGATCGCATCCACGCCGGCGCGCGGGTCGGCCGCGCTGGCCGCGGGCTGGACCGCGACGGGCGGCGGTCGCTTGGCGCGCTCGTCGTTGGGGAAATAGAGCGGAGCGAGCTGTCCGCCGATCGCGAGCACGACATAGTCCTCGGCGATCCGATCCAGGCGCGCGCCGCCCGGGAGCGTATCGCCGACTGCATAACCGACTGACGGCCCCTGCGCCCCGGCGAGCAGCGCGGTCGACGCCGAAGCCGGTTCGGCGAAGAGCACGCCGCGCAAGGTAAGGCCGAGGTTGGCGGCGGTCGCGACCGGGGCCGCGTTGGCCGTGCCGAACGGCGCGGCACCGAGCAGCGCGGACAGGTCGGGCGGGGGCGCAGGACGGACGTAGGAGGATGCCGCGGCCGCGACGGGCGACGCGCCGCCTGCCTCCCCCGCCAGCCGCCACGTCAGGTTCGCCAGCGCCGCTGCCACGCTGATCACGACCAGCCCCGTCGTGCCGTCGATCGCGAGGCGCTTCTCGCGCGGCGTCAATGCGCCACTCTTCGCACGTCGGCAAAGGAGCCGAACAACACGAGCGGCGCGGGCCTAGGCCTCCGGCGCGCCGATGTCGGCATCAACGCTCTCGCCCCCCGGCTTGCCGTCCTTGCCCAATGAGAACAGGTCGAACCCGCCCGACCGGCCCGGGCTCCGGTAGACGTAAGGCCGGTCCCACGGGTCGCGGGGTACTTCGGCGAGATAGCCGTCCTCCGGCCAGGTCTTCGGCGCCGGTCCTGCCGTCGGCTTCTCGGCGAGCGCCGCCAGTCCCTGCGCCGTGGTCGGGTAGTCGCCGTTGTCAAGCCGGTACAAGCGCAGCGCCGCCGACACCGTGCGGAGGTCGGCCTCGGCCACCGTCGCGCGCGCTTCATCTGGGCGGCCGATAACGTTGGGGACGATCAAGGCAGCGACCAGCGCGATGATCGCCAACACCACGATCATCTCGACGAGCGTCAGCCCGTCCTCGCCGGAAACCGCGCGCCGCCGCGCCCGAAAATGCCTTGAGAGCCTCACCATGGTTCCTGCTATACGGCTTCCCATGACAGTTGCCACGCGCTCGGTGCGTTCTTCGGCGGCGCGTTCCTTTTGGCGGCGACTTCTTCCCGCAAGGATAAGCAGCTCACGCGCTAGCGGCCAAGAAGCAGGCTTCACCCTGGTTGAGGTGCTCGTTTCGCTCGCGCTGTTTGCGCTGATCTCGCTCGGCGGGCTGGCACTGGTCGATACCGTGCTGCGCGCCCAGCAGCAGCTGGGCGGTCGGCTCGATCGGCTCGGGGAGATGCAGCGCGCGATGCTATTCGTCACCCGCGATCTCGAACAAAGCGAGCCGGGCACGCTGGCCGTGGCCGGCGAGGCGCTACGCTTCGAGCGGCACGGCACTAGCCCCCTCGCGCCCGCCCTCCCCGTGATCTACGGGCTGCGCGACGGCGTGCTCGTTCGCGGCACGGATGGTGCGGATCAGCGCGTGCTCCCCGGCGTCGCCGCCGTGCGCTGGCGCTTCTTCTACGCGGGCGAAGGCTGGCGCGAAGACCTGCCCGACCCGGACGACCGCCGAGCTCCGCCGCCCCGCGCCGTGGCGCTGGAACTCGACATGGCCAACGGCACGGCGCCGACCGGCACGCTGCGCCGCGTGGTCGAGCTTCCGCTGCCGCCGCCGCAATCCGGACCTGCGGAGCCCATAACTCCCAACGGTTCACCGGAATCAGGCGGCCTGCTTAACCGCGCGACGTGATCTTCTCGCTTCTCATATGCGCGGCCACCTCGCGCGCGAGGCGTCGGTTAGGCACGGGCCTGTTGAAGGGCGGAAGCCGGTAGCGGGCGAGTTCACCGCAGCTTCAAACGTTATCCTGCCGGCGCGAGTCGAGCTCGCGCAGCTCCCGCACCGCCGGTGGTCCGGCCACCGCACCCGATCGACCCTCGATCCGGCCGGGCGCGGCGGGCGCGATCAGAAGTCGACCGGTTCCTGGTCGAAGTTGACGGGCGGCAGGTCGGAGTCCGCCGGGTCCTTGCCCTCGGTGTCGGCGCCCTGCCCGAAGATCGCGGCAAAGGCAGCCGAGATCCGTCCCGCGACCGAGTCGGGAGCCGGGGTGGTCGGCGGCGGCGGCGTCGAAGTCGGCGGCGGTGTCGTCGTCGGCGGCGTAGTGCCAGTGTCGCCGTTGCCGTTGCCGTTGCCGCCGCCACCGCACGCCGCCAAGGCGAGCAGCGAGACGGCGGCTATCGCGACTCTGAAGGACGAGATTGCCATGTCGGGGCGCTCCTTCACTGGGCCGCAGGGGCGTTGCGGATCGGCTCGCGCACTTCGTCCGGCGATCCGGGGATAGGATCGTTGAGGTACGGGAAAGCGTTCTGGAAATCGCGCGCGCTGACCGGCGCGCCGTCCGTAAACGGCACGTTGCCGACCGGCGCGTTCGCGGGCGTACACAGCCCGAGGTCGGTCGGGCGGCCGTTGATCGGCACCGGATAGCAGAGCCGGCCCATGGCTACGCGGAGCGTGATGTCCGTCACGTCGTCGCCGGGCCGTCGCCCATTGGGGTAGCCGGCAAGGTCGTCGCCAACCACACCGAACGGGTTCTGGCTCGCGCGTGGCGTCGGGCTGACCGCGGTATTGAGCCGCTGCATCTCCGACGGCGTCACCGTACGGAGCTGATTCAGCGTCGGGATGCCGGTAAGGAACGTCGTCACCAGGTCGTTGCGCGGGAAGTTGTTGGGCGCGAGGTTGGCAATGTTGGTGCCGAGCGTGGCGTTCACCGGCGCGCGGAACAGCGTATCGAGGATCGCCGGGAAGGTCGGGTTGGTAACGAAGTCGGCGAGTGCCGTGTCCTGCGTCGGCCGGGCGGCGTTGAACAGGTCCTTGCGGTCGATGCCAATCACCACCTCGTTGACCAGCGGGTTGCCGAGGCGCGACACTTGGACGAACGAGCCGCCCACGCGCTCCGGTTGCTCGTAGGTCGGCGAGGGATCGAGGATGCGTGCCTGGGGCAAGCTCGCGGTCGCCCAGGCGCCGATCACGCCGTTGCCTGCGCCCGTTACGCAGGCAATCGGCACCTCCACCGCGAGCGAGGTGATGTTGTACTTACCGATCAGGTCATCGTTGAACCGGCTCTGCGTGATGCCACCGGGGAAGCCGCCGTCGCCGCCCTGGATCGGCACGAAGTTCACCAGGTCGAATATTTCATTAACGTTGACAGCGAAGCCTTCGGCTCGCTGGCCCGCGAAGACCCGGCCCTGCACCGCGCAGCCCGGGAAGGTCACCGTGTGGATGAACTGCCGCGCGTAGGCGGCGTAATCGGGAAAGGCCTTGGTGCCGGCGTAGTCCACGGGCTTGCCGAACGTAGTGCCGCCGCCGGACGCGTTGGCCACGGCGGCTTTAGTGCCGCTGCGCCGGTTGCCGCTTACCAAGGTAAGCGTGAACTGCTCGGTCTCGCTCAAGTCGGGATCGTCGGGCGACGTGATTGGCCCGATGAAGCGGAGCGGGGTCGACAAGGTTTTGCCGCCGATGTTGAGCGTGTTACCCGTGCCGTTGCGCAGATTGTTGTCGAACTTGAACTGGAAGGTCAGGTCCTCGACCGCGTCGCCGGTGTTATCGACGTGGATCTCATAGATCGCTTCCGGATCCATCGTATAATAGTTTGGGCCGCCGCCGGGATCCTGGAACGGCTGGAAGTTGGCAATGATCGTGACGAACGCCTCGCGGCCGGGCTCGTAGCTGCGGAATAGATAAACGTCCGTGTTGTCCGTCTTAGGCTTCTCGGTGATGGCAGGCGCTTCGCGGTGGCTCGAAGCCATGGCGGAGGCGGACCCGAGGAGCAGCGTCCCGGCCAGCGCCGAGGACAAGGTGAGACGTGCGATCTTCATTGATGGCCTCCCGTTCGGCCGCTTCGGCCGGAGCATCGGCGGACGGCCTGTATTGTTACTCGCTTGTCGCGCAAGTTCTCCATTAGCTATACGACAGCTGAAAGCATTAGACGCAAGCCCGCCAAAAGAAATTTCGGGCGTGCCGGATTGGCACAGGCGTGCTAATTACGGCCGCCGCTCGACCATGATCGCGGGCTCTTCCGCGAGCAGCTCTGCCCAGCGCCACCGACCCGAGCCAAGCACCAGCACTGTGGCGCCCGCGGCGTCACCGATCGCGATGAAGCGCGGGCCGGACGCGTCGCCGGGCAGACAATCGGAGGGGGCCGTCTGGAGGGCCACGACGATCCCGCGCCGGATGGGTTCGAGCACGGCGGCGCCGCCCAGCAAGGCCGGATCGGTCCAGCGCCCGTCCCAAAGCACCACCGCGTTCGCCACCGAGCGCGCCTCGGGTGCGATGCGCGCGACCGCGGCGCGGGCCTCCATGTTCGCCGCGAGAGCGCGCTCCACCGCGCCGCCGAGGTCGCAGCCACCGCCCGCCCCGTCACCCTGCGCCGCCCCCGCCGCCTCGGTGACGGCCGCAATCGGCGGCTCGGCAGGCAGCTCGACGATTGGCGTCGGCCGAGTGACCTCCGCCTTCGCCGGCTGCGGCCGGGTGGCAGCGGGTGGTTGTTCGGGCGGCCCCAGATCCATCAGCTGCAGCGCGGCGCGCGGAACGGGGTGGGGCGGGGCGGGGCGCGCCCAGAGTAGCGCCAGAAGCAGCACCAAGTGCGCGAAAGTGACGGCGGCGAGGAGCAGATAGCGCGGCCTTCCCGCGCGGCCGCGCCCCGCGAAATTCATCGGGAGGACCGGTATCATGCCGCCGCTCTAAGCCGCCGGACGGCCGCGAACCAGAAGCAAGACGAGCGCGCCGTGTTCGGGCAG
>CADCVW010000110.1 GCA_902806235.1 uncultured Sphingomonadaceae bacterium | reverse complement strand
CAGAGCTGCTACGCCACTCAAGGCGACAAAGATGGTCCGTTGAAAATTCATCTCTGTCTCCTGATTGGCTGGCATTCTTGAAAGGGAAAGCTAACCTCAAAGTGAGTGCCGGTGAACAAGGGCAACTTACCCGTAAGCGGCCAGTCTGCGTTCGGCCAAAGTCGGCTGGCAGCTACGCAGTGCTAACGTCTGCTTTCCACCCATTGCGTACATCCGTGCCCGAGGTCCGCTTTCGACCCGGAGCGGACCTCGGGCATTTACCGCTGGTCTGAGTAGGTTCGACCACGCATTCGATGGGGGTTGCCATACGCCCGTCCGTTCCAGATGCGCGTTGCCGATGCGTGGCTTAATTCGTTGACCGCTGGCGCGCCCAGCAGTCCGACATCCTTTCTCACGCGGAAGTGACCAACTAGATGAGCCCCGGCCTCCTCGCGACACGATATCTTAAAGCCGGTTAGCTAGAGGCGCACCGTCGCGAGTAGCTCACCGGGTAATGACAGGAGCGGGCAGGTTCTCCTCCCTTGCGCCCGCTCCGCCCACAACATGGCTCCGCAGCACGTCAACGCACATTCGCGGCGCAGGCTCTACGTGGAAGGAACTCACTAGCAGCTAAGTCGCTTCCTGCTCATGGCAGACGAACCAACCAGCGTCGGAGACGTCCTCGATAAGATCGAGGATTTGGCCAGCAAAGAAGGACGGGTCTGTTTAGGCCATCTTGTTGAAGCGCTGGGGAGCAGGAGCTATGGGCCGTTCCTGCTCATACCTGCGCTGATCGACATATCACCGGTGGGCGGCATACCCGGGCTACCGACGGTGCTGGGCCTCATCATCGTCATCGTCGCCGCACAGATGCTCCTTGGACGAAAGCACCTCTGGCTACCCAAATTCTTGGCGCGACGGTCAATTTCTGCGGAAAAAGCGTGCAAGTCGACGTCTAAGCTGCGCGGCCTAGCTCGATGGCTGGACCGCACGTTTCACGGCCGGCTCCCGAGATTTACCAGAGGACCTTTCGTGCGGGTCGCCGCGGGCCTTTGCATCTTGTTGGCTCTTACCGTGCCGCCATTAGAAATCCTTCCATTCGCCACCACGGCACCGATGGCGGCTATTGCGGCCTTCGGCTTAGCGCTCCTAGTCCGGGACGGTTTGCTGATGATCATTGCCACTGTTCTTGCGGTCGCGGCGGTCGGGCTGGGGATAGGGCTGTTCGGGTCCAAGATTGCCGGAGGAGGACAGTAGCGCCCTACTTTTCACTTGCGTGTTCCGGCATAGGATGATCGGCAGTTCTTCGGCACAGGATCGGCGCTCAAGCCGAGCGGCCATTGGGTCGACTACTGCTCGCTCCCCGAGAACGATCAATTGCTAGCTTCAGCGCTAGCTGCGGCAGAGCAATGGGCGTCGAGATACGCCGTTCCCACGATCTGGGTTCCAACTACTCTTAAAGTCCGCTTTCCACCATAAGCAGCCGTTCCGCTTCCCACCACTTGTTGCCGTTCCGGCACTGCGGTTGCCGTCTTCAGGACAACATGAACCGACGGCGGCTTGCAGTAAGGGGCACGACGCTCCTTTACGGCGAGCATTGGCGCAGAGCAGCCGAATACTTAGGCCGGGCACGCGACATCCGTAGCCCGCCTGCGACTACCACTAGCTTCGCGTTTCGGGACGACTATGCCCGGGATCGTGCAAGCGCTGTGGTCGGTTGTGGCGGGATGACACACACGAGCATCCGGACTGAACTTGGGGTGGCACAGGCCGCTCCTCACTGCCGATCAGCGATGGCGTTTGCCGTCGCTCTCACGGCCATGCTGGGCGGATGCACGGGCGCGGCATCAGGCAGTCGCGACGCCGAGCGGGGCGCAGCAGTTCCGGCCGAACTTCGCATCGCCAGCTGGAACCTCGAGCACCTAGCCGAGGCCGAAGGCGAGGGCTGCAGGCCGCGCACGGAGGCCGACTACGCCGAGCTGCGCCGCCACGCTCAGGTGCTCGGTGCCGACGTGATTGCCTTCCAGGAGGTCGAGAACGAGGCAGCCGCGCGCCGCGTGTTCCCGGATGGTGAGTGGCGGGTCGAGATGGAGGAGCGTGTTGATGGTGGCGGGGGCGGCTGCCGAGGGCTGCCGGGCAAGACGCTGCACGACCAGCGGGTCGGCTTCGCGATCAGGCGCACGGTGCCTTACACGCGCAACCCCGACCATGTGGCGCTCGGTCTGGGCAACCGGGGCCTGCGCAACGGCGTAGACGTGACCCTGAACACGCCCGAGCCCGTCCGCCTCCTAGCGGTGCACCTGAAGAGCGGGTGCAACTCAGGCCGGGCACCAACCGATCGCGACTGCGACACCCTGTTCGCGCAGGTGCCGGTGCTGGAGCGCTGGGTGGACGCGCGCGCAGCGGAGCGGGTGCCCTTCGCCGTGCTCGGCGACTGGAACAGGCGTCTGATCGGTCGCGGCGACGCGATGTGGGCGGAACTCGACGATGGCGAGCCGGCCGAAGCGGACCTGGAGCTCGCGGGCGGCACGGACTCTCGGCCGAAGTGCAAGCAGCGCTACCGGGAGTTCATCGACTTCGTCGTGTTGTCCCGCACGGCCGCGGCCCGCGCGGTGCCGGGCAGCTTCGCCGAGTACACCTACGGCATACCCGAAGAGCAGCACCCGTCCGATCACTGTCCGGTGTCGGTGGCAGTCAGGAGTGGGTGAACGCCGCTGCGAGTGAGCTCACCTACTCCGCCCCCATCGTGCACTTGTTTGACAAAAGCGCCAGGTGAGGGCCTCTGGGTGAAGCGTAGCCTTGATGGTCGCCAGCCGGGGCGTGTTCAGGCCGATGGCCTGGCCCGGCCGCTACCCGTCGCTCGGCACGCGCCGCGCGGTCCAGTACAGCAAAGGCGCGCTGTTCATGGCGCACCTGCGCGCGACGCTGGGCGACGCGGCGTTCTGGTCCGGGCTGCGCCGCTACACGCGAAAGCACGCGAGCGGCACGGTCACGAGCGTCGACCTGGTGAGGCAGGGGACGCGCCGTAGGATCAGCCGCTTGGGCAGGTTGAGCTGCTGGACGGATGTAAGGACCGTTCCTAACGGTACGCACCGCCGGGTTCCGGCCGATAGCTGGCGAGAGGTGAAGGGTTGGACACGCCGGTCGCGCAACGCATTCGGGAGATGATCCTCGACGGCGGCTTATCCGCTGGCACGCGATTGGCGGAGGCGACGCTAGCCGAGCAGTTGGGCGTCTCTCGTACGCCGGTCAGGAACGCGCTCCCGGCGCTGGCGGCCGAGGGACTGCTCGATCCAGCGGGCAAGCGCGGCTGGGCAGTACGGAGCTTCAGCTTGGAAGACAGCCTTCGAGGCACGGAATTGCGCTGCGTCCTAGAGGGCTACGCGGCGCGAATGATAGCGGCACGAGGCGCGGAGTCGGTGCTCATGACGGAGCTGCGGGACTGCCTCGATGAGGGCGAACGCATTTTCGCCAAGGGGCATCTCGTGAAGGAAGATGAGCTCACCTACGCGCGCATGAACAATCGCTTCCATGCAGCGATCGTGCACGGGGCGGGGGACCCCCTGCTGGTCGAGCTACTGGCGCGCGTCCACGCCGTGCCCTTCGTCGCTCCGGGCGTGGTCGCCTTCAACCGGCTGCCGATGGAAGAGGTGTTTCCCATCCTAATGACGGGTCAGCATCAGCATCACGCGATCGTTGACGCGATCGAGGCTCGTCAACCGGAGGTGGCGGAGGCGGTGATGCGGGGCCATTCGGCTCCGGCGCGGCGCAGCCTCGGACTGAAACGGCCCGCGCCGTGAGCGTAGTTCCTTGCTGCATCGATCCAGCCTAGGCTGGACCGCATGACGGACGGAGAGCGGACCGAGGCGGCACGGCTGATCGCGCAAGCTCGCCGTATAACGGTGAAGGTTGGCTCTTCCCTGCTGGTTGGCGCCGACGGCTATCAGCTCCGCGAGGACTGGCTTCGCGCGCTCGCGACGGACGTAACGGCGTTGCGCGCGGATGGCAGGCAGCTCCTGTTGGTCTCCTCGGGCGCGGTGGTTCTCGGGCGGAGGACACTCGGGCTCGACGGCCGCCGGTCAACGCGGCTGGACGAGAAGCAGGCGGCCGCCGCGGTGGGCCAGCCTTTGCTGATGTCGGCTTGGGCCCGGGCGTTCGAGCCCTGCGGCGCACCGGTCGCGCAACTCTTGCTGACGCTGGGCGACGTGGAGACGCGTCACCGCTGGTTGAACGCGCGGGCGACGCTGGAAACACTGCTGGGCTCAGGCGTCGTCCCGGTGATCAACGAGAACGACAGCGTGGCGACCGAAGAGTTGCGGGTCGGCGATAACGACCGCTTGTCGGCTCGCGCGGCGCAGCTGGCCCGGAGCGACGTGCTGGTCCTCCTGTCAGACGTTGACGGATTGTACACGGCCGACCCGCGCCGAGACCCGAGCGCCTGTCACATCCCGCTCCTCGAGGCGATCACGCCGGAGGTCGAGGCCTGCGCGGGCGGGCCGATCACTGGTGGAATGGGAACGGGCGGGATGCGGACCAAGCTGGAAGCCGCCAGGATCGCGCGGCTGTTCGGCTGCGCTACGATCATCACCGCCGGCGAGGAGTTGCATCCGCTGCGCCGGCTGCTGGCGGGCGGGCGGGCGACGGTGGTCGGTGCGGCCGGAACGCCGACGAGCGCGTACAAGCAATGGATCGCGGGTAGCCTGCGCCCAGCCGGCGAGGTGGCTGTGGACGATGGTGCAGCGTCTGCGCTGGCGCGTGGGAGCAGCTTGCTGCCGGCAGGGGTGGCCGTAGTGCGAGGCGAGTGGGACCGTGGCGCGTGCCTGCGCGTGCTGGACCTCGCGGGCGTGGAAATCGCGCGCGGGCTGACTGAATATGGGTCGACCGAGGCGCGGGCGATCATCGGCCGGCCGAGCCATGCCATCGCCGAGGTGCTTGGCTGGCGCGGTCCTGACGAACTAATCCACCGCGATGACATGGTGCTGATGTGACGCTGCGCGGGACGATGCTCCGCATGGGGCAGGATGCCCGGACCGCCGCCGCCATGGTCCGCGGCGCGACCGCGGAGCAGCGGAGCGAGGCGATCAGAGCGATGGCGCGCCGGCTCCGCGCGTGCGGTGCGGAGGTGCTCGCCGCGAACGCCGTGGATGTGGCGGAAGCGTCGGGGGCGGTCGACCGCCTCATGCTCGACGAGGCACGGCTTGGGGGGATCGCGAGTGCCCTGGACGAGGTCGCCGCGCTGCCTGATCCGGTGGGCTCGGAGCTTGCGCGCTGGACGCGGCCCAACGGGCTCGACATCGCCCGGGTGCGCACGCCGATCGGGGTGATCGGCATGATCTACGAAAGCCGGCCCAACGTCACCGCCGACGCGGCGGCCATCGCGCTGCGCTCGGGCAACGCGATCATCCTGCGCTCCGGGAGCGACGCGCTGCGGAGCGCGCTGGCGATGCACGAGGCGCTCGCTGCCGGGCTGGCGGAGGCGGGGCTGTCGGCGACCGCGGTCCAGATCGTGCCGACCGCCGACCGCGACGCGGTGGGGCTGCTGCTCGGCGGGCTCGACGGGACGGTCGACCTTATCATCCCGCGCGGCGGGCGGTCGCTGGTGGAGCGGGTGAGCCGGGACGCGCGGGTGCCCGTCTTGGGGCACCTCGAGGGCGTCTGCCACACCTACCTCCATGCTTCGGCCGATCCGGAAAAGGCGGCGCGCATCGTCGCGAACGCCAAGCTGCGCCGAGTGTCGGTTTGTGGCGCGACCGAGACGCTGCTGATCGACCGGGATGCGCTTCATATGCTGCCCGGCATCGCCGCCGCGCTGCCCGGTTGCGAGCTGCGCGGCGACGCGGAGGCGCAGGCGACCGTGCCGATGGCGGAGGCGGTGCAGGCGGATTGGGCCGCCGAGTATCTGGCCCCGGTCTTGGCCGTTCGCACGGTGGCCGGGCTCGACGAGGCCGTGGCGCACATTGCGCGCTACGGCACGGGGCACACGGAGGCAATCGTCGGGGAGGACGCCGCGGCCGCTGAGGCGTTCCTGGTGCGCGTGGACAGCGCGATCGTGCTGTGGAACGCGTCCACCCAGTTCGCCGACGGCGGCGAGTTCGGCTTCGGCGCGGAGATCGGCATCGCCACCGGCAAGCTCCACGCGCGTGGGCCGGTAGGGCCGGAGCAGCTGACGACCTTCAAATACATTGTGCGGGGGAACGGACAGGTGCGTCCCTGAGGATCACGGGCCGCTCAAAGCTCAAGGGGTCCGGGTGGCGGCACGCGGGACTCCGCTATGCGTCCACCCCGCTGGTCACCGCGCCATGCGAGGCGGAGCCGACGAGGCGCGCGTACTTGGCGTAAGCCCCACGCACCTCCGCGGGCAGCGGCTGGACGGGGGCGGGGCCTCGCTTCGCCAAGTCCGCGTCGGTCGAGATCGTGCGCGCTTCCGCGTCGATGGTGATCCGGTCGCCGGTACGGAGCACCGCGATCGGGCCGCCGCGCGTGGCCTCCGGCGCGACATGGCCGACCATGAAGCCGTAGGTCGCCCCCGAAAATCGGCCGTCGGTGATCAGCGCGACCTCATCGCCGAGCCCGCGGCCCTGAATGGCGGCGGTGATCGCCAGCATCTCGCGCATGCCCGGCCCGCCTGCCGGGCCTTCGCCGCGGATTACCACCACATCGCCCGGATCGATGCCGCCCGCCTGCAGCGCTGCAAAGCAGGCTTCCTCGCCGTCAAAGACCTTGGCTGGGCCGGCGAAGCGCAGTCGTTCGTGACCGGCGAGCTTCACCACGCAGCCCTCGGGCGCGATGTTGCCGCGTAGCACGCCGAAACCGCCGCGCGCCTTGATAGGCGCGTGGGCATCGACGATCACCTGCTGGCCAGGCGTTTCCGCCGCGCCCGCGAACCTTTCGAACAGGCTGCGTCCGGTCACGGTGGGCGCGTCTTCGATCAGCCCCGCCTCCATCAGCCGTCGGCCGAGCAGCGCGGAGCCGCCGGCCGCGGCCATGTCCGGGGCCATGAAGCGGCCGCCGGGCTTCAGGTCGGCGATGACCGGGGTCGCGCGCGACACCTCATCGAAGACGTCCAGCGCGAACTCCTCCGGCCCGATCCCGGCTTCCCGCGCGATCGCGAGAAGGTGAAGGACGATGTTGGTCGAGCCAGCGGTGGCCGTTCCCGCCACCGCGGCATTACGCAAGCTCGACACGGTGATGAACCGGCGCGCGTTGCGCCCCTCGCGCACCGCGTCCATCAGCACGCGGCCGGCCTTCTCCGCTGCCCGGGGCTTGTCTGGATGGGTGGCGGGCACGTCGTTCAGGCCGACGGGCGACAGGCCGAGGAAGGTCATGACGAGCGCCATGGTGTTGGCGGTGAACTGTCCGCCGCAGGCGCCGGCGCCGGGGCAGGCGGCCTTTTCCACCGCGAGCAGCCCTGCGTCGTCGATCACGCCGGCGCTATGCGCGCCCACCGCTTCGAAGACGTCCTGGATAGTGATCGCCCGCCCGTCGAGCGTCCCGGGCATGATCGAGCCGCCATAGAGGATCACGGCGGGCAGATCGAGGCGCGCGGCGGCCATCGCCGCGGCCGGGATAGTCTTGTCGCAGCCGACCAGGAAGAGCACCGCGTCGAGTGAGTGACCGCGCACGGCGAGTTCGGCGGAGTCGGCGATCGCCTCACGGCTCATCAGGGACGCGCGCATGCCGGGCGTTCCCATGCTGATGCCGTCCGTCACCACGATCGTGTTGAACTCCACGGGCGTTCCGCCGCCTTCCCGGATCCCGCGCCGAGCGTGCTCGGCGAGGCCGCGCAGGTGCATGTTGCACGGCGTGACGTCCGACCAGGTGTTGACGATCGCCACCATGGGCTTCGCCATCGCTTCCTCGTCCAGGCCCGCCGCGCGCAGCATGGCGCGTCCCGGCGCGCGGGCGGGACCTTGCAGGAGATGACGCGACGGCAGGTCAGGGACAGACATGGATGGTCCGCATATTTGGGATACTATCACCAGATTGCCCGGCGCATCCTGGACCAGCATAAACGCGACGAACTGAGCAGCAAGCCATGTTTTCTAGGTTGTGCTGCCGCTGCGATGCAGCATAAGCAGGTGCGTATGGGATCCCAATCGGGATCAGCGCACAGGAGTGCGGACGCGTGCGGTTCCAGGCGAAGCTGATCGGCAGTTACCACGCGACGGTTTTCCGGCCGGCGGCCGTCCTGCTTTCCACTACCGTACTTATTAGCGCCCACTCGGGAGCGGCGCCCGGTTTTGTCTGAAGTCCGAAGCAGGACTGAAGACCGAACCCCCGCTCCCCACCCGGAGCGGGGGTTTTCTTTTGCGCGAAGGAGACCCCAATGACCGCCATCCACACCGAAGCACACGTCGATCGATCCGCCATTGAGGGCGGCGTCGCCGTGATCGGCTACGGCAGCCAAGGCCGCGCCCACGCGCGTAACCTGGCCGACAGCGGCTTCGACGTGGTCGTCGGCGCCCGGAGCGACGGCGCGGCCGAGCGACGGGCCAGGGCCGACGGGTTTCGGGTGATGTCGCCGGGCGAAGCGGCGCGCGCCGCTTCGCTGGTCGCCTTGCTCACCCCGGACATGTCGCATCGGCAGGTCTACGAGGAGCAGGTCGCGCCCAATCTGCGGCCCGGCGACGCGCTGCTCGTCGCGCACGGCTTTTCCGTCCACTACGGCGAGGTCTCGCCGCGCCGCGACGTCGACGTGATCCTGGTCGCGCCCAAGGGGCCGGGCGACCTCGTCCGGCGCGAGTATGAGATCGGGCGGGGTGTCCCTTGCTTGTTCGCGGTGGCGCAGGACGCCAGCGGCCGAGCGCGCGCCAAGGCGCTCGCCTACTTGGCCGGCATCGGCGGCGCGCGCGCCGGGGCGATCGAGACGAGCTTCTCGGAAGAGACTGAAACCGACCTGTTCGGCGAGCAGGCGGTGCTCTGCGGCGGCGTGAGCGAACTCGTCACCGCCGGCTTCGAGACGCTGGTGGAGGCGGGCTACCAGCCGGAGGTCGCCTATTTCGAATGCATGCACGAGCTTAAGCTGATCGTGGACCTGCTCTACGAGGGCGGGCTGGCCAAGATGCACGCGTTCGTCAGCGAGACCGCCAAATACGGCGACCTCGTCTCCGGCCCGCGGGTGATCAACGACGAAACGCGCGCCCGGATGCGCGAGGTTTTGCGCGACATCCGCACCGGCGCTTTCGCCCGCGACTGGATCGCGGAGAGCGCGGCGGGCAAGCCTAACTACCGGGCGATGCTCCAGGCCGACCTCGACCAGCCGATCGAGCGGGTCGGCGCGGGGCTGCGCCGGCGCATGGCTTGGCTGCAAGCCCAACCCCAAGCCGAGGCGGCCTGAGATGTCGCCGTTCGGCGCCGCCATCGCCGCCCGCATCCTGGACGAGGCCGAGTGGCGTCCCGAACCCGTCAGCGGAGCCAGGCTACTTGTGCGCGCGCTGGAGCGCGAAGGGGTGCGCCATGTCTTCGGCTACCCCGGCGGTGCGATCATGCCAGTGTACGACGCGCTGCCCGGCTCCTCGCTCCAGCACATTCTCGTGCGGCACGAGCAGGGGGCGGCACTGGCGGCCGACGCCTACGGCCGGGTGACGGGGGAGCCGGGCGTGTGCTTGGCGACCTCGGGCCCGGGGGCGACCAACCTCGTCACCGGCATCGCTAACGCGTTCATGGACAGCGTGCCGATGGTGGCGATCACCGGCCAGGTGGCATCGCCGCTGATGGGCACCGACGCGTTCCAGGAAGTCGACATCTTCGGCATCACCCTGCCCATCGTGAAGCACAGCTTCGTGGTGCGGCGCTCGGCGGACATCCCGGCGGTGGTCGCAGAGGCCTTCGCGCTCGCGCGAGGCGGGCGACCGGGGCCGGTCCTGATCGACCTGCCCAAGGACATGGGCGTGATGGTTGCCGGCCCTGCCGAACCGGCGGCGAGGGTCGAACTCGCGCCACCGGTCGACGGGCAAGCATTAGCCCAGGCGAATGCGCTCATCGCCGCGGCGCGCCGGCCCGTGCTCTACGTCGGCGGCGGGGTCGCGATCGCGCGGGCGGAGCGGAGCCTGCGCGGCTTCGCCGAACGCAACGGGCTGCCGACGGTGGCCACTCTGAAGGGGCTGGGGGCGATCCCGACGGACCATCCGCTCTTCCTAGGCATGCTGGGCATGCATGGCTCGCACGCGGCGAACATCGCGGTGGACGAGTGCGACCTGTTGATCTGCGTCGGCGCGCGCTTCGATGATCGGGCGACGGGCAAGCTCGACAGCTTCGCGCCGAATGCGCGGGTGATCCACCTCGACCGCGACCCGGCGGAGATCGGTAAGCTGCGACGCGCCTGCGTCGGCGTCGCTGGCGACATTGGCGCGGCGCTCGACCGGTTGAGCGCTCGGCCCGACGCGGTCGCTTGGCGCGAGCGATGCGGGCGGAACATGCGGAGCACGGCTCCACGCTATGACGCCCCGGGCAACGGCGTGTACGCGCCGGCGCTGCTCCGCGACCTGTCGAAGGCGGCGGGCGACCGCGCAATCTTCACCTGCGACGTCGGCCAACATCAGATGTGGGTCGCGCAGCACTGCCGCTTCTCGCGTCCCCAGGCGCACCTGACCAGCGCAGGGCTCGGCACAATGGGCTACGGCGTCCCCGCAGGCATCGGCGCGCTGCTCGCCGACCCGGACGCTACGGTGATCACCGTCACCGGCGACGGTTCGATCATGATGAACATCCAGGAGCTGGCGACGGTGCGCCGCTACCGGTTGCCGCTCAAGATCCTGCTCCTCGACAACAGCCAGCTCGGCATGGTGCGGCAGTGGCAGGAGTTGTTCTTCGCCGAGAACTTCTCGGAAGTTGACCTGTCGGACAACCCCGACTTTGCGGAAGTGGCGCGCGCCTTCGGGATCGAGGCGTTCACCATTGACCACCGCGACGAGGTCTCGGGCGCGATCGAGCGGCTGCTGCGGACGGAGGGCCCCATCTTGTGCCACGTCCGCATCGATTCGCGCGAGAATGTCTGGCCCTTGGTGCCGCCCAACAGCTCCAACGTGCAGATGCTGGAGCGGACCTGGTGAGCGCGCGGGTCGGCATCGAGTTCGTGCCTATCGAAGGGGCGCTGGTCCGGCTGCTCGGGCTGATCGAGCGGCGCGGCTTCGAGGTGCGCGGGGTGCGCATGGCCGAGCGGCCCTGCGGGCGATCCGCCACCCTGTCGGTCGATGTCTCACCGCGCGACCCCGGCCGGCGGCTCGACGTGCTCGAGCAGCAGCTACGCCGCCTGCACGGCGTCCAGGACATCACCATGCCAACCGCGAAGGCCCCAGCATGACTCCGATCCGGATCTTCGACACCACCATGCGCGACGGCGAGCAAGCGCCGGGCTTCTCCATGACGGTGGACGGCAAGCTGCGCATGGCGCGCGCGCTGGCGAAGCTCAACGTCGACGTGATCGAGGCGGGGTTCGCCGCTGCCTCTCCCGGGGACGCAGCGGCGATCACCGCTGTGGCGCGGACGATCGACGGGCCTGTCATCTGCTCGCTGGCGCGCGCCTCGCGCGGAGATGTGGAGGCCGCGGCAGGGGCGCTGCGCGACACGCCGCGTGGCCGCAAGCGCATCCACGTCTTTCTCGGCACCAGCCCGATCCACCGCGACTACAAGCTCCGGATGAGCCGGGCCGAGGTGCTCGAGGGCATCCGCGCCGCCGTTTCCCATGCGCGCGGGTTCGCCGACGACGTCGAGTTTTCAGCGGAGGACGCGATCCGCACCGAGCGCGACTTCCTGGTCGAATGCCTGTCGGTCGCCGCCAGCGAAGGCGCGACGACGCTCAACGTGCCGGACACCGTGGGCTACGCGACGCCGGAGGAGATCTACGACCTGTTCCGGCATCTCGCGACGCACGTCCAAGGCGGGCCGGAGGTGATCTTCTCCGCCCACTGCCACGACGACCTGGGGCTGGCGGTGGCCAACTCGCTCGCCGCCGTGCGCGGCGGCGCGCGGCAGGTCGAGTGCACGGTGAACGGCATCGGCGAGCGCGCGGGCAACGCGCCGCTCGAGGACGTGGTGATGGCGATCCGCACGCGGGCGGACGCACTAGGGGTACGGACGGGCGTAGTAACGACGGAGATCATGGCCGCGAGCCGAACGCTCGCGCAGATCACCAACACGCCCCCGCCGCGCAACAAGGCGATCGTCGGGGCCAACGCTTTCGCCCACGAGGCGGGCATCCACCAGCACGGCGTGCTGCAGAACCGCGAGACTTACGAGATCATGAAACCGGAGGACATCGGGCTATCGACGGACGGTATCGTGCTCGGCAAGCACTCGGGCCGCCACGCGCTCGCCGCCCGCGCGCTGTCGCTCGGTTACGCGCTGGAGGGTGCTTCCCTCGATCGCGCTTTCCGCGTTTTCAAAGAGGCGGCGGACGAGGTCGGCACCATCGATACCGCACGCCTGCTGGCAATCCTGTCCGGGCTGGAGAACGGCCGCTCGCAGCGCCCGTGGAGCTTGAACAAGGTCGATATCCGCGCGCCCGTGGCGCCCAACGCGCAACCCGTCGCTCGCGTGGAACTGGAGCACGGCGAGCGCGGGCGGGTGACAGACCTCGCTTCCGCGCCCGGCGCGCTGGACGCGGCGTTCTTGGCGGTGAGCCGCATCATGGGTGTTCCCGCGCGCGTGCGACACATCGAGATGCAGTACACCGCGGCCGATCCGGACGAGCCGGCTGCTGACGGGCAGGGGGCCAACGTGCTCGTCGAGGTCGAGGTCGAGTGCGACGGCGAGGTCTTCGCCGGGCGCGCCAGGGCGCGAGACATCCTGCCGTGTTGCGTGGCCGCCTACATCGACGCTTCGAGCAATGCGGAAGCGGTGCGGCAGGTGCGGCGCGCTGCGGTGCCCGCGACCTCGCCCGCCGTTCCAGTGCGCGCAGCGGCGGCGTGATGCGGGTCGTCGTCCTCCCCGGCGACGGCGTCGGGCCGGAGGTCACGGCTCCGGCGGTGGCGTGCCTGCGGTTGGCATCAGCCCATGGCGGGCTCGGTCTCGCCTTCGAGGAGCATGATTTCGGCGGTGCGGCCATCGACCGCCACGGCGCGCCGCTGCCTGCGGAGACCCTGGCCGCGAGCCGGACCGCGGCTGCCGTCCTGCTCGGCGCGGTCGGCGGGCCGTGCTGGGACGAGGCGCGCGTCCGTCCGGAGGCCGGGCTACTCGCACTGCGGCGGGAACTCGGGTTGTTCGCCAACCTGCGGCCCGCGCGCGTGATGGAAGGAATGGAAGCCTTGTCGCCGCTCCGCGCCGATATCGCGGCGGGAGCCGACGTGCTGGTGGTGCGCGAGCTCACCGGCGGCATCTACTTCGGCGAGCGGATGGTCGGCCGGGAACGGGCTTCCGACCTGTGCCTCTACACCCGGCCGGAGATCGAGCGGATCGCTCATGTCGCCTTCCGGGCGGCGCGGGGACGGCGGGGCCGCGTCACCTCCGTCGACAAGGCGAACGTGCTCGAAACCTCCAAGCTGTGGCGGCGGGTCACGATCGATGTCGCGGCGGAGTACCCGGATGTCGAGCTCGACCATCTCTATGTCGACGCCGCTGCCATGGCGCTGATCACCAACCCGCGCCGTTTCGACGTGATCCTGACCGAGAACATGTTCGGCGACATCCTGTCGGACGAGCTGTCCGCGATCGGCGGCTCCATCGGCCTGCTCGGCTCGGCGAGCTTGGGCGCGGGCGACGGCCCCGGCCTGTTCGAGCCGGTCCATGGTTCCGCCCCGGACATCGCCGGGCTCGATATTGCCAACCCCGCAGGCGCGATCGCCAGCGCGGCCATGCTGCTCGACGCGCTGGGGCACGAGGCTCATGCCCGCGCGCTCGCCGCCGCCCTCGAGGACGCGTCGCGTGCCGGGCCGCGCACCGCGGACCTGGGAGGCGGCGCGCGCTGCTCCGAGTTCGGTGCGGCCGTGCGCGAGGCGTTTCGGGCACGCCTGGACGCACCGGTGCCGGTCAAGGCGCGCAGCGCGGCGGGCGGAGGTCGCGCGTGACGCCCCGTACGCTATACGAGAAGATCTGGGACGCGCACGTCGTCGAACGGCGCACTGACGGCACCTGCCTGATCTACATCGACCGGCACCTCGTCCACGAGGTCACCAGCCCCCAGGCGTTCGAGGGGCTGCGGGCTGCCGGGCGGCTCGTGCGCCGGCCCGACCTGACGTTAGCCGTGGCCGACCATAACTTGCCGACCACCGCGCGCATCGACGCGCGGGGGCGGCGGCTGCCCATCGCCGACCCCGCCGGGGCCGAGCAGCTCGCCGCGCTGGAGGCGAACGTCGCCGAGTTCGGCGTTCCCTACATCCAGGCGACCGCGCCCGAGCAGGGGATCGTCCACGTCGTCGGCCCCGAGCAGGGCTTCACCCTGCCGGGGACCACCGTGGTCTGCGGCGACAGCCACACCGCGGCGCACGGAGCGCTAGGCGCGCTCGCCTTCGGCATCGGCACGTCGGAGGTCGAGCACGTGCTCGCCACCCAGACGCTGCTCCTGAAGCCGTCGCGCACCTTGGAGGTGCGGGCGGACGGCGGGCTCGGCTTCGGCGTGTCGGCCAAGGACGTGGCGCTCGCGGTGATCGGCCGGCTGGGCGCGGCGGGCGGCACCGGCCACGTCATCGAGTATCGCGGCGACGCGTTCGCCGCGATGAGCGTCGAAGGGCGGCTCACCGTCGCCAACATGTCGATCGAGGCGGGCGCGCGCTCCGGGCTGTTCGCGCCCGACGAGAAGACCTTCGCCTATCTCCAGGGCCGGCCGATGGCCCCGGCGGGAGCCGCGTGGGACGCCGCGGTCGAGCGCTGGCGCGAGCTCCGCACCGACGAGGATGCGCCGTTCGACCGCAGCGTACGGATCGACGCGGCGACGATCGCGCCCAGCGTCACCTGGGGCACGAGCCCGGAGGACGTCGTGCCCATCACGGGCGTGGTGCCCGATCCCGATGACTTTGCCGATCCGGCCAAGCGCGAAGCGGCGCGGGCGGCGCTCGCTTATATGGGGCTGTCACCGGGCGAGCGGCTGCAGGACGTGGGCGTCGAGCATGTCTTTATTGGCAGCTGCACCAACAGCCGGATCGAGGACCTTCGCGACGCCGCGCGCGTGGTGCGCGGGCGCCGGCTCGACCCGCGGATCAAGCAGGCGCTGGTCGTGCCGGGCTCGGGCCTGGTGAAGCGCCAGGCGGAGGCCGAACGGCTCGACCGCGTCTTCGCGGAGGCCGGCTTCGAATGGCGCGAGCCCGGTTGTTCGATGTGCCTGGCGATGAACCCGGACAAGGTGCCGCCCGGGGAGCGTTGCGCGTCGACCTCCAACCGCAATTTCGTCGGCCGCCAGGGACCCGGCGCGCGCACCCACCTCCTGTCCCCGGCGATGGCGGCGGCGGCGGCGGTCACCGGCCGGCCCGCCGACGTGCGGGAGCTGCTGTGACCCCGGTCCGCACCGTGCACGGCCGCGCCTATCCGCTCGGCCGCGCCAACGTCGACACGGACGTGATCATCGGCGCCGCGCACCTGAAGACCACCGGCCGCGCCGGCTTGGGCGTCCACGCGTTCGAGACGATCCGACGCGGACCCGGCAACGTATTCGCCGACCCGGCCTTTGCGGGCGCGCCAATCCTGATTGCCGGCGATAATTTCGGCTGCGGTTCGAGCCGCGAGCACGCCGCCTGGGCGCTCGCGGACATGGGCGTGCAGGCGGTGATCGCCCCGAGCTTTTCGGACATCTTTGCCGGCAACGCCTTCAAGAACGGGTTGGTAGCGGTAGTGCTTCCGCAGCCCGTGGTGGACCGGCTGCTAGAGGTGGCGCGCGAGCAGCCGATCGGCGTCGACCTCGAGACGATGACCGTCACCACGCCCTTCCAGGACCGCTTCGCTTTCGCCATGGACCCGTTCCGACGCGAATGCCTGATGGGCGGGTTGGATGAGATCGCGTTGACGCTGGCGAGCGCCGCGGCGATCGACGCTTACGAACGAAGGACGGGCACATAACGCGCGCGCCCGGCCTGCAAGGCCTGTACGACCCGGCCAACGAGCATGATGCTTGCGGCGTCGGCTTCATCGCCGACATTCGCGGCACCAAATCGCACGAGATCGTCCTGGACGGCCTGCGCATACTGGCCAACCTAGACCACCGCGGTGGCGTAGGTGCCGATCCGCTGGTCGGCGACGGGGCGGGTTGTCTGCTGCAGATCCCGGACGCGCTGTCCGGCAGTGGGCGGAAGCGCGCGGCGTTACCTTGCCGCCGCCCGGCGCCGCAGGAGAACCATCATGACCCGTCGCTTCGTCGACCTGTCAATCACGCTTGATCCCGACGTAATTACCGATCCGCCGTTCATGCGCCCGCGGATTGAGCGCAAGGACCACCTGCAGACGATGGCGGAGCTGCAGCATTTCTTCCCGGGCGTCACCGCCAACCAGATTACGGGCGGGCAGGGGTTCGCCGCCGCTGAAGAAGTCTACTTGTCCACCCACAATGGCACGCACCTGGACGCACCTTGGCATTACCATCCCACGCAGGATGGTGGCAGGCCGGCGATGACCATCGATCACGTGCCGCTCGATTGGTGCTTCCGCCCTGCCGTGAAGCTTGACTTCCGCCACTTCGATGACGGCTATGTTGCGACCGCTGCCGATGTCGAGGCGGAGCTAGTCCGGATCGGTTACCATTTGCAGCCGCTCGACATCGTGCTGGTCAACACGCGCGCGGGCGCTGCGCTCGGCGACCCGGAGTTCGTCAGCCGCGGCTGCGGCATGGGACGCGAGGCGACGCTTTTTCTTACCAGCCGCGGCGTGCGCGTCACTGGCACCGACGCTTGGTCGTGGGACGCGCCGTTCGTTTATACGGCGCGGCGCGTTGCCGAGACGGGCGACACCAGCCTGATCTGGGAAGGGCACAAGGCGGGGCTGGAGATTGGCTACTGTCATCTGGAGAAGCTGCACAATCTGGAAGAACTGCCTCCCTACGGCTTCACCGTGTCCTGCTTTCCCGCGAAAGTGAAGGGTGGCTCGGCGGGTTGGACGCGCGCGGTGGCGATCGTGGATGAATGACGGTTCAAGCTCGAGCCAGGCGCGCCTGGAGCCGACTACTTAGCGTGTTCCATGAAGAGCGCTGCGTGAGCCCATGCCGGTCCGGATGGACCATGTTGCCACTGCTGTGCCTCGAGGTCGATGTACCCGGCCATTCCTGCGGGCGATCGAAACGATGGATCAAAGCTGAGCTTGCCCGTGCGCTCGTCGAACAGCAGCATGTACATGCCCTGCTCGCCGCCAAGCTCCGCGCCTACGACGATCCGGTCTGAAAGGGGGTCTTTGGCGGACCAGTGCGGGTTGAAATCGGCAGCGGTGTCGAGACGAGAGACTTCGCGAGGTGCCGCAGGACTGGACACGTCCAAGACGACGACGGTGTGGGCGCGACCGACAGGCATGATCCAGTACTTGGCCACAACAGTGGGAATGCTGCAGGCACCGCGGGTGGCATCCGGCCGCGGCGGCTCCGGCGTCTGGATCGTGTGGACGTTCTCAAGCTTCGGCCTGTCGGAGGCAATGTCCGATAACCGAGAGAAGGCGCAACCGAATGAGTTCATCAGAATGCTGTCGTCTGCCATACGGCGTGGACCAAATGGGTAGCGAGCGGCACCTGGAAGCGGAGAGCCGTCGGCGCGCTTGCCAGGAGGAACCTCGATCGTGTGCAGCAGCTTCAAGTCCGAATAGCGCCACACCTGAACAACGTCGGCGCTGTAGTCTTCCATCATCGGTGCGCTCGTGGTCACCACCCGGTCGATGTCGAGCATCGGGACGATTGCGTATACGCGGACTGGCTGCTTCAACCCGTCGGACGCGCCACTCGCGACGCGGATCAGGTCGCCGGTGCTTGTATACTCGGCAAGCCCGCCATGGCCGCCGGGTACAAGTTTCTCTTCGGCAAGCGGGCTGGGGCCATCGCTGCGTAAGAAACCGGCGAGCACTTTACCGTTCGGCAGGCGAGCAAAGTCATGGGGGTAGCGCAGTGGGGTAGGAGGCCGCAGCCGTCTCGCAATACGGGGTTTGAGCGGGTTCAACGTGTCGACTAGCAGGGTCGCCTCGTGATGATGGGCGTTGGCAAACAACAGGTTTCCGCGCGTCGGCATCCAATATTCTAAGTGGTGCGGCATTGACGCTTTCATGCCAATCGGAAGGGTGGCGACGGCTCGCCCGAGCGTCGGACTCCCTGGCCGGACGTCAATCACTGCGAAAAAGTCTTCGTGTTTCTCGTCTTTGTCGCCGGCGAACACGAATATGTATGGTGAGACGTTGGTAGTGGGTTTCGTGGCTACTCTTGGCGCTGAGGTGGCGCACGCACCGACGATGGCACAAAGGAACAAAAGCACCGACCGCATCAGCCCCTCCACTTCTCAGCTCTTATGCAATGCTCACCTGGGCTCAATGTCAATAAAGGTCGATTTCTCACCCCTTGCCGACATTCGCACCGCAGGTCCGCTTTTGATCCCTATTGACGCTCGCCATCGCCGCCGTGCTGGCACTCTGGTCCGTTTACGCCTTCTCGGGCGCGGGCGTGATCCGTCGCCTGCCGCTGTTGCGGCCCGGGCTCGTCGTGATCACGGCCATTTACCTGACCCGGGCGGCCGCGCTGCCGTTTCTGTTCAGGGACATGCCCGACCGCAGCACCGGTTTCCTGGTCTGGAATTCAGCAATCGTGCTCGTGTTCGGGCTCACGCACGCTATCGGCATCGCGCGCGGTTGGACCGAGCTCGGCTAGCAGGGCGGGCAAGCGTCGTCAGCCTAGCCGTCCGCCGTTTAATGTCAGCCCTCGCCGCATTGCGGATGTGCTCTTTGCCTAACCGGCGCACGCCCATTTCCGCCAGGGAAACTATCAGCTCAAGCCTACCGTTAGATGGGGAGAAGCGCCAATGCCGAAAGTTGTCCTGATGCTCCCGGACGTGGGCGGCCGCGAGTATGATTTCGAGGTGGCCCCGATCATGAGTAGCAGCATCCAGCTCCGGGTGGAGGGCGAGCGCCACTTCTACCGGGTCGAGGACGTTTGGCACGCCGAAGCGCCAAGCGACGGGCGGGTCCTCTACTTCGCCAGCTTAGCCAAGGAGGATGCCCCCGAGCGCTGGGCCACGGCGGAGGCGTATGTGTTGCCCGTCGGTGATGCGGACGTCGACCTCACGCCCTCGGTGCCAGTCGTGGAAGAGCAGATCTCGACGTAGGTAGCGGTAAGCTTCCTTTCCCCGCGCGGGCGTGGCTCGGTACCGCTTACATCCAATCGTTCAGATGAGCCGTGTTTCCCGTCGCGCCGCCGTCGTCCGCCAAGCGGGCGCCCTCGGTGGGCCGGTCTTGCGGATCACGCTTCGCCCCGCTCGCGTCCGCACCGATGCCGCGCGCTTCGCGCTCGCGCTGCGCCAGCTCGCGAACGACGGCACCGACCTCCTGCAATTGATCAGCTCTGACAAGCGCGGGACCGGCTCCCGACAGGAGCGCGAAGCTGGCGGTCACGGTGGGAGAGTCATATCGGCTACGCGCAGGCGCGCTCGCCGAAGCGGTAGAGTACAGTCCTGACGCTACGCAGGAATGCCGACAAGGGTAGCAGCTGACAAATTGCGGCCGAGCTGGTGACCGCCTCTGGCCGGAAACAGACCGACCAGCTTGGGGGCGTAAAAGTGAGAAAGTGGATGCTTCAACTTCGGGCGAGTACGCGCCGATCGCGCCGCTGCTGAACGAGCTCGGCTTCGACACGCTGGCAACTGACCAGCGCTCGGGCGGACCGCTGTGGCGGCGGGTGAACCGCTTGGAAGACCGGATGGCTGTGCTTTACTGGGCCGCAGCGGCGCCGGATGGGGCATCTACGCGAGCGGGGCTGCCATTCACCGACACGTGGTAGCGCCGGCGAACCGCGGCCCGCGGCGTGTCGCTCAAGCAGTGCCGCGTCCGGCCTCCTCCGACTCCCGCCGCCCTGCCGCTGTCGCACTAAGGAGGCCTAGCGGATCGGCGAGGAGCTGGTCGACCGTCGCGCCGATTTTGCGCTGCCAGTTGCGCCGCTCGGCCGCGGTACCGGGCAGGTTCACCGCTACCTCCTCTCCCGCGAGATCGTCGGCCTGTACCATCGCCAGCGCGCTCGATCCCGCGCCGAGGTGGCGGTGGACTTGGGCGGGTAGTGACGCCCTGTCGCCTCCCACCGCCGCGTGCAGCGCCTCACGTTCGACGGCGCGCTCCTCAGGCGCTGCGCTCGAAAGGCCGAGTGCCGAACGCTCTTCCATGTCCCGCCCGCGACACCAGCCGGCAAAGGTGGGCAGATCGTGGTTGGTAACGCAGGCGAGGCTGAGCGCCGGGTAATCCCGCGGGGACAGGAAATCGGACCCCTCACGCTCGAGCAACAGCACACGGTAGCCCAGGATGTGCCGCGCGGCCATTTTCTCCCGGAAGCCCTCGGGCACTGTGCCCAAGTCCTCACCCACCACCATGCACCCGTGCTGCTGGCTGGCGAGGGCGGCAAGGCCGAGCAGGTCGTCGAGTGGGTAAGAGACGTAGGCCCCCTCGCTGCCGGGCGCGCCGTCAGGCACCCAGAACAGCCGGGCGAGGCCCATCGCGTGGTCGATCCGCAGCGCGCCCGCGTGCGCCATGTTCGCCTCCAGCAACTCGGAAAAGGGGGCGTAGCCGGCCGCCGTGAGCGCGTGGGGGTCGAAGGGTGGCATGCCCCACACTTGGCCCTGTGGCCCGAGCGGGTCGGGCGGCGCGCCGACCGACACGCCTTCCGCGAAAAGCGCGCCGCCTTCCCAGGCTTCCGCCCCGTCGGGCGCGGCACCAACCGCGAGGTCGCGGTACAGGCCCACGCCCATGCCGCCGGCACGCATCGCCGCCTGGGCGACAGCGAGCTGCCGGTTACACAGCCATTGCAGGAAGAGGTGAAAACCGAGCGCTTCCTCGTGCGCCGCCGCGAAAGCGCGGGCTGCCGCCCCGCGCGCGTCCCGCAAGGCCGTAGGCCATCGTTGCCAAGGGGTGCGCGGGTAGTGCTCGCGAATGGTGTTAAAAGTTGCGAAGCCACGCAGCGCCTCGCCCCCGTGCGCGACAAAAGCCTCGAAATCGCGGGCGAGCGCGTCGACCGGATTGGCGGCGCGCCAGCGGTTGAAGCCCGCGAACAGTGCGCGCAACGCTGGCTCTTTGAGCGCCCAAACGCCGGAATAGTCGACGTCGGAGGCGGCCGCGAGCGCGTCGATGGTCGTGGCCTGCGCCCGAAGGTGCGACATCACCGCCTCGCCCCCGGGCAGGGTGACAAGCGCGGCGAGGTCTAAGTACATCGGTTCGACGAAGCGCCGGTCGGAAGGTTGGTAAGGGCTCGCCCGGTCGCGCGCGTCCGGGAACAGGGCGTGGAGCGGATTCACCCCCACTGCGCTCGCGCCCGCCGCGGCGGCCCCTGCGCCGAGCGCGCGGAGGGTGGAGAAGTCGCCGATGCCCCCGTCGCCCGGCCGTCGCAGCGTGTACAGCTGGGCGGCAATGCCCCACAGCTTCGCGCCGACCGCGATCGGCCCCGGCAGGAAGGCGCGGGCCGGGGCGACAAAAAGGCGGCACGGCGCGTCGGGCGCGTCGTCGCGGCGAACGAGGTAGCGGCCGGCGGGCAGCGAGGGGAGGGGAAGCATCCAGCGCTCGTGATGACGGCCGTCGACGGCGATCGCCTCCTCCGCTTGGCAACGGTCGGGGCTCGCGAGGAAGCGGCGCTCGCTGCCGTCTTTGTCTTTGACGGTCACCCACACGGGACGGCGAATGCCCGCGTCGAGCGGCAGTTGTAGCGCGACCGGCTCGCCTTCCGCGCGCACCAGCGCTGCAGGGAGCGCGCGCCGGTCGCGCTCGCCCAAGCGGGCGAGCGACTCGCGCGTTTCCGCGTCGGACCCGGCAGGCAGGCGCATAGCGGCTAGCAGGTGGCGCTTGGTGTCGGGGGAGGCGTGCCGGACGCTGCCGTCCACCGCGCGATACTCGGGCAAGACGCCCGCGGCGTCGGCCAATCGGTCGAGCAGGTCGCCCGACGCGCCCGGCCCGCTCCGCCCGCCATGCTCGCCACCGCCGGGCGCGGGGCGCTCGGCGAGCAGCTGCACCGAGCGGGGCGACAGCTCGGTGGCTGTCCCCTCCAGCGGGCGCTCTGGCCCGTTGCCGGCGGTGTCGAGGAGCAGCGTCCAGCGATGCCCCGCTCCCCCCCCAGTCGGCGCGGGCAGCGCGAAGCGCGCCGGCGCGCCCCCGCGGTGGATCAGTACCGCCAGCCGCTCGCCGTCGCCGGCCAGCAGCATGCCCAACGTGCCGGCGTCGGCCGCTTCCCAGTCGGCGGGAGCCATGTCCCCACCCGTGGGCCGCAGCCAGCGCACGTCGGAAAGCCCGTCCGGTCCCGGCTTGCCCGTCAGCCGCCGGTCGGCGCGGAGCGGCGGCAGCGCGCGGCGCAGTGTGACCAGGCGGCGGACGAGGGCGAGTAGCGCCTCGTCCGCGCGCGCCCAGTCCAGCCAGCTCAGCTCGTTGTCCTGCGCGTAGGCGTTGTTGTTGCCCGCCTGGCTGTGGCCGAGCTCGGCTCCCATGCTCAGCATAGGCGTGCCGCGGGCAAGGAGTAGCGTCGCGAGGAGGGCGCGCTGGTCGGCGGTGCGGGCGGCGAGCACCGCCGGGTCGTCCGTTTCGCCTTCCGTGCCGCAGTTCCAGCTGTGGTTGGCGTGGCAGCCGTCGCGGTTGTCCTCGCCGTTGGCGTGGTTCTTCTTTACCTCATGCGCGACCAGGTCGGCGAGCGCAAAGCCGTCGTGCGCGGTAACGAAGTTGACGGAGCGCGAGGGGCGCCGCGCCCCAAAAAGGTCGGCCGAGCCCGCCAGTCGCGAGCCGAGCGCACCCAGCATGCCTGGGTCGCCGCGCCAGAAGCGCCGCGCGTCATCGCGGAACCGGTCGTTCCACTCGCCCCAGCTGGCGGGGAAACGGCCGAGCTGATAGCCGCCCGGGCCGATGTCCCAGGGCTCGGCGACCAGTTTAAGTCCGGCGAGCTCCGGATCCGCCTGGATCGCGGCGAGCAGGGGAGCGCGCGGGTCGAAGCCGTTCGCGCGGCGGCCCATGCAGCTCGCCAGGTCGAAGCGGAAACCGTGCACCCCCGCGCGTCGCACCCAGGTCCGCAGCGCGTCCAGCACCAGCCGAATGACCGGCGCCCGGTCGAGCGCGAGCGTGTTGCCGCAGCCGCTGTCGTCGACGTAGCGGCGCGGGTCCCCCTCGCGCAGCCGGTAGTAGGTCGCGTTGTCCAAGCCGCGGAGAGACAGGGTGGGGCCGAGTTCGTCGCCCTCGCCGCTGTGGTTCAGCACTACGTCGACCAGCGTTTCAATGCCCGCCTCCGCCAATCGGGCAACCGCCGCGCGTACCTCGTCCCAGCCGCCGGGCGCGAGTCGCGGCTCGGGGGCCATGAAGGCGACCGGGTTGTAACCCCAATAATTGGACAACCCCAGTGGGAGGAGGTGGCGCTCCTCGATCCAGGCGGCGGGCGGCATTAGCTCAACGCTGGTTATTCCGAGCTTCACAAGATGGTCGACCGCCGCCGGGTGGGCGAGCGCGGCGAAGCTCCCCTGGATCGTCGGCGGTACGCTCGGATGACGTTTGGTGAAGCCGCGGACGTGAAGCTCGTACACCACCGTGTCGGCCCAGCGATGGAGCGGGCGGCCCTCTACCGGCCCGGCGCGCGGCAGCACAACGGCCTTGGGGACAACGGGCGCGCTGTCGGTGGGGTCGAAGCACAGGTCGTCAGCCCCCGCCGGAAAGCCGAAAGTAGCGGGGTGGAGGCGGAACGGGCGGTCGAGCAGCTGGGCGTGGGGGTCGACCAGCAGCTTGGCGGCGTTGAAACGGTGTCCCTCGGCCGGCGCGAAGGGGCCGTGCGCGCGCAGTCCGTAGCGCGCGCCGGGCGCGACCCCAGAAAGGTGGCCGTGGAACACGTCACCCGTGCGCTCGGGGAGCACCACGCGCCGCAGTTCGCGCTCGCCGGCTTCGTCGAACAAGCAGAACTCGATCGCAGAAGCGTGCGCGGAGAAGACGGCGATATTGACCCCGTGCTCGTCGGGCGTAACGCCCAGCGGCTCGGCCGAGCCTTCGTCGACCCGCCCCATCATCGCGCGGTGACCTCTCGGAGCAGCACGGCGTAGGCGCGCGCGGGCGCAGCCCAGGAAACGTCCGCCGCCATGCCGTTCGCCTGGATTTGTGCCCAGGTGGTTCGGTCGCGGAACAAGCTAGTCGCGCGCCGGATTGCATATTCCAGGGCAGTCGCGGTCGCGGGTGCGAATTGCACTCCCGTGCTCGCGCCCGCTGCAAGACCGGCGGGATTGGCGTCGATCACCGTATCGGCGAGCCCGCCGACACGGGCCACCACCGGTACTGCGCCGTAGCGCAGGGCGCATAGCTGGGTCAGCCCGCACGGCTCGAAACGCGACGGCACGAGCAGCGCGTCGCTGCCCGCCTGGATCAGGTGAGCCAAGCCCTCGTCGTAACCGATCAGGCAGCCGACCCGCCCGGGCGCGCGCGCCGCAGCCTCGGCGCAGGCAGCCTCAAGCGCGGGATCGCCCGCGCCGAGCAGCGCGAGCTGGCCGCCCTCGGCGAGCAGCACGGAGAGCGCTTCGAGCAGGAGGTCGACACCCTTCTGCCAGCTGAGCCGCGAGATCAACCCGAACAGCGGCGCGTCCGCCAATTCGGCGAGCCCGAAGCGCGCCTGTAGCGCGCGCTTGTTCGCCGCGCGCGAGGCCGGGTCGGCCGCTCCGTACCGCGCTGCGAGGTGCGGGTCCGTGGCAGGGTTCCAGGTGTCGACGTCAATGCCGTTGAGAATGCCGGTTAGCAGGTCGGCGCGGCCGCGGAGCAGGCCGTCGAGCCCCATACCGGCTTCCGGCGAGCAGATCTCGCTCGCGTAGGTCGGCGAGACCGTCGTGATCCGGTCGGCGAGGCGTAGCCCCGCCTTAAGAAAGCCGATCGCCCCGTGGAACTCGACCCCGTCGACGTGGAGCGCCCTGTCCGGCAAGCCGAGCGCGGGCAGCAGCTCGGCAGGAAACACGCCCTGGAAGGCGAGGTTGTGGACCGTCAGCACCGTGTCGGGCCGCGCGCCACCGCCGTAGTGGAGGAAGGCGGGAACGAGCCCAGCCTGCCAATCGTGGCAGTGGACGGCGGCGGGTCGGTACCCCGGAAGTAACCCTTGGCCGAGCCGTGCCCCGACGAAAGACAGCGCGGCGAAGCGGAGCGCGTTGTCCGGCCAGTCGGCGCCGTCTGGCCCAAGGTAGGGGTTGCCCGGTCGCGCGTAGAGGTGCGGCGCGTCGAGGACGAACAGGTCGAGCCCCTTCGCCCGCCCCGAAAGCAGCCGCGCGGGGCCGCCGAACAGGTCGGCGAAGTCGTGCGCCGCCTCCGCCCGGCACAGCCCGCCAAGCACCGTCGGGTAGCCGGGCAGCAGCGTGGAAACCGCGATCCCCTCCCGCCGCAGCGCGCCGGGCAGCGCCCCGGCGACGTCGGCGAGCCCGCCGGTCTTGACCAGCGGGTAGAGTTCGGATGCGACGGAAAGGACGGGGAGGTGAGGCATGGTGCGTGCGGAAAGCCCGGTCAGCGGAGTTCACCAAGCCCGTTCAGGCTAAGCTTGTCGAAGCCAGGCCTTTCTTCCGTCGGCGTGGAAGAAAGGAGAGCCCTTCGACAAGCTCGGGGCAGAAGGTGGGTCTGCGACGTCACGTTTCGCCCCGGCGTCAGGAGGTCCGCCCCTAGCCCAACCGGGTGATCATGTCCTGCGTGATCAAGCAAACGCCGTTCTCCGTTCGCCGGAAGCGGGCGGCGTCCTGTTCGGGGTCCTCGCCTACTACCAGCCCGTCAGGCACCCGCACGCCGCGGTCGACAATGACGTTCGACAGCCGTGCCGAGCGGCCGATTTCCACGCGCGGCAGGATCACCGCGCGGTCGATGGTGGCGTAGGAATGTGCGCGCACCCCGGTGAACAGCAGCGAGTTGCTGAGCTGCGCCCCCGACACGATGCAATCGCCCGACACCAGCGAGGTTACCGCTTCTCCCCGCCGCCCGTCCCCATCGTGGACGAACTTAGCCGGCGCGGTCATCTCGCTGTAGGTCCAGATCGGCCATTTGTGGTCGTACAGGTCTAGCGCGGGAACCACGGTGGTGAGGTCGATGTTGGCGTCGAAATAGGCGTCCAGTGTGCCCACATCGCGCCAATAAGGCTCTGCCTCGGCCCGGCTCCGCACGCAAGAACGACTGAGCTGGTGGGCGAAGGCACGGCCTCCCCCGACCAGCTTGGGGATGATGTCCTTGCCGAAGTCGTGGCTCGAATGCGGGTCGTCGGTGTCCTCCCGCAGCAACTCGAACAGGCGCGTCGCCTCGAACACGTAGATGCCCATGCTGGCGAGCGACCTGTCCGGCTTGCCGGGCATGGGCGGCGGGTCGGCGGGCTTCTCCCGAAACTCGACGACGCGGTCGTGCTCGTCGACGTGCATCACGCCGAAGCCGGACGCTTCGGCGCGCGGCACCTCCAGGCAGCCTACGGTAACGTCAGCGCCGTTCTCCACATGCTCGGCGAGCATGATTTCGTAATCCATTTTGTAGATGTGGTCGCCGGCCAAGATCACGATGAACTGCGGCGCGTAGCTTTGCACGATGTCGATGTTCTGGAACACCGCATCGGCGGTGCCGAGATACCAGCGGTCTTCGTGGACGCGCTGGCTCGCGGGCAGGATGTCGAAGCTCTCGTTGCGCTCGGAACGGAAGAAGCCCCAGCCTTGCTGGAGGTGGCGTATCAGGCTGTGCGCTTTGTACTGGGTGGCGACCGCGATGCGGCGAATACCCGAGTTGAGCGCGTTGGACAGGGCGAAGTCGACGATCCGCGTCTTGCCGCCGAAGAACACCGCGGGCTTCGCACGCCGGTCGGTGAGCTCCATCAGCCGGCTGCCGCGCCCGCCCGCGAGCACATAGGCCATGGCGTGGCGCGCGTAAGGGCCGTGGGCCGGCGGCGATATGGCCATATCCTTCCTCTCCTGTTTTTCAGAACCGCCTAGGCGCGGCCCGGTTTCACGCCTCGTATTGCAGATACAGGGTAGCGAGCGGCGGCAGCGTCAACTCGGCGGACGCCGGGAAGCCGTGCGCCGGGCGCGCGCCTGCCCGCACCGCGCCGAAATTGCCCAGCCCAGACCCGCCGAACTCGCGCGCGTCCGAGTTGAAGATCTCGCGCCAGGTGCCGGCCGCTGGCAGGCCGAGCCGGTAGCCGTGGCGCGGCACGGGGGTGAAGTTGCTCACCGCCGCGACCGGCGGGTCGCCCGGGGCCCCGAAGCGGAGCCAAGAGAGCACCGACCGGTCCGCGTCGTCGGCGACGATCCAGCGAAAGCCCTCTGCCTCGCAGTCGCGGGCGTGAAGCGCGGGGTTCCCGCGGTGCAGCCGGTTGAGCGCCGCCACCGTGTTGCGCAGGCCCCGGTGGAGCGGCTGCTCGGCGAGCGCCCAGTCGAGCTCGCCGGCGAAGTCCCACTCGCGCGCTTGGCCGAACTCGCTGCCCATAAATAAGAGCTTCTTGCCCGGGTGCGCCCACATGAAGCCGTAATAGGCGCGCGCGTTGGCGAAGCGTTGCCATTCGTCCCCCGGCATCCGGCCGAGGATGGAGCGCTTGCCGTGGACCACTTCGTCGTGGCTCAGCGGCAGTACGTAATTCTCCGAAAAGGCGTACTCCAAGCCGAAGGTCAGCTCGCTGTGGTGGTGCCGCCGATGGACCGGGTCGCGCGTGATGAATTTCAGGGTGTCGTTCATCCACCCCATATTCCACTTGAACCCGAAACCCAGGCCTCCGGCGTGGACCGGAGCAGACACACCGGGCCAGGCGGTGGACTCTTCGGCAATCGTCACCGCGTGCGGGAAGCGCTCGTATACCAGCCGGTTAAGCGCGCGGAGGAAAGCCTCAGCCTCTCGGTTCTCGCGCCCGCCTTCCGCGTTCGGCAGCCACTCGCCCGCCTGCCGCGAGTAGTCGAGGTAGAGCATGGAGGCGACCGCGTCGACGCGCAGCCCGTCGATGCCGAAACGCTCCAACCAGAAGAGTGCGTTGGCGAGGAGGTAGTTGGCGACTTCCGGCCGGCCGAAGTCGTAGATCGCCGTGCCCCAGTCGGGGTGGAAGCCGCGGCGCGGGTCGTCATGCTCGTAGAGTGCCGCGCCGTCGAAGCGGGCGAGGCCGTGCGCGTCGACGGGAAAATGGGCCGGCACCCAGTCTAAAAGCACGCCGAGGCCGGCGGCGTGGGCACGCTCGACGAGGTTGGCGAAGCCGGCCGAGTCGCCGAACCGTCGAGTGGGGGCGAACAGGCCAACAGGCTGGTAGCCCCAGCTCGCGTCGAGCGGGTGTTCCGATACCGGCAGGAACTCGAGGTGGGTAAAGCCGAGATCGGCGGCGTAAGGGACGAGCCGGTCGGCAAGTTCATTGTAGGTGGGGAAGACCCCGTCCGGGCCGCGCCGCCACGAGCCGAGGTGTACCTCGTAGATCGACATGGGCGCGCGGCGCGGGTCGTCAGGCGCTTGGTAACCGGCGCGAACGGTGGGGAAGGTGCGCGCGGGCTCGACGACGGAGGCGTTGGCGGGGCGGAGTTCGGCGCCAAAGCCGACGGGGTCGGCCTTGAGCGGCTGGAGCGCACCGTCTGGCCCGACCAACTCGAACTTGTACGCCGCGCCGGGAGCGAGCTCGGGCAGGAAGATTTCCCATACCCCGCTGTCGACGCGGCGGCGCATCGGGTGGCGGCGGCCGTCCCAGCCATTGAAGTCGCCGACCACCGAGATGCAACGCGCCCGGGGCGCCCAGACCGCGAAGTGTACGCCCGCCGCGCCCTCATGGGTGAGAGGATGCGCGCCAAGGCGCTCCCACAGGCGCCGATGATTGCCCTCCATAAGCAGGTGGTCGTCGACTGGGCCGAGGACCGGACCGAAGCGGTAAGGGTCGGGGAAGTCCCAGCTCGCCCCGTCAGCGCGAGCGCGGAGACGGTAAGGAAGCAACGCGTCGTCGCCGTTGACGATGCCCTCGAAGAAGCCGGTCGGGTGCCGCCGGTCGAGCACCGCGAGCGCCGTCCCGTCCTCCCCGACGACCTCCACCGCCTCCGCCGTCGGAACCAGCGCGCGAATCGTCCAGCCGTCGTTCGCCCGGTGCGGCCCCAGCACCGAGAAGGGGTCGCCGTGGCGCGCGGCCAGCAAGGCGGCGATATCGGCGTCCCGCGCCCGCCAGCCGGCCGCGCCGCTCACCTCGTGGTCGGCACCCGCCAAATCTCCTCCGCATATTCGCGCACCGCGCGGTCGGAGGAGAACCAGCCGACCTGCGCGATGTTGAGCAGGCTGCTCCGCCACCAGGCTGCCGGGTTTCGCCAGCGCTCGGCGACATCCATTTGCGCGGCGAGGTAGGCGTCGAAATCGGCGGCGACCATGAAATAATCGGCGTGGGTTATTGCCTCCACTAGCTCTCGGTAGCGGTCGGGGTCATCCGGCGAGAAGCGGCCGGAGCCGATCTCGTCCAAGGCGTCGCGCAGCGCGGGGGAGGCAGCGACCGCTTCACGCATATCAAGCCCCCGGCGGCGGCGGGCCTCTACTTCGTCCGCGGTCATGCCAAAGATGAAGATGTTGTCCGCCCCCACATGCTCCAGCAGCTCGACATTGGCCCCGTCGAGCGTGCCGATCGTCAGCGCGCCGTTGAGCGCCAGCTTCATGTTGCCGGTGCCCGACGCCTCCATTCCCGCCGTCGAGATCTGCTCGGACAAGTCGGCGGCGGGGATGATCGCCTCGGCCAGGCTGACGTTGTAGTTGGGGATGAAGACAACCTTGAGCCGCCCGCGGAGCGTCGCGTCGTGGTTTACCACGTGTGCCACGTCGTTGATCAAACGGATCACGAGCTTGGCGCGGTCGTAGCTCGGCGCCGCCTTGCCGGCGAAGATGCGCATCCGCGGCGTCCAGTCGCGTGTCGGGTGGGCGCGCATCGCAGCGTAGAGCGCGACCACCTCTACGATGTTGAGCAGCTGGCGCTTGTATTCATGGATACGCTTGATCTGCACGTCGAACATCGCGCTGGGGTCGAGCTTCAGGCCCAGCCGGTCCTGAACGATCCGGCCAAGCGCGACCTTGTTTTCGCGGCGCACGGCGAGGAGTCGCTCGTGCAGGCTACGGTCGCCGGCGTGGGCGGCAAGCGCAGTCACCGCGTCCGGATCGTCGAGCACGCGCTCGCCTGCCACGTCGATCAACAGCCGGGTCAGTCCGGGGTTCGCCTCGTGCAACCAGCGGCGGAAGGTGATGCCGTTGGTCTTGTTGGTGATCCGTTCCGGGTAGAGCGCGTGAAAATCGTGGAACACCGTTTCGCGCATCAGTTCCGTGTGAAGCGCGGACACGCCATTCACCTTGTGCGAACCTAGGAAACTCAGCGCCCCCATGCGCACCCGCCGGGGGCCGTGCTCCTCAATCAGGGACACCGCCGCCTGCCGCCGCTCGTCCGCCCGGCCGCCCTCGCGCAGCGCGTCCAGGTGGAGCGCGTTGATCAGGTAAATGATCTGCATGTGGCGCGGCAGCAGCCGCTCAAGGAGCGGCACCGGCCAGCTTTCCAGCGCTTCGGGGAGCAGCGTGTGGTTGGTGTAGGAGAAGACGCCAGTGGTGATCCGCCACGCTTCCTCCCACTCGAGCCCGTGCTCGTCGACCAAGAGTCGCATCAGCTCGGGCACGGCGATCGCCGGGTGGGTGTCATTGAGCTGGATGGCGATGCTGTCGGGGAGGGTGCTGAGGTCGCCGCGCTGTAGAAGGTGGCGGCGCAGCATGTCCTGAAGCGAAGCAGAGGCGAAGAAATATTCCTGGCGAAGCCTGAGTTCCTGCCCCGCCTCGCTCTCGTCGCTCGGGTAGAGCACTTGGCTGATCGCCTCCGCGCGCGAGCGGGTGACCAGCGCGCCGACGTGGTCGCCGCGATTGAACGCGTCGAGCCGCAGCGGGTCGGGCGCGCGCGCGGACCACAGCCGGAGTGTGTTGACGTGGTTCCCGCGCCAGCCGACCACCGGCGTATCGTAGGCGACCGCGTCCACCGTTTCCGCCGGGGCCCAGCGCGCGGGACCGCCCGGAGCTTCCGCGACTAGCGCCTCTACTACGCCCCCGAAGCCGACCTGATAGGACACCTCCGGTCGCGCGAACTCCCAAGGATTGCCGTTGACCAGCCAGTTTTCTGGATACTCGCGCTGCTGGCCGTTCTTGATCACTTGGCGGAACAGGCCGTGATCGTAACGGATGCCGTAACCGTGGGCGGGGATGCCCAGGCTGGCCATCGACTCCATGTAGCAAGCGGCGAGCCGTCCGAGCCCGCCGTTGCCGAGTGCCGGGTCGGGCTCCAGCGCCCGCAACGCGTCCAGCTCGACGCCGAGTTCGGCCAACGCGGTGCGCATGGTTTCCGTCAGGCCGAGGTTGTTGAGCGAGTCTTGCAACAGCCGCCCGATCAGAAACTCGAGCGACAGATAGTAGACGCGCTTTTTCTCCGCCGCCTTGGTCGCGCGCGTGGAAGTCATCCAGCGCTCGATCACCCGGTCGCGCACGGCGAGCGCCGTGGCGACGAACCAGTCGCGGTCAGACGCGGCGACCGGGTCCTTGCCGACCGAGTAGGCGAGCTTAGCAATGATCGAGCGGCGCAACGCGGCGACGTCCTCGTCCTGCGCGGGCAGCGCGATTTGGGCGACGACTTGGTCATCAGCAAGCACGGCGGCAGGGCGGGTAGGGGCCATGCGCGAGTTCTTAGCGGCGCGGCGCCCGCTGGCAAGGATGCGGGACCGGCTACCCGCGCGACGAGGCTGGAGCGAGCGGGCGTGATCGCCTGGGTCGATGCTCCCCACCTTTACGACGCGCGGCCGGCGGCGAAGTCAGGAAAGCTGAGCATGACGGACGGCTGTTTCGCGGCGTCCAAGAATTTGAACGCCAGAGATGGGCATGGGTGAAGGATGACGACTTCGGCCGGCTTTCCCGCCGCCCACCTTTGGCTCGTCGCGGCCGGAGCGGCGGCCGGCCTCGGCCTGAGCCAGGTCGGTGGAGCGGGCCTGAGGATTTGGGGTACGCGCTCCGACGAGTTTACGGCGGAGTAGTAGCCCGCCGAAGGCGAAGAGGTCATCATTTTGCCGAACGGTCAGCCGCTCAAGGTCGCGGACGACGCGCCAGGCCGTGGCCGCCTACCGCCGGCTGACGACGGGCGCGACCACGAGCGCAGCCTGCAAGGCGCGCGACACGGGCATATCGATCAAGCGCCGTTTTTGAAGTGTTCGAAGCCTTCGAGCTCTCGCCGGGTGACCTGCTCGCGCTTATTCGCGTCCTGCTCTACCGCAACGCTGGCCGTTCTGAGTTCAACTCGACGTGGACGTGCTCGACCCAGAGCTGATGCCCGCAGTCGACCCGCCGGGTAGCCTTGGGATCGGCTTGTTGGTGCTGAAGCATGTGCTGCGCAAATTGGTGCGTGACGAGCGTTGTTGCGGATGGATGATCGCCGTGTTCGTCCCGGAGCTCGACGCATCGGGCGGGTCGGCTGCTTTGCTGAACTCGCTGGTGGACGACGTGTTGGGCGGGCTCGAGCGCTGACCTCGGCACCGTTCCTCCAACGTCCTGCGCCAAATGTCGTGTGCGGCGTCGCCTGATCGCACCGAACCCAGTACGCCGAGAGCTTCAGGACGAAAATATGAGCACGTCCGCTTTGAACTCCATCAAACAGCCGCGGCTCGGTCCGGCCGACGAGCCGGGGGTCGCGCGAAGGAAGGGCGAGGATGAGCGAGCATCACGGAAGCTGCCATTGCGGGCGGATCTGCCTGGTCCTGCGCGAAACGCCACGGGAAGCGGGTGAATGTAACTGCTCGATATGCCGGCGCACCGCCGGGTTGTGGCATTATTGCCCTCCCAATGCCGTCACCGCCGAGGGCGAAGGCGTCGCGTACCGGCAGGGCGATCGCGCGCTCGACCTGTGGCACTGCCCGACTTGCGGCTGCACGACGCACTGGACGCCGACCGATCCGGCCTACCTGCGGGTGGGGGTCAACCTCAGGATGTTCGAACCCGCGTTGTGGCGCGACCTGCCGCGCCGGCTGATCGACGGCGCGAGCTTCTAGCGCGCATTGTATGACGTCGGCTCCCGATCCGTAACGGACGTGCGACCGTAGCCTTACGCGCCGGTGGAAGCTGACGCTCAGACCTTGGGAGGCCCTTGATGATCCTTCGCCTACTCGTGGCCGTTGCTGCGCAAGGAGAGCTGCCGCCTCAGCCGCCGCCCGCCATCACTTGTGATCCCTTCGTGATTTTCTTCGACGAAGGAAGTCCGAAGCTGAACGGCTCAGCGCAGGTGTTGATCGGTAGCATCGCGGCGGCTTGGGCCGGCAACGGTAAGGGAGATCGACCGATTTGAAAGTTGGGCACTTACGCAGACGCTCCCGGGCCGGAGGACTACAATCTCGAGTTGTCCCGGTTGCGCGGTGAAGCGGTGAAAGCGGCCCTGGTCGCCAAAGGAATGCCCTCGGACATGCTGATCGTCGACGCCCGAGGAGTGACAGACTTCTTGTGCCGACCGACGAGGCGCACCCTTCGAACCGTCGCGTGCAGGTAGAGAGCTGCTACACTTCAGGAGGGTCTACTTCGCATCCTAAGCGTCAGTAAGTGGGTCTATGCTCTCGCGATGAAGCGGACGTTCGGCCGAGCCTGTTGGTCGGTTAGCTAGCGCCCGTGCCGGCCACCGATACCCCGGTTGATAGCGGCGTAGCTCCGCCGTTGTCGCGGAAACGATGGTCAGCGCCGTCCGCACGGACTTCATTAGCGCCTGCGGTTAGGCCACGCCCAACTCGTGGTTCCAGGCCCGGTCGTGCTAGGCAGGAAGAACGTTCGCGAGGCCCCGAAGATGCCGTTCATTCGTCCAATGCTGCTCCTGCTGGTGCTCGCCGGCCTCGGTGCCATGACGAGGCGTGTCGAGGGATCCTCGCGCGTCCTCGTTTTCTCGCATTCGACCGGCTACCGGCACAACTCGATCGAGTCCGGCGTGGCCGCATTCAGGGCCATGGGCGTGCGCCGTGGCTTTGACGTCGTCGCCAGCGAGGATCCGAACGTTTTCGATCGCGAGCGGCTGAAGGACATCGACGCGATCGTCCTGCTCAGCAACACTACCAAACCCGACAACCCGTCCTCCGAATGGTTCGTCGGCGCGCGCCGAGCGGCATTGCAGGCGTTCGTGCGACAGGGCGGGGGAGTGCTCGCCATCCATGCGGCGGCAGACTCGCATTACCATTGGCCATGGTACGGACGAATGATCGGTGGCCGGTTCAAAAGCCACCCGCCCGGCACGCCGACCGGCGAGGTGAAGATTGTTGAGCCCCGACATCCCGTTGCACGAGGCCTCCCCTCACCGCGCCTCCGCACGGACGAATGGTATTTCTTTCGCGATCGTTCTTTTAGCGCCCGAGCGGTCGCGACGCTTGATCCTGCCTCGATCGGGATGAAGCCCGGGAGCTCTGTCCCGGTCGCTTGGGCCCACGAGTTCGAAGGTGGCCGCGTCGCCTACACTGCCATGGGCCATACCGCCGAGAGCTTTGCCGAACCTTGGTTCCTCCAACATCTGGAGAACGCGCTAGACTGGACGTTGCGGCCGAAATTCAGGAGATAGCGAATGGGCCCGCACTCTTCGTCGCAGATGTTCGCCTCAAGGAGGACAGCGGAAATACGCGCGATGGCCTGAAGCGGCTTGAGCTCGGTTCCGATGCAGGACATGTTGACGGCGGTAGCCCTTATCGTGCCGACGACGAGCCGGGCGGACCGATCCCGTCCGTGCGGACGAACCGGATCAGCACGGCGGCGACGGCCGTGAGCACCGCCAGCGCCTGCATCAGCCGATCGAAGCCGTAAGCAGTGGCCAAGCCGCCGGCGAGCAGCGGGGACAAGAGCGCGGGAAGCGTGTTGGCCAGGTTGAACAAGCCTAAGTCGCGGCCGCGCTGGTCGGCCGACGGCAGGAGCTGCATCGCGTACGCCGACTGGATGGAGAGGAAGATCGTCAGCGCGCAACCGAACAGCGCGTAGCCGGCGACCGCGGCGAGGAGGGAAGGCCGCGCGCCCATCACGGCCAAGCCCAGGCTCATCACGAGGCCCGAACCGACCAGGAACGGACGCCGCCGCCCGAGCCGGTCGGACCATCGCCCGGCGAGCAGCGACAGAGGCACGGCGGCGGCCAGCGTGAGCCCGCCGATCCGGGCCACCTCCGCTTCGTTCGCGGGCCGTCCG
>CADCVW010000109.1 GCA_902806235.1 uncultured Sphingomonadaceae bacterium | reverse complement strand
CGAAGCCGCCGCCGACGAAGGCGAAGGTTACGTGGTCGAAGACCGGTTCACGCTCGATCCGTTCACCCTGAAGGTCGAGCTTGTAACGCTCGAACACGCCTTCCATGCGCTGGTACTGAGCAGTGCCGTCCGTCCGGAGGCGCTTGTCGCGTTCCTCCACATACTTGGCGAGCAGCGCTTCCTTGTCGATCGACAGCTCAGAAACCGTAGGCGACATACAATCCTCTTAACATCACGATTTAAGTAGATGAAGCAGGTCTCTCGGCCGTGCAGGTCCATCTGCATGCTGCCGCTTTGGCTCAAGGCGAATGGCCAACACCGTCAGGGATGCGCAACTCACTCGCTTCGGCGCACGAAAGCGTCCATCATCTACAAGGCGACCGGCAATCCCAGAGCAGTTCAGATCCTCCTCGGCTACGCCAAGATCGAGAGCACGGGGTGCTACCTTGGCGCCGACGCAAAACATGCTCTGGAGCTTGCGAAGCGCACGGCGGTCTGAGCTAAAGACCTATTTGCGAACGTTCAGGAACGTTCGTTATGCACAATTTCGGCAATGCCATTTCGATGCTGGTGTGACGTTCGCGATCGGCCCGCTACACAAGCGAGTGAAACGTTTGAACGCCAATCCAATGATCATGAGCGTGGTTTAGAGGCCGAAAAGACGACTGCTTTTGGATGCAACTTCGCCCATCTCCTACACCACTTGTGGCGCGTAGCAGCCGCGCACGGGATGCTGAACGGATGGTGGTTATTAGCTCCGGATACGTAAGAGCGGTCGGGCCAGTTCAGGCTCCTTCACGGACGGTGACGGCCTCGTGCTGGTGATTAGGTCGACAGGGGCCGAAACCTAGGTTGTCCGGCTCATGCGGCGGTAAGCGCCGCGACATGGCCTCGGCTCGCTCAAGGCGCTGTCGCTAGCTGAGGCGCGCGCGAGGGCGATCGGATTGCGACGATAGATTGCGCAACGGCTCGACCAGTGGCCGAGCGGCGCAAATCATCTCCAGGCTGAACGGAAGCAGTCGACATTAGCTGCCGGCGCACGCCGACGACCCGGACCCTACGGCAGCACGATATGGCCAACATCGGAGGAAGCCGTTCCGCTGAGCGCTGACGCGTACACGTCAGCCAGCGCCTCCGGACCGCGGTGCCGTTCGATCCGCAGCCAGTCGCTCTCCTCGATGAAGCGCGTCATCGCATCCCGGACTCGGTCGTTGAAGGCCGACGCGCCCCAGTCGGCCGAGCGCTTCGCGAGCCTGTCCGGCGCGAAGAAAAAGGCGGGCTTCGGTCCGGGAAGCGGCTCCTCCGTCGCGGGAGCCCTCGCCTCGTGATGCGTCGCGCCCACGACGGCGCTGTGGACGAGCCGGTCGCCGAAACGGCGGTGCACCGCCTCGCGCACGCCGGCGTCGCCGGCGACATCGACGAACGCGACCGGACCGTCGATGTCCAGGCGAGCCGCATCATCATAGCGCACCACCTGTCCGTAAAGGCCGAGGCCCTCCACGAAGGCCACATTCCTATCCGACGTGAGCGCCACCGCCTTGGCGCCCCGCTGCGCGATCATCGAGGCGAGGCCGAGCGCCGTCTTGCTCGACGCGCTGGAGATGATGGCCGTCGCGTCCGGCGCGGCCTCCTCGAGCAGATCGTCGAGGAGGAACGAGGTCGTGAACAGTGGCTTCAGCAGCGCCACATGGTCGTCCCGCGCCGTCTCCGGCGCATCGACGTAGCGGTTGTACGCCGCCGGCAGACCCGCCCGGTGCGCCGACGCGTCGGCGTAACCTCCGCCCGACGTCCGTACTCCTGTCACGAAATGCGTCGACATGGGCAGGTAGCCGTAGAGGCGCAGCCCTTCCGCGACGCCCTCCGCGTTCGAGCGCAGAACGCGCGCAAAGCCCCATACCGGGATGCGCCCCCAGCCTTCGAACGCGGGGAAGAAACGCCAATAGCCGAGCTGGTCGCCCACCACGCCGTAGGTGATGTTATTTGCGGTGAACGAGAACCGCTCCACCGCGAGCAGCGCCTCGCCGAGCGCTAGCTCGATCGCGTCGGGCGCCGGGATAGGCCGCAGCTCGGTCCGCGACAGGTCGGCCTTGTCGACCAGGAAGTCCCAATTCTCCATCGTCATCCTCCACCGAACCGCGTCGCAGGTTTGCAACTTGTTGCACCGGGTACCGCGCCTGTCTATCCTGCCTCCGTTCCAGGCGCCGGACGAGGGCTACGTCATGACCGACCACGCGACCGATTACCTCGTTATCGGCGCCGGCGCGGTCGGCCTCGCCTTCGCCGACACGCTGCTCGCCGAAACCCAGGATGCAACGATCACGATCGTCGACCGGCACGGCAAGCCCGGCGGTCATTGGAACGACGCCTACTCGTTCGTGGCGCTCCACCAGCCGTCGGCCTTTTACGGCGTGAACTCGCTGCAGCTGGGCAGCGGCCTCAAGGACGAGCATGGCCTCAACGCCGGGCTCTACGAGCTCGCGTCCGGCCCGGAGGTGTCGGGCTACTTCGACGCGGTGATGCGCCGCAGGCTGCTGCCGAGCGGGCGCGTGCGCTTCCTGCCGATGACCGACCATCTCGGCGACGGCCGGCTGCGCTCGCTGCTCAGCAGCGACGAGAGCCGGATCGAGGTGCGGCGCAAGCTGGTCGACGCCACCTATTACGGTACCGCCGTGCCCTCGACGCGCGAGCCGAAGTACGAGGTGGAGCCCGGCGCGCGGCTCGTCACGCCGAACGACCTGCCCCACCTCGCCCGCGCCCCGGGAGGGCCTCCCGCTCGGTTCGTCATCGTGGGCGCGGGCAAGACCGCGATGGACGTCGGCGTCTGGCTGCTCACGTCCGGCGTGCCCGCCGATCGCGTCACTTGGGTCATGCCGCGCGACTCCTGGCTACTCAACCGCCGCAACACCCAGCCCGGGCCCGAGTTCTTCCACGACGCGATCGGCGGCCAGGCTGCGTCGTTCGAAGCGTTCGCGCGAGCGGGTTCGGTGGACGAGCTGTTCGACCGGCTGGAGGCCGCGGGCGTGATGCTGCGCATCGACCAGAGCGCCAGGCCCGGCATGTTCCACTACGCCACCATCTCGGAAGGCGAGGTCGAGCTGCTCCGCGGGATCGGTGACGTGGTGCGCATGGGCCATGTTCGCGCGATCGGCCGCGAGGGCATGCGCCTCGACGGCGGCGACCGCGCGATGCCGGCCGACACGCTCTATGTCGACTGCACCGCGTCGGCCGTCGAGCGGCGGCCGTCGGTGCCGGTGTTCGAGCCGGGACGCGTCGTGTGCCAACTCGTGCGGGCGCCCCAGCCGGCGTTCAGCGCGGCGCTCGTCGCTTATGTCGAGGCGCACTATCCGGACGATGAAGCCAAGAACGCGCTCACTGGCGTCGTGCCTTTCCCCGACCGGCCGGAGGATTATCCGCGCACCGTCCTCGCCAATCTGCGGAACGAGGCGGCTTGGGGCCGTGACCACGCGTTGCGGCGATGGATGCGCTCGAGCCGACTGGACGGCTTCGGCAAGGTCGTCGACGCCGTCCGCCCCGAGGAGGCGGACAAGCTCGCCGTGCTCGCCCGGTTGCGCGACGCCGCGATGCCGGCCGCCGCCAATCTTCAGCGGCTCGCAGCTTAATCTTCGGTGCCGCCGTCCAGGATGGCGAGCGCGTTCTCGCACAAGTCGATCCAGAGCAGTTCGACATCGATGCCGGCCTTCAGGATCAGGTGCTGAAGCCGCTGCTTCCGGGGCGGCTCGGCGTCATCGAACGACCGCAACTCGATCGCGCGGTAAGCCTCCAGCTTGTCGCGGTGGCGTTCGAGCCGCAGCCGGAGCGCGTCGCGCAGCCCGCCCCCGTCCAGCACGGCCTCCGCGCGCAACTTGACCAGCAGCTCGTCGCGGATCGCCTTGGGCTCGTGGGGAGTGGAGACCCAGCGCGACAGCTCTTCCCGTCCCGCCGGCAGCACCTCGTAGACGCGCCGCCGCCCTGGCGCTGCCTCCACCGCCCGCGAGGAAACCCAACCGGTTGTCTCGAGGCGCGACAGCTCGCGGTAGATCTGCTGATGCGTGGCCGGCCAGAAGAAGCCGATTGAGCGGTCGAAGCGCTTGGCGAGCTCCGAGCCCGAGCATGACCGCTCGGACAGCGCGGTCAGGAGGGCGTGGGCGAGCGACATGCGGGACGGCGACTCTGACAGCCGGGCTCCGAACGGACAACCGCGATCAGCCGATTGCGCGACCATGATTCTTAGAACGCCGCCTTCCGTCGGACGGCCGCGACAGGCGGCGTAGTCCGGCTCGGCTGGGGGCAGCCCGGGTCAGCTCGGTCGCCGACCGCTGACCGGCCTCGTCCCGCCCTGCTCGTTCCGAAAGCTCAGCCGTGCTCCGCCGCGAAGGCGGCGGCCGCGCCGAACAGCCCGGGCTCCGGCCGCGTGACCAGCTTGACGGGTAGCGCTGCCATCATGCTCTCGAACCGGCCCTTGGCGGCGAAGCGCTGCGCGAAGCCGGAGCGGGGCAGGTGCTCCGCCAGCCGCAGCCCGAGCCCGCCGGCGATCACCACCCCGCCCGCGCCATGGGCAAGCGCGAGGTCGCCCGCGACCGACCCCAAGCTCAGGCAGAAGCGGTCGAGCGCCGCGACCGCCAGGCTGTCGCGCCCGGCAAGTGCAGCGGTCCACAGCGCCACCGCGTCCAGCCGCGGCGCGGGCCGGCCCTCGATCGCGGCCAGGATCTCGTGGATCTCGACCAGCCCGGGCCCGGCGACCACCCGCTCGACCGAAACGCGCCGGTGTCGATGGTCGCCGCTCGGCCGCTCGGCCTCGGCGGTCATCGCGCCGGCGACCCTGCTCGCCATGCCGCCCAGCCGCGCGAGCCGCGCCAGGTGTCCGCCGGGCACAGGGGCGCCCTTCGCCGACGGCGGCGCGGCGTTCGGGCCGGGATCCGCATTGGTCGCGCGCGCCACCATCGCCATCTGGGGAGCCGCGGGCGTTGGGCACGGGGGAGGGGGAAATTCATGCGGGTTGTCATCGTGGGCGCGGGCATTGCCGGGCTTTCCTGCGCCGACCGGCTGGCCGAGGCGGGGCACGCGGTCGCGCTGTTCGACAAGGGCCGCGGTCCGGGCGGGCGGATGTCGACTCGCCGCGCGGAGGCAGGGGGCCGCGCGCTCGCCTTCGATCATGGCGCGCAGTACTTCACCGCGCGCGACCCCGCCTTCGTGGCGGCGGTGGGCGAGTGGGAGGCGGCGGGCGTCGCCGCACGCTGGCCGGCGGCGGGGCCGGACGCCTGGGTGGGCACGCCCGGCATGAACGCGCCGGTCCGCGCGCTCGCCGCGGCCCGAGCCGTGGCATGGGGGAGGCGGATCGACAGGCTCGAACGCGACGGCACGGGCTGGCGCGTCGACGGCGAACCGTTCGACGCGGCGGTGGTTGCGGTCCCCGCCGAGCAGGCCGCGCCCCTGCTCCTGCCCCACCACCCCGCCTTCGCCGCGCTCGCCGCCGCCGCGCGCTCGCAGCCCTGCTGGACAGCGATGGCCGCGTTCGAGCGGCCGCTCGCCGCGCCGGTCGAACTACTCCGCGACCGTGGCGCGATCGGCTGGGCGGCGCGGAACTCGGCCAAGCCGGAGCGGGGCGGGCCGGAGGCCTGGGTGGTGCAGGCGAGCCCCGCCTGGTCGACCGAGCATCTGGAGGACGCGGCCGAGGCGGTCACCCTCGCCCTGCTCCGCCTGCTCGCCGCCGAGCTGGGCGCGCCGCTCCCCGCCCCCATCCACCTGTCCGCGCACCGCTGGCGCTTCGCCAGGAGCGGCGGGGCAGGCGGGCCGGGGACGCTGTGGGACCCGGCGCTCCGCTTGGGCGCGTGCGGCGACTGGCTGTTCGCGCCACGGGTGGAGGCGGCGTGGCTGTCCGGCCGGCGACTGGGCGACCGCATCGCGGCCTGAGCGGGCCGCGATTCTCACGACCTGACGGCCGAGCGCGGTCGGAACGATCCGTGCGGACTTGCCGAGCTTCCCGGTTAAGGACCAAGCCCTCTACCGGGCGGGCGGCGGCCGCGGGCGAAGGGCAGGAGGGGCGATTGGACAATCTCGCGCACGCACTGGCCGGCGCAGCGCTCGGCGAGGCCGGGCTGAAGCGGTGGACGGGGCTCGGCATGGCGGCGCTGATCGTCGGCGCCAACCTGCCGGACGTGGACGTGCTCGGGCTGCTCGTCGGCGAGAACCTCGCGTGGCGGCGCGGCTGGACGCACGGCCCGCTCGGCCTGCTGCTGCTGCCGCCGCTGCTGGCCGCCGCGCTGATCGCCTTGGACCGGTGGCAGGGAGGGCGCGGCAGGCGGCCCGCCGCCCGGCCGCCGGTGCGGCCCGGCCCGCTGCTCGCGCTGGCTTACGCCGGCGCGCTGTCGCACCCGCTGCTCGACCTGCTCAACACCTACGGCGTCCGCCTGCTGATGCCGTTCTCCGACCGCTGGTTCTACGGTGACACCCTGTTCATCATCGACGTGTGGCTGTGGACGCTGCTGGCGGCGGGCGTGCTACTTTCGCGGCGGCGCGCGCGGGCGGGCCACCCCGCGCCCGCCCGGCCCGCGCTGACCGGCCTGCTCCTCGCCTGCTCGTACGTCGGCGCCATGGGCCTGGGCAGCGCGCAAGCCGCGCGGCTGGCGCAAGCGGCGGCCGAAGCGCGCGGACTGCGCCCAGTGGACGCGGCCGTCGCGAGCCCGGTGCCGGTGGACCCGTTCCGGCGCGACCTGGTGGTCCGCGCGGACGGCCGGCTGCTGTTCGGCGAGCTGCGCTTCGCGCCCGGCCCGAGGCTCTCCATGTCGCCCGCCGCCGCGCCCACCAACATGGCCGACCCTGCGGTCGCCGCCGCCGCGGGGCGGAGCAAGGACGTCGCCGACTTCCTGTACTGGTCGCGGCTGCCCTTCGCGCGGGTGGAGCGGCGGGCGGACGGCGCCGTCGTCACCGTGGCAGACGCGCGCTACTCGGACGGGTCGACGCCTGGCCGCTTTTCCGTCACTGCGCGGGTGCCGGCGGCGGGGGAGGCGAGCGCTCGAACCGACCGACCGCCGACGTCCGCCGGCCGCGCGCCGGACTGGCCGGCCGGGAATTGAGCGCGGCCGTGTCCAAGATCTTCATCACGGGCTCATCCCAAGGACTGGGCCTGCTCGCCGCGCGGCGGCTGGCGGCGGACGGGCACCAGGTTGTCCTGCCCGCCCGCAGCGACGCCCGTGCGGTCGAAGCCGCCCGCGCGCTGTCCGCCGCGGCGGGCGTGGTGATCGGCGATGTTTCCACGCTGGGGGTCATGCGAACCGTAGCCGAACGGGCGGACGCGCTCGGCCCTTTCCGCGCGTGATCCACAACGTCGCGATCGGCTACCGGGAGAAGCGCCGGGAGGAGACGGCGGACGGCCTGTCGCAGCTT
>CADCVW010000108.1 GCA_902806235.1 uncultured Sphingomonadaceae bacterium | reverse complement strand
GCGCGGCGCGCCACCGCGCCGCCGATCGCGCCGGTGGCGCCGAGCAGGAGCAGGCGCCAGCCGGCCATGCGAGCAGCGCGCCTAGCCGGCGGCCGCCGTCGGCGGCGGCGCACCGGCGGCCGCTCGCTTCTCCATCATCTCGATCCGCGGCGCGTCTTCCTGCGCGATCGCCTGATAATAGTCGCGCTTGTTCTTGAGCCACAGCAGCTCGAAGTCGACCGCGTTGGCGATGCCGTCGCGGATCGATCCGCGGGTCACCGCATCGCCCTCGAAGATTACCTTGCGCGTTTCGAAGCGGTCGAGGCGGATCGCCTGGACCTCCTTCAACGGGTCGATGGCGTCCGGCGACACGGAGCCGCCGACTACCAGCTCCAGGCCCGCGTCGGCGCAGGCGCGGGCGACGGTGAGCACCGCGTCCGTGATCGAGCGGTCGTTGATCGCACCGCGCGGCATGCCGCGCGACAGGGTGAAATCGACGCGACCGAAGACGATGCCGTCCACGCCCTCCTTGGCCAGCGGCAGCATGTCGTCCAGGTTCCGGAGGGTGGTCTCCGTTTCCAGGTTGAACAGGAACTCGGTACGCTCCTCGTCCGGCCCGTGCGTCTTGTTCTTGGCGTCGATGAACTTGGACAGGGCGTAGCGCGTCTCCACCATGGGCGCGATCACGTAATCGACGCCGTACACCTTGGTGGCGAACAGGTCCGACACGGCCTCGCAGCCGCCGATCTTGAGCGCGACCTTCAGGTCCGCGCGCTGCGCGAGCTCGAGCAGACGGTGGAACTCGTCGGGACGCGTGCCTTCGGCCTCGAACTCGGCCTTAACTGCGACCACGCCGTGCTGGTCGCGCCCTTTTTTGAGCAGTTCCAGCATCTTGCGCTCGGTCACATTCACGGCATGCACCCTTCCCAACGCCACAGTCCGGGCGCGCCTTGGCGGGAGGTTCGGCGTCCGTCAACCCGCGGGTCGCCGGCGGACGGTCCGTGGCGAGCCGAGCGTTGAACGCGCGCGTCCGCCCGCCATATCGACGGACGCGGCCGTCCTTGCTACCGGTTCGCGCCTCCGTGCTCGCGGCGAGCGATCCGCGCGCGATCCCGTCTTTGCCGAGAGTATTCATGTCCGACGAGATGCGTTCCGAGATCATCCGCCTCGCCCGCGCCTACCACGAAGCGCGGCCGGAGCCGCGGTTCATCCCCGGCGAGACCTACATCCCTCCGTCGGGCAAGGTGATGGACGGGGAGGATTGCGCCCACCTGATCGACGCCTCGCTCGACATGTGGCTGACTGCCGGCCGCTTCGCCGACCAGTTCGAGGAAGAACTCGCCGAGAAGTTTGGCCGGCGCTACAGCAAGCTCACCGTGTCGGGCTCGGCGGCGAACCTGCTCGCCTTCGCCTGCCTCACCTCCTGGAAGCTGGGGGAGAAGCGGATCAGACCGGGCGACGAGGTAATCACGGTCGCCGCCGGCTTCCCGACCACCGTCACCCCTATCGTGCAATACGGGTGCATCCCCGTCTTCGTCGATGTGGACCTGCACACGCACAATGTCGACGTCGACCTGCTCGAGGCCGCCATCACGCCCAAGACGCGCGCGGTGATGATCGCCCACTCGCTCGGCAACCCGTTCGACGTCGCGCGCGTCGCCGCGCTCTGCAAGCAGCACGGCTTGTACTTGGTCGAGGACTGCTGCGACGCCTTCGGCGCCTCTGTGGACGGGCAGCACGTCGGCACCTTCGGCGACGTGGCGACTCTGTCCTTTTACCCCGCCCACCACATCACCATGGGCGAAGGCGGCGCGGTGCTGATGAACAGCCCGCTCCTCGCTAAGATCGCCGAAAGTTTCCGCGACTGGGGCCGAGACTGCTACTGCAAGCCGGGCCAGGACAACACCTGCAACAAGCGTTACGGCTGGCGGCTGGGCGAGCTGCCCAAGGGCTACGACCACAAGTACACCTATAGCCACATCGGCTACAATCTGAAGGTCAGCGACATGCAGGCCGCGGTGGGGGTAAGCCAGCTTAAGAAGCTCGATCGATTCGTCGAGCGGCGGCGCGAAAACTTCCGGGGCCTGACGGAGCGCCTGCTCGCCCGCGGGCTCGACCGCTACTACCACCTGCCCGTCCCCACGCCCAATACGGAGCCGAGCTGGTTCGGCTACCTGCTCACCTTGCGCGACGGCGCGGGCGTCGATCGCAACCTGCTCACCAAGACGCTGGAGGAGCGCAAGGTGGGCACCCGGATGCTGTTCGCGGGCAACTTGACCAAGCAGCCCGCGTTCCGCGACGTCGAGTACCGCGTGCACGGCGGCTTGGAGAATACGGACAAGATTATGCTGGACAGCTTCTGGGTCGGTGTGTGGCCGGGCATCGACGAGCCGCGGCTGGACTACATGGTCGACACTCTGCTCGACGTAACGCGGGAGCTGGCGGGGTCGGGACGGACTATCGAAAAGGTCAGGGCGGTCGGTTGAGCCGGCCGCCTGGGCCGCCCCGAACGGGCGGCCCGGGCGCTCAGCGCGGCGTGCGCCAAGGCTTGGGCCAGCAGCGCGCCAGGTCGCCGTCGGCGGGGACGGCCGCGGGCGCGGCGGGCCGCAGCAGCGGGGGAAAGGCGTCAACCGGGGCGAGGTAGGTCGACTTGCCGAACTTCTGCTGCCCGGTGCCGCTGTCCCAGGAACCGATCATGGAGCAGCGCGGGCGCGGCGGCGGCTGGAAGAGGAAGGCGCGGCGAAGCTCCATGGCCGGCGTAGCCGCACCCGCGAGCAGGAGGGCGGCCAGCGCCGCGCCGCGGGCGCGCCGCGGGCGCGGACCGGCGAAGGCGCGGAGCAGCGCGTCGGCCATCAGTGCGGCGAGCACGGCGAGCGCCGGAATGGACGCGCGCATGCCGAAATCCGCGCTCTCGCCGAGCTGCACGAGCGGGGCGACGACCAGCACGGCCGCCGTGATCCGGAACGGGCCCGCGCCGTAGCGGCCGTGCGCGTCGAGCGCCGTGAGGAGCAGGAGAAAGGGCAGCACCTCGAACAGCTGGAACAGGAGAAAGGTGTCCAGCGCGACCGGGAAGGGGCGGAAGCCGACGGAGTCGCCCGCCGCGGTCAGGTAAAGCAGTGCCGGGATTGACAGGACGAAGGCCCCCGCCGGCAGGAGCAGGGTATCCCGGTCCAGCCCGCGGTCGGCCAGCTGCCGCCAGCCGGCGTAGGCGGCGAAGGGCGCCAAACCGAGCAGGCTCAGCGGCGACCACAGCGCCAGCGGCGGGAGCAGCGCGCCGAAGGCGGCGACCGGCAGCCGGCCATCGCGCCAGAGCAGGAAGAACAACGCCCCGAACCAGCCGGCCAGGGCGTGCTGCGGCACCCAGAAGAGCTGGGTGACGTGCGACGAAAACTGCAGCCCGTCGGCCCAGGGCTCCAAGTGATCGGCGAAGGCGCGGCCGCGCCGCCAGATCATCCACAGCTGCCCCAGGATGTCGGCCCCGCTGAACAGCACGAAGACGGCGAGCGCGACCAGCCGGTCGCGGACGGTCGCGAACAGGGCCGAGCCGAGGGCGAAGAGGAGCGCGAGCAGCGCGCTGTTCTGGACGAGGAGCGCGACGTCCACCGCCGCGACGCCGAACGCCTTGCCCGCAAGGGCCGGCGCCAGATACATGCCGAGCGGCGCGCGGAGCACTTCGGCCGCGCCGCGGGCCGAGTAGGCGAACGGCCAAGGCTGCAGGACCATGTCGCGCAGCACCGCGTCGCGCACCTGCCAGTCCAGGTTGGCGTAAACCAGCCGGCCCTCGCCGCCCCACAGCAGCAGCAGCGTCGCGACCGCGGCGCAGCAGAGCAGGCTGCGCACCGTCGGCCCGTCGCGCCAGCAGCGATCGACGGCGCGCGCTAGCAGGGCGCCGAGGCCGGCCAAGGCGATGCCAGCGAGCAGGTATAGCCACGGCGGCGCGAAATGGAGGAAGCGCCACAGCAGGAGGCCGTCCAGGCCCAGGAACAGGAACAGCGCGAGCACTAGCGTGGCGGGGCGGACCCGGCGTCCGGCCGCGCCGCGCAGGGCGGCGGGCGGAAGCCGCGCTTCGCCGTACGCGGTCGCCCCCGTCAAGCGCGGCACCCGGAGGCCGGGACCGCGCGGCGGTAAACCGCGGCGCCCGCGTCCGAGTGGACGATGGCGTAACTCCGGTCGCGGGCGAAGGCGGCGCGTTCCGCGGCATCCGGCGGCACGAAGAGGGCCACGTGGTCGGCGCGGCAGTAATGGCGCTCGACAAAGGCCGGCAGCAGGTCGGCGTCGCTCGCCTGCACGCCCTTGAGCGCGTCCAGTTCCCGCAGCTTGGCGGTGAAGACGCCGGGTCCCGCCCATTCGAGCCCTTGCGCGGTGGTCAGGCTCGCGCGGCGGGCGAGGACGGGGAACCATTCGGCCGTCCGGTCGGCGTACCAAGCCTTGGCGTCCGATAGCACGACGAAGCGCGCGTCGGGCGCGCTGTTGGCGGCGATCCAGGCCATGGCCCGACGGGTCGGCTGCTCCAGCGGGCGAACGGTGGTGGGATCGACGAAGATGTTGCGCACGCCCGTGGAGAGCGCCGCCGAGATCAACAGCAGCAGCCCGAACGCCGCGAGGGGAACGCCCGCGACCGGACGGCTGGCGAACCGGGCCAGCCGGGATCCCTGTCCCCGGCCGACGTCCGCCGCCAGCGCGACGAAGAACTCGCCGGCCGATTTCAGCCCGACGCCGGCGAGCAGCGCCGCCGGGATCGCCACGCCCGCCGACAGGCCCATGCGCGGCGTCAGCAGCAGCACCAGGAACGGCCAAGCGGCGAGGAACCAGTCGCGGTCGCGCAGCGCGACAAACAGGCCCAGCGCCGCCGGCCAGAGCGCGAGCGCGAACAGCCGGCCGCTGAGCATGGTGTCGAGGAACGCGCTGATGCTGTTCCCGCCCGCGCTGGCGCCTGACAGGAACGGCGCGAGGCCGTACCGGAACAGGACGAAGATGAGCCAGGGCGCGGCCAGCGACAGGGCGACCGCCCCGGCCGTCGCCAGCGGCGGGATGCGTTCCCAGCCCCTGCCCCGCAGGAGAAAAGCCAGCGCCACGCCGGTCGCGGCGAACATGCCCCATTCCATGTGCGACAGGATCGCGAAGCCAGTCAGCGCGCCGGGCACGAGGCCGGCGCGCCAGCTCCCTGCCCCCGCGCCGCGCAGCGCGGCGGCGACGGCGAGCAGGGCGAACAAGGCGCCCAACGCGCGCGGCAGGCCGCCGCCGGTGATCTGCCAGATGTAGCTTTCCGGCAACTGGACGTAGAGCAGCGCGGCGAGCGCAAAAGCGACGCGGTCGCCGAGCGCCCGCGCGGCGAGCAGGCAGAAGGCGGGTATCGCGAGCAGGTTCAGGAAAAGTGGCAGGTAGTAGTAGACGCTTTCCAGCCCGGCCCCCGTCAGCCGGGACAGGCCCGCCGCGAGCCAGAACGCCAGCGGCGGATAAGCGAAGGGGAGCACCTCGCCGCCGTAGGCCACCTCCAGCGGGAGCCGCAGCCCGGCGTCGAGGATCCCCTGCGAGAAGAGCAGGAACAGCCCACCCTCGCCCATGGGGAAACCGGGCGGGCCGGCGATCGTCAGCCGCCTCAGCAGTCCGATCAGCAGCGCCGCCCCCGTCACGCCCAACAGGTGCGAGCGGGAGATGCCGTCGCGACGGGTGGACGGGCCGAGGTCGGTCGCAGGGGCGGCGTGCATCGCGGGCCCGATAAAGCGGAAGCTGCCGGGATGTAAGCCGGAAAGGCGGCCCGCGCCGCGCCCGCTTGGCCTGCCGTTCGCGCTGGTATAAAGGCTTGCGCCGCCTCGCCAAAGCGTCGCCGTCGCCGGGCGGCCCGCGGCTTTCCGGCCCAGGATCTTCCGATGTCGCCCATCCCTCCCCTGCTGTCGGTGATCGTCCCCTGCTTCAACGAGGAGGAGGTGATCGAGCACACCCACGCGCGCCTGAGCGCCGCGTTGCGCGCGATCACGCCCGACCATGAGATTATCTACGTCGACGACGGCAGCCGCGATCGCACGGCCGAGCTCTTGGGCCGCCTTCAGGCGGGCAGCCCCGTCGTCCGCGTGCTCCGGCTGGCGCGCAACTTCGGCCACCAGATCGCGGTCAGCGCGGGGCTCGACTACGCGGGGGGGCACGCGGTGGTGCTGATCGACGCCGACCTGCAGGACCCGCCGGAGGTGATCGGCGACATGGTCGCCAAGTGGCGCGAAGGCTTTCACGTCGTCTACGGGCAGCGCACGGACAGGCCGGGCGAGACGCGGTTCAAGCTGGCCACGGCGCGCGCCTTTTACCGCCTGATCAACCGCCTGTCGGAGGTGCCCATCCCGCTCGACACCGGCGACTTCCGCTTGATGGACCGGGCGGTGGTCGACGCTTTGAAGCGGATGCGGGAAAAGCACCGGCTGCTGCGCGCGATGACGAGCTGGGTGGGCTTTCAGCAGGCGGCGGTGCCCTACAAGCGCGCTGAGCGCTTCGCGGGCGACTCCAAATACCCACTGCGCAAGATGCTCGCGCTGGCGCTCGACGGTATTGTGTCCTTCTCGGCGGTGCCGCTCAAGATCGTCACCACCGTCGGCTTCGCCTTCTCCGCCGTCGCGCTGCTCGGCATCTTCTACGCGGTGGGGCTGCGCTTGTTTACCGACAATTGGGTGCCGGGCTGGACGCTGATCTTCATCGCCGTGATGCTGATCGGCGGGCTCCAATTCATCTTCCTCGGCGTGATGGGCGAGTACATCGGGCGCATCTACAGCGAGGCCAAGGACCGGCCGCTGTTCCTGGTGATGGAGGAGCTCGGCTTCGACGGACGGCGCGAGGAGGCGGGCCGCTCCCGGCCGACGGTCGTCTCGGCCGTCGAATAGCGGCGACGGAATGGTGGTCGCCGAAGAGGCCGGGCACACGCCCGGCGGCGCGCGGCGCTGGCTCGGCCCGCTGTTCGGCGCGCTGGTGTCGGTCGCGGCGGGCGTGCTGTTCTTCCGCAGCGTGCCGCTCGCCGAGCTCGGCGCGGCGCTCGGCCGGGTCAGCCCGGCCTGGGCGGCGCTCGGTTTCCTAGCGCTCTCCGCCGACTACCTGCTGCGGACCTGGCGCTGGACCGCCATGTTGCGCGAGGAGCGGCCGGCCATCAGCGTGGGCGAGGTCGCGCCGTCGTTCATGGCGAGCATCGCGCTGAACAACGTGCTCCCCTTCCGCGCCGGCGACGTGACCCGCGCGGTGGTCTTCCCCAAGCGCTTGGGGATCGGCCGGGCCTTCGCCGCGGCGACCCTGGTGGTGGAACGGCTGCTCGACCTCGTCGCGCTGCTCGGCCTGATGGCGATCGGCCTGTTCCTCGCCCGCGATCGGCTGGGCGAGGACAGCTTCGTGCGCGATATGGCCGAGCTGGGCGCGGGTCTGGCGCTTCTGGCCTGCGCCGGCGCGCTCGGCGGCATCCTGCTCGCGCCGCGGCTGAAGCGCGGGCTGGACGGCTGGGCCGAGGCGCG
>CADCVW010000107.1 GCA_902806235.1 uncultured Sphingomonadaceae bacterium | reverse complement strand
GCCGCCGAGCCGCTGGTGGCCGCCGAGCGCCCGGTCGAGGAGCGCTTCGCCGCCTTCAGCTCGCGCTCGCCGGACCTCGGGGCGCTCCGCGCGCAGGAGCGCCAGTCGATCGAGCTCGCCTGCGTCGAGGCCAAGCTCGCCGGGCCGACCAGCTGGAACCGCTGCCGCAACATGCACCTCGCCGCGCTCGGGGGGCGGAGCGGGCGGCCGGACTTGTCCGCGCCCACCCCCGACGCGCGGCAGTCGGCCGAGCTGACCTGCGTCGACGACAAGCTCGCCGGCCCCGTGCCCTACAACCGCTGCCTCGCGGCGGTGGCCGACGAGTTCGCGCGGGCGGGGGCGGGCGGGTAGCGCTTCAGCGCACCCGCTTCACCCAAAGCCCGTTCTCGCGCCGATCGACCTGGAAATTGTCCACCGCCTCGATCAGATCGGACAACCGGCGGAACCCGTAATTGCGCGCGTCGAAGCTCGACCGGTTGCCCGCGAGCTGGCCCATCGCGGACAGCGAAACGTAGCCGCGCGCGTCCTTCTTCACCGAGTCATAGGCGTCGACGAGCAGCTTGAGCAGTTCCGGGTCCTTCTTGGCGTCGCGGCGAATGGCCGGGGGCAGGACGTCGGCGATGGTGGGGAGCGGGGGCTCCTCCTCGAGCGCGCCGCGATCGGGGCCGGATCCGCGGTCGGGGCGAAGCAGCGCACCCACGTCGATGAAGCGCGAGCAGGCGTTCTGGAACGCTTTGGGCGTGCCTTCCCCGCCGAAGCCGTACACCGGCAGCCCGTCCTGCCGCAGCCGCACCGCGAGCGGCATGAAATCGCTGTCGGACGACATGATGCCGAACGCGTCGATGCGGCCGCGGAACATGAGGTCCATCGCGTCGATGGTCATCTTCATGTCCGTCGCGTTCTTGCCCTTGGTCAGGTCGAACTGCTGCTGCGGCTCGATGCCGTAGCGCACCGCCATGTCGCGCCAGCCGTTGAGAGCGGGCTTGGACCAGTTGCCGTAGGCGCGGCGCACGTTCACCGTGCCGAGTTCGGCGAGCACGGTGAGCACGGGGTCGATGGCCGAGGGCTGGGCGTTGTCGGCGTCGATCAGGAGGGCGACGTTGCGGGCATTGTCCATGCCGCTTCCTGCGACGGCGCGCGCGAGAGCGCAACGGCGCGAGGGTGGCGGAGCGCCCCCGCGCTCGCTATCTCCCGCCCATGAACGCGATGTCCCCCGCCGCGCAGCCGAAAGCGCGCAAGCCCGACTGGATCAGGGTCAAGGCCCCGACCAGCGCCGGCTTCGCCGACACGCGCAAGCTGATGCGCCGCCTTAACCTTTCCACCGTGTGCGAGGAAGCGGCCTGCCCGAACATCGGCGAGTGCTGGACCAAGAAGCACGCCACCGTGATGATCTTAGGGGACACCTGCACGCGGGCCTGCGCCTTCTGCAACGTCAAGACGGGGATGCCGCGCGCCGTCGACCCGCTCGAGCCCGCGCACGTCGCGGAGGCCGCGGCGGAGCTCGGGCTGCAGCACATCGTGGTGACCAGCGTCGACCGCGACGACCTGCCCGACGGCGGCGCGCGCCAGTTCGTCCGGGTGATCGAGGAGCTGCGCCGCGCGACGCCCGCCACCACCATCGAGATCCTCACCCCCGACTTCCGCAACAAGGCGGACGCGGCGGTGGAGGCGATCGTCGCCGCACGCCCGGACGTGTACAACCACAATCTGGAGACGGTGCCCCGGCTCTACCCCACCATCCGCCCCGGCGCGCGCTACTACGCCTCGCTCCGCTTGCTGGAAACGGTGAAGCGCCACGACCCGTCGATCTTCACCAAGTCCGGGGTGATGATGGGCTTGGGCGAGGAGCGGCTGGAGGTCCACCAAGTGATGGACGACATGCGCTCGGCCGGCATCGATTTCCTGACCATGGGCCAGTATCTCCAACCCACGCCGCGCCACGCCAAGGTCGCCGAGTTCGTGACTCCGGCGGCGTTCAACGCCTACGCCGCGATCGCGCGGGCCAAGGGCTTCCTGCTGGTCGCGGCGAGCCCGCTGACGCGCTCGTCCTACCACGCGGGCGACGATTTCGCGAAGCTCAGGGCGGCCCGGGAGGCGCAGCTCGGGCGCGCCGCGGCGAAGGTGCATGCCTAGGCGCGAGGACGTCCGGCTGCTCCCCTATAGTCCCGAGCAGCTTTTCGATCTCGTCGCCGACGTCGACTCTTACCCCGGGTTCCTGCCCGGCGTCGCCGCCGCGCGGGTGCGCGGGGATAGCGGATCGGTCATGTTCGCCGACCTCGTCGCGAGCTTCGGCTCGTTCCGCGAGCGGTTCACGAGCCGGGTGGAGAAGGACCGCCCCCGTCGCGTGCGCGCCACCCTGGTCGACGGGCCGCTGAGCCGGCTGGAGAACGACTGGCGCTTCGAACCCGCGGGCGATGGGAGCACGGAACTGTCCTTCCTCGTCGACTTCGCCTTCCGCTCGCGCGTGCTCAACGCCGCGGCGGAGCGCGTCTTCGACCGGGCGTTCGAGAACATGGTGGCGGCGTTCGAACGCCGCGCCGCCGAACTCTATGGCGCGTCAGCTTCCGGCGGCATCAGCAGCTCCAGCGCGCACAGCGCCGCCTGAACGCGGACGCCGCTCCGGCCCAGGTCGCCGAAGTCGCGGCGGTCGGCAACCATCTTGTCCGGCGCGTCGCCGCGCTCCGCCCGCGCGAAGATCACGGTGCCGACCGGCTTGCGCTCCGATCCGCCGCCCGGGCCGGCGACGCCCGTGATCGCCACCGCGACGTCCGCGCCCATTCGCTTCAGCGCGCCGTGCGCCATGCCCCAAGCGACCGCGATGGAGACCGCCCCGAAAGTGTCGAGCACGTCCTCACTAACGCCGAGCAGCCGCTGCTTGGCCTCATTTGAGTAAGTAACGAAGCCGCCCTCGAACACGTCGGACGAGCCGGGCACCTCCGTCAGCGCGACGGCCGCGAGTCCGCCCGTGCACGACTCGGCGAGCGCGACGCGGCGGCCGACGGCGCGGTTGGCCGCGATCACCGCCTCCGCCTTGGCGCGGAGCTCGGGCGGCAGGAAGGAGTGGGGGTCGGTGCTCATTCCTCGGGATAACGCACGGACACGGCGGCCTGTGCCGCGATGCCCTCCTCGCGCCCGGTGAAGCCGAGCCGCTCGGTGGTGGTCGCCTTGACGCTCACGCGGCGCACGGGGAGGCCGAGCAGCTCGGCCACCCGCGCGCGCATCACCTCGCGGTGCGGGCCGACCTTGGGCCGCTCGCAAATCAGGGTGAGGTCGACGTGGTCGATCACTCCACCGGCCGCGGCCACCCGCTCGCGCGCGAACTCGACGAAGCGGGAGGAGGCGGCCCCCCGCCACCGCTCGTCCGTGGGCGGGAAGTGCTGGCCGATGTCGCCGTCGGCGAGCGTGCCGAGCAAGGCGTCGACCAGCGTGTGCAGTCCGACGTCCGCGTCGCTGTGCCCGGCGAGCCCGCGCGCGTGGGGCACCGCGACCCCGCACAGCATGACGGCATCGCCGGGGGCGAAGGCATGGACGTCGAAGCCCGTACCGACGCGGGTCACCATGTTCACCGTCAGGTCCTCCGGGTGGGTGATCTTTTCCAGCCGCCGGTCGCCCTCGACCGCGGCGACGGACGTGCCGATCGCGCGGACCATGCCCGCGTCGTCCGTCGGCTCCGCGCCGGTCCAGCCGTCGTGCGCCGCGCTCAGTGCCGCCAGCCGGAACGCCTGGGGCGTCTGCACCCGCACCACGCCCGCCCGGTCCACCGCCGGGCCGAGCAGCACACCCGCCCCGGCGAGCGTGTCGGTGACGGGGAGCACGGGCACGGCGGCGTCGTGCGCGGCCAGCGCCGCGACGAGCCGGTTCGTCACCTCCGCCGGCACCGCGCTGCGCGCGGCGTCATGAACCAAGACATGCGTCACCTCCGGCCCGAGCGCCGCCAAGCCGTTCGCCACGGATGCTCGCCGCGTCGCGCCGCCGAGCACGGGCGGGGGCAGGGGACGGTCGCGCACCGCCTCGGCGTAGAGCGTTTCCTGCCCCACGCCGATCACCACCTGCACACGCGCCACCGCCGGATGCCGGGCCAAGCTGTCCACCGCCGCGGCGAGCAGGCTCTGTCCGCCCATCCGCCGGTACTGCTTCGGCACGCCCCCGCCCGCGCGCGCGCCTTCGCCGGCGGCGACGATCAGGGCGGCGATGACGGGCTGGCTAGGCATCGCGCGCCGCCTAGCGGCCTTGCCGGGGGGCGGCAACTCGCCTAGGTCGGTCTGCCTAGAAAACAGGCAGCCGCATGAGCCTCGTTCAGCCTATCCAAATTGGCCCCGTGCGTATCGCGGAGCCGGTGATCCTCGCGCCCATGACGGGCGTCACCGACCGGCCGTTCCGTCGCATCGTCAAGCGCTACGGCGCGGGGCTCACCGTGTCGGAGATGATCGCCAGCCAGGCGATGATCCGCGAAACGCGCCAGTCGCTGCAGAAGGCGCTGTGGGACTCGATTGAGGAGCCCGTCTCGCTCCAGCTCGCTGGCTGCTCGCCCAAGGAGATGGCCGAGGCCGCCAAGCTCAACGAGGACCGCGGCGCGGCGATCATCGACATCAACATGGGCTGCCCGGTCAAGAAAGTGGTCAACGGCGACGCAGGCTCCGCGCTGATGCGCGACCTGCCGCTCGCCGCCGCGATTATCGAGGCTACGGTGCGCGCGGTGCAGGTGCCCGTGACGCTGAAGATGCGCATGGGCTGGAACCACGACAGCCTGAACGCCCCGGAGCTCGCGCGCATCGCCGAGGACTTGGGCGTGCGGATGATCACCGTTCACGGCCGCACGCGCTGCCAGATGTACAAGGGCTCGGCCGACTGGTCCTTCGTCGCCCGCGTGAAGGAAGCGGTGCGGCTGCCCGTGATCGTCAACGGTGACATCTGCTCGGCGGCGGACGCGCGCGCGGCGCTGGCGCAGTCGGGCGCGGACGGGGTGATGATAGGCCGCGGCGCCTACGGCAAGCCGTGGCTCCTCGCTCAAGTCGCCGACGACCTCGCCGACCGGACGCCGCGCCCAGATCCGAGCGTGGACGCGCAGTACCGGCTAATCGACGCCCATTACGAAACCATGCTGGACGAGTACGGTGATCACACCGCCGTCAACCTGATGCGCAAGCACGTCGGCTGGTATACGCGCGGGCTGCACGGCTCCGCCGACTTCCGCAATCGCTTCAACTTCGAAGGAGATAGCCGCCGCGCCCGGGCGATGCTCGCCGAATTCTACGCGCCCTGGCTCGAGCGCGCGGCGGCTTGAACGCCGACGAAGGATCGGCGGAGGACGCGCTGCTCTGCTCGCCCACGCCCACCTTTGTGCTCGACGAGGCCGGCCGCGTCCGGCGCGCGAACATGGCTGGCGAGGCGCTGGCCACGGCGAGCGAACGCGTCATGCGCGGTCGTCCGCTCGACGACTTCCTGCGCTTCGGCGAGCCGGCGGCGGCGCTCGGGGCGCGCGCCGAAGCGGCGCCCTTTTTCGCCTTCGACCGGCGGATCGAACTCGCGCAGGGACCCGCCCGCGACGGCGACGTCGCGGTCGCCCCGTTGTCGACGCGACCGGGCTGGCGAGTGGTGGCGGTGCATGCACGCCCCGCGCCGCGCCGCCCGCGCGTCAGGCGCCCGGTCGACGCCGCCGCCGTACTCGCCCACGAGATCAAGAACCCGCTGTCGGGCATCCGCGGCGCCGCGCAGCTGATCGAGGGAGCGGGAGAGGGCGGCGAGATGCCCCGGCTGATCCGGCAGGAGGTCGACCGCATCGCCGCGTTGCTCGACCGGATGGAGGGCCTCACGGACACGCGTCCGCTGGACTGCGGCCCGCTCAACATCCATGCGGTGCTGCGCGACGTCGCCGCGCTCGCCCGCCAGGGCTACGCGCGGGACGTCGCAATCGACGAAGCGTTCGATCCGTCGCTCCCGGCCGTGCTGGGCGAGCGCGATGCGCTGGTGCAGCTGTTCACCAACCTACTGAAGAACGCAGTGGAAGCCGCGCCGCGCGGTCCCGTTCAGCTGCGCACCGCCTACCGCTACGGGGTGGGGCTAGGTGATGGGGCGGGAGGACGCGTCGCCCTACCGATCGAGGCGGCGGTTATCGACGACGGCCCGGGCCTGCCGTCCGCGGTCGCCGCCGCGCTGTTCACGCCGTTCGTCACGACCAAGCTCAACGGCTCCGGCCTCGGCCTCGCGCTCGCCGACAAGCTCGCGGCCGACCTCGGCGGCGTGCTGGAGCACGCGCGGAACGAGGCGGCCGGCCGCACCATCTTCCGTGTCCGGCTGCGCCGTGCGGGGGCGGATCGGTGAACGCCCGCGTGCTCGTCGTCGACGACGACGCCGGCATCCGGACGGTGGTTCGCGAAGCCTTGCGCCGGGAAGGCTACGCGGTGGAGCTCGCCGCCACGCTCGACGAGGCGGACGCCGCCGCCCGTCGCGCCCCGCCCGACCTGGTGGTCACTGACGTCGCCTTGCCCGACGGCGACGCGCTGGATGAGTTGCCGCGGCTGCGCGGCGTCGGGAACGCCCCGGTGATCGTCCTGTCGGCGCGCAACACGCTCACCACGGCCGTCCGCGCGACGGAGCGCGGCGCGTTCGAATATCTGCCTAAACCCTTCGACCTCGCCGAACTCGGCCGCGCCGCGGCCGCCGCGCTCGCCTCGACCGCGCCGGCCCCCGCCGCGGCGGAGAAGGTCGAGGAGCTGCCGTTAGTTGGCCGCTCGCCCGCGATGCAGGACGTGTACCGTACCGTTGCCCGCGTGGTGCCGTCCGATCTGACGGTGCTGCTGCTGGGCGAGTCTGGTACCGGCAAGGAACTGGTCGCCCGCGCCATCCACGATCACGGTGCGCGGCGCGCGGCGCCGTTCGTCGCGGTGAACATGGCGGCGATCCCGCGCGAGCTGATTGAGAGCGAGCTGTTCGGCCACGAGCGCGGCGCCTTCACCGGCGCGCACGCCCGCGCCGCCGGGCGCTTCGCCCAGGCGATGGGCGGCACCCTATTCCTCGACGAGATCGGCGACATGCCAGCGCAGGCGCAGACGCGGCTGCTGCGCGTGCTCCAGTCGGGCGAGTTCACGCCGGTCGGCTCGGCCCGGCCCGTTCGCGCCGACGTGCGGGTGATCGCCGCCACGCACCAGGACCTGCCGGCGTTGATCGGCGCGGGAGCGTTCCGCGAGGATCTCTATTATCGGCTCAACGTCGTCCCCGTCCGGCTGCCTGCGCTGCGGCGGCGGCGCGAGGACCTGCCCGAGCTCGTCGCCCACTTCCTTGACCGCGCAGCGGGGGAGGGGCTGCCCCGCAAGCGGGTCTCGCCCGCGGCGCTGGACGCGCTGCGCGCCCACGACTGGCCGGGCAACGTGCGCGAGCTGGAGAATCTCGTGCGTCGCCTGTGCGTGCTCGGCCGCGATCCCGTAATCGGCGCGGAGGCGGTGGCCGCCGCGCTGGCGGGGGAGGGCGGCTCGATCGCCGCACCCTCGCTCGACGGGATGGAGGAGGCGATCGACGCGCATCTTTCCGCGCTGCTCGCCGGCGCGCCGCCACCCGATCTGTACGAGCATATGCTCGCCAGGCTCGAAGCGCCACTGCTCCGCCGCACGTTGGAGCACGTCGGCGGTAACCAGCTGCGCGCGGCGGCGCTGCTCGGCATCAACCGCAACACGCTGCGCAAGAAGCTCCTGGAGCGCGGCGTGCTCACCCGGCCCGGGCGCGGCTGAGAACAGCCTTGTTTCCGCCGTGTTCTCCCCGCAACGCTCTGTGTTAGGAGCGCCACGATGGATCAGCGCACGACCATGACGGCCGAGCGGCGCGGGACCCCGCTGCTGCGGCGGCTAGCCCCGCGCACGCCGGAGACGCGCGACCGCTTCTATCGCGCGCTCGAGCTCGTGGCGGTGCTCGCGCTGCTGGGCACGCTCGCGGCGAGCTACGTCGCGATCACGCGCGGCGGCGCGCCGCAGAACCTGCTTCCGCCGTCCACGGTGACGCTGCTCCTCGTCGCCAACCTCGTTCCCGCGCTCGCCTTCATGATGCTGGTCGCGCGCCGCATCGCGCAGCGCCGCGCAGCGCGCAGCGCGCTCGGCGGCAGCGGGCGCCTCCACGTCCGCCTGGTCGCACTCTTCTCCGTGCTCGCGAGTGTGCCGACGCTGATCCTCGTCATCTTCGCCTCGCTCCTGTTCCAAACCGGGGTGGAATACTGGTTCTCGGACCGCGTCCGCACCGTGATCGGCAACGCGGACCGCGTCGCGTCCGTCTACGCCGAGGAACATCGAGCGCGCATCACGCGCGAGATGACGGTGATGAGCGGCGACGTCGTCGCCACCATCAACAGCTACGGCCTGGATAGCGAGCGCTTCGCCGAGGATCTGTTCTTCCAAACGGTGTACCGCGACCTCTCCGAACTCGCCCTGGTCAGCCTCGACGATGGCGGGCGGGTGCAGTTGATTGCGCAGGTGAACCTGGACCAGCGCCCGCTCGAAGCGCGCTTCTCCGCCGCCGAGCTGCGCCGCCTGCGGCCGGGCACGGTGGCGGCCGCCGAAGCGAGCGACCGGATGGAGGCGATCGCGCGGCTCGACCCGACGGAGCCCATTTTCCTCTACGCCAGCCGCCGCATCAACCCGACCGCCATCGCCCAGATCGCGGAAGCGAAGAGCGCGTCCGGGGACTATCAGCGCACCTTGCGCCGTTCGCGCACGCTCCAGTTCCGTTTTAACGCGCTCCTGATTCTCTTCTCGCTGCTCCTAGTCGGGCTAGCGATCTGGATCGCGCTCAAGCTCGCGGACCGGCTCGTCCGGCCGCTGGGCGAGCTGGTCGACGCCGCCGGGCAGGTCTCCGCAGGCGATCTTTCCGCCCGCGTGCCGCCCGGCGACCCGGAGGACGAGGTCGGCGCGCTCGGCAACGCGTTCAACGCGATGACGACCCGTCTCGAGGCGCAGACGGGCGCGCTGCGCAACGCCAACGCGCAACTCGACAGCCGCCGCGCGTTCACGGAAGCCGTATTGTCGGGAGTGAGCGCGGGCGTGGTCTCCGTCGACCGCGAGCGCCGCATCCTGCTCGCCAACCCGTCCGCCACCGAGTTCCTGGGCGGGGAAGGGGAGCTCGCGGGCGTCCCGCTTCGCGACCTCGCGCCCGACCTCGATCGCTGGCTGGACGGGGAGGAGCGCGACGGCATCGTCCAGGCGGTGCTCGGCGGCGAGGCGCTGACGCTCGCCGTTCGCCGCGTGCGCGTCGACGGCGGCGAGGTAATCACCTTCGACGACATCACCCAGGCGCAGAACGACCAGCGCCGCGCCGCCTGGTCCGACGTCGCGCGGCGCATCGCCCACGAGATCAAGAACCCGCTCACCCCCATCCAGCTCGCCGCCGAGCGGCTCCAGCGCCGCTACGGGCGCGAAGTGCAGAACGACCCGGGCACGTTCGAACGACTGACTGGGACCATTGTCCGCCAGGTCGGCGACCTGCGCCGGATGGTGGACGAATTCTCCTCCTTCGCGCGCATGCCCAAACCCGTGTTCCGGCCCGAGCCGGTTAACGAGATCGCCCGGCAGGCGTTGTTCCTGCACGAGATCGCGCATCCGGACATCGGCTTCCGTTTCGATGCGCCCGAGCCGTCGCCCGTGCTCGTCTGCGACCGCCGCCAGCTCGGCCAGGCGCTGACCAACGTCGTCAAGAACGCAGTGGAAGCGATCGAGGCCAAGGGCGAGGCAGACGGCGAGCGCGAGGTGGCGATGCGCGTCGCGCAGGAGGACGGCATGCTCGTCCTGGAGGTCGCCGACAGCGGCGTCGGCCTGCCGCCCGAGCGCGAGCGGATCACCGAGCCTTATATGACAACGCGCGCCCGCGGCACGGGCCTGGGGCTCGCCATCGTCCAGAAGATTATCGACGAGCACCTCGGCCAGATCCGTTTCGCTGACCGGCCGGGGGGTGGCGCGTTGGTGCGGATCAGCCTGGACCCGCGCAGCCTCGCGCCGCTCGGAACGTTGAACAACGAGAATGAGCCGGCCACGACGGCTGCGGAGGGGTAAGAATGGCATTGGACATCCTCATCGTCGACGACGAACGGGACATCCGCGAGCTGGTGGCGGGCGTGCTGGAGGATGAAGGCTACGCCGCGCGGGTCGCCGGCGGCAGCGCGGAAGCGCTGGAGGCCTTGGCCGAGCGTCGCCCGTCCCTGGTGCTGCTCGACGTGTGGCTGACCGGGTCCAAGCTCGACGGGCTGGAATTGCTAGGCGAGATCAAACGGCGCGATCCGTCTCTCCCCGTGCTGATGATCTCCGGCCACGGCAATCTGGATACGGCGGTCTCCGCCGTGCGCGCGGGCGCGGTGGACTTCATCGAAAAGCCGTTCGAGGCCGGGCACCTACTCCACCTCGTCGCCCGCGCCACGGAAACGGAGCGGCTGAAGCGCGAGAACGAGAGCCTTCGGGCGCGGATCGGCGGGGACGACGAGCTGCACGGCACCTCCGCGGCGATCAATAACGTCCGCGCGACCCTGAAGCGCGTCGCGCCGACGGGCAGCCGCGTGCTGGTTACCGGCCCGGCCGGTGTCGGCAAGGAGGTCGCCGCGCGGCTTCTCCACAAGTGGAGCCCGCGCGCCGCCGCTCCCTTCGTGGTCGTCAGCGCCGCCAGGATGGCGCCCGAGCGGGTGGAGGAAGAGTTGTTCGGCGCCGAGTCCGACGGCGCTCCGCCGCGCCCGGGGCTGCTCGAGCAGGCGCACGGCGGCACTCTGTTCCTCGACGAGATCGCGGACATGCCGCTCACCACTCAAGGGAAGATCCTGCGGGTGCTCACGGAGCAGAGCTTCACTCGCATCGGCGGGCAGCGCACGGTGAAGGTCGACGTGCGTGTGGTGTCGGCCACCTCCCGCACGCTCGCCGAGGAGATCGCGGCGGGCAAGTTCCGGGAGGATCTTTACTACCGCCTTAATGTCGTGCCCGTGCACCTGCCCGCGCTGCGCGATCGGCGCGAGGACATTCCGGAGCTCGCCGCCCACTTCGTCGCCCGCTACGCCGCCGAACGCAGGCTGCCCACGCCGCGCATCGCCGACGACGCGGTTGCCGCGCTACAAGCCTTCGATTGGCCGGGCAACGTCCGCCAGCTGCGCAACATCATCGAGCGTACGTTGATCCTGTCGCCGGGCGAGCGCTTGTCGTCCATCGACGTCGACATGCTGCCCCGCGAGGTGCTTAGCGACCATGCCGAGCTCGCGCCGAGCGGCGGCGCGACCGCGATAATGGGAGCGCCGCTGCGTGAGGCGCGCGAGACGTTCGAGCGCGAGTATCTTCGCGTCCAGATCCGCCGCTTCTCCGGCAACATCAGCCGCACGGCCACCTTCATCGGCATGGAACGTTCTGCGTTGCATCGCAAGTTGAAGGCGCTCGGCCTCGCAGAGGCGCGGGAGGAGGGTGACGAGTAGCCGCTTGCGGCGCTGAACCCGCCTTCCCATCTTCGTCTCGCTCGCGCGGCGCATTCAGGCGCCCGCCTGCCAATAACGGAGATCCGGCCGAGATGGCGGACAAGGTCAACAATCTCCAGGATATCTTCCTGAACTCGCTTCGCAAGTCAAAGACGCCCGTAACCATGTTTCTGGTCAAGGGCGTCAAGCTGCAGGGCATCATCACTTGGTTCGACAACTTTAGCGTGCTGCTGCGCCGCGACGGGCAGGCGCAGCTCGTCTACAAGCACGCTATCGCTACCATCGTCCCGGCCCAGCCCATCGACCTCGTCGAGATCGCGCGCGCCTACGGCCAGCGGCCTAACAAGCGGCCGACGGTGCTGCAGGAAATCTTTCTCGACGCCGTGATCAAGTCGAACGCCGGCGTCACCATGTTTCTGGTGAATGGGGTGATGCTGCAGGGGGACATCGGCGCCTTCGACCTGTTCTGCATGCTGCTGCTGCGGGACGGCTACGCGCAGCTCGTGTACAAGCACGCGGTGTCGACCGTGCAGCCGGAAGCGCCGCTCGATCTGCGTGAAGCCGAGCCGGCGGAGGAGGCCGCTTGAGCTTCGACATGGCGCCGGCGGGCGAGGTCGCGCGCGGCGCGCGCGCGATCGTCGCTTTGCCTGAGATGGGCGCCAACGCGCGCGACAGCGAGGCGAGGCTCGACGAGGCCGCCGGCCTCGCCGCGGCGCTCGGCATCGAGGTGGTGGGCCGGGAGGCGGTGCGCATCCGCGCGCCGCGCGCGGCGACCTTGTTCGGCTCCGGCCAGGTCCAGCGCTTGGCCGAGGAAGTGCGCGACCGCAAAGCGCAGCTCGCGATCATCGACGCGCCGATCACGCCCGTGCAGCAGAAGAACCTCGAGAAGGAACTCGGCTGCAAGGTCATCGACCGCACGGGCCTGATCCTGGAGATTTTCGGCGAGCGGGCGGCGACGGCCGAAGGCCGCCTGCAGGTCGAGCTCGCCCATCTCGATTATCAGGCCGGCCGGCTCGTGCGGTCGTGGACCCACCTGGAGCGGCAACGCGGCGGCTTCGGCTTCCTTGGCGGCCCTGGCGAAACGCAGATCGAAGCCGATCGGCGGTTGATCCGCGATCGCATGGCCAAGATCCGCCGCGAGCTGGAGCAGGTGACGCGCACCCGCGGCCTCCACCGCGCGCGCCGGGCCAAGGCGCCCTGGCCCACCATCGCGCTCGTCGGCTACACCAACGCGGGTAAGTCGACGCTGTTCAACCGCCTTACGCAAGCGAACGTGATGGCCGAGGACCTGCTGTTCGCCACGCTCGACCCGACCATGCGCGAGATCGGCCTGCCCGGCTTCGATAAGGCGATCCTGTCGGACACGGTGGGTTTCATATCCGAGCTGCCGACGCAGCTCATCGCCGCCTTCCGCGCGACGCTCGAAGAAGTGACCTCCGCCGACCTCATTGTCCACGTCCGCGACGTGGCCCACCCGGACAGTGACCCGCAGGCCGCCGACGTCGTGCGCGTGCTCGCCGAGATCGGCGCGACCGGGGAGGGCGGGGCGCCGCTGATCGAGGCGTGGAACAAGATCGACCTGCTCGGCCCCGACGAGGGCGAAGCGGTGCGCGCGGAGGCCGCGCGGCGCGAGGACGTGGAGCTCATCTCCGCGCTGACGGGGGAGGGCGTGAACGCGCTGCTCGACCGCGCCGCCGCGAAGCTGGGGGAGGGCAAGCGCGTACACCGGCTGCTTCTGCCGGTGACGGCCGGCGGCGACATGGCTTGGCTGCACGAGCATGGGGAAGTGCTCGAGCAGGAGGTGGAGGACAGCGAGGTGCGCTTGTCCGTCCGGCTATCGCCAGCGGACTGGGCGCGCTTCCAAGCGCGGGCGGCCGCCGTCTGAGGTAGTCGCTGCTGTTTTCGATGCACGAGATCGAGGAAGTCCGTCTGATCTGAAGGTATCGAAGGGCGGATCACGCTTACCACCGTTGGCGCGTGCGGCCCGCCCTTCAACAGGCTCAGGGCAGACGGGATGAGCGGAAGTTCAGCCGCCGACGGATCAGGCTCGCTTCGCCTCCGCCCAGAGCGCTTCCTTGTCGTCCAGCGACAGCGCCGCGAAGCTCTCGCCCGCGGCGGCCTCCATCGCGCGGAAGCGCCGCTCGAACTTCGCGTTCGCCGCTCGAAGCGCGGCTTCCGGCTCGACCTCTAGATGCCGCGCGAGGTTGGCGACGGCGAGCAGCAGATCGCCCACCTCTTCCAGCCGCTCGTCCCGACCCTCCGCCGCGTCGACTTCGGCCAGCTCCTCGTCCACCTTGGCCCGCGCGCCTGCCGCGTCCGGCCAGTCGAAGCCGACGCTGGCCGCGCGCCGCCCGAGCTTGTCGGCGCGCAGCAGCGCCGGCAGCGAGCGAGGAAGATCAGCCAAGATGCTAGGATCGGCCGATTTTCCCACGCGCTCTCTGGCCTTGATGATCTCCCATCCAGCCCCGCGCGGCGCGTCGCCGAAGGCGTGGGCGTGGCGACGGCGCATCTTATCAACGCTGCCGCTGAGCACGTCCGCCAGGGTGAACTGCCCGGCGTCTGTGGCGATAGCGGAGTAGAAGACGACGTGCAGCGCCAGGTCACCTAGCTCGTCGCGGAGCGCCAGGACGTCGTGGCGCTCGGCCGCGTCCGCGACTTCGTAGGCTTCTTCGATGGTGCGGACCGCGATTTCGGGGTAGGTCCGTTCGCGCGCCCAGCGCACGTCGGCGTCCGGCTCGCGCAGCCGGCGCATCACGGCGACGAGTTCGGCGAGCGCCGCGGTGGCATCTTCGAGGGACGGCTCCGGCGCGCCCACGGCTAAGCCCGATAATCGATATTATGTAAAACGGCGCACGAGTTCACGGCTCCAGTACCATCCAGCGGCCCTCGACGCCCCAGCGGCGCAGCCGCGACAGAAAATTCATGCCGAGCACGCCGTCGACGCCGAAGCTGTCGCTGACGAGCACCGCCATATCCTCGACCTTGATTGTCTCGACCTCGATCTCTTCCGCGCGGGTGCGGCGCGCGGTGACCACGCCGTTGGCGGTGCGCACCGGCACGCGGTAGCCGCCTTGGGCGTCGATGTCGGCGCGCAACGCAACGTCGCTCGAGAAGCTCGTCACCGTAGCGCCGCTGTCGATCAGCAGCCGGATCGGCTCGCCGTTGACGCGCGCGGTGACGTAGAAATGGCCGTCCGGGCTCATCGGGATCCGCACGGTGTCGCCAACGACCTGCGGCTTGCCCGACAGCAAGGTGGTGAGCTGCCCGCCAGCGCGCTCCAGTCCGCCGCCGGCGATCACCAGATAAGCCAGGCCGAAGATCGCCACCCAACTGGCCGCCATCAGCAGTCCGCGCACGAACGGGATGCGGCGCGCGACCAGCCCCGTCAGCACGATCACCAGGAATCCGACCAGATACAGCGCCTGCGCGCCCTGCTCGCCGCTCAAACCACCAACTCCATCCCGTCATAGGCCGGCTCGACCCCAGTCGGCAGCGTCGCCGCCAGCGTCCGGTAATCGAGGCTATGGTCCATATGGGTAAGAACCGAGCGTTTCGCACGGAGCTCGGCGGCCCAGGCGACGGTACGCGCGACGGTGGGATGCGACGGGTGCGGCTGATGACGGAGCGCGTCGGCGATCCACACGTCGCAGCGGTCGTAAGCTGTGCGCATCTCAGCCGTAAGATCATGAAAATCAGTGGAATAGACAGCGGTCTTGCCATTGTGCTCGAAGATAAGCCCGGCCGAGCTGATTCGGCCGTGCGGCTGATCGACGGCGCGGATAATGAGCGACCCCAGTGCCAGTCGGTCGGGCAGCAGCCGCGGCTCCGCGCTGGGCGGGTAGCCGCCCCTGCCCTCGAAAATGTAGTCGAAGCGCCGCCGGAGCACGTCCATCGTCGCCGCCCGCGCGTAGCCGGCGACCGGGCGCCCGCCACCAAAAGCGAGCTGGCGCAGGTCATCGATGCCGTGGGTGTGGTCGGCGTGGTCGTGCGTCCAGATCACCGCGTCGACGCGCTCGACTGCCGCGTCGAGCAGCTGTTCGCGCATGTCGGGGCCGGTGTCGACGAGGACGGCCGCGCCGCTCGCCTCGACCAGGATGGAGGCGCGGCGGCGGCGGTTGCGGGCGTCCGCCGGATCGCACGCGCCCCAGTCGCCGCCTATCCGCGGCACGCCGGACGAGGTGCCGCAGCCGAGGATGCGGACGCGCAACGTGTCAGGCCGCCTTGGCGAACAGCCGCCGGAAGTTGGCGGTCGTCTCCTCCGCAAGCCGCTCCACCGCGACCCCGCGCAAGCCGGCGAGGAAGCGGGCGGTGTCCGCGACGAAGGCGGGTTCGCAGCGCTTGCCCCGGTGCGGCACGGGGGCGAGGAACGGCGCGTCCGTCTCGATCAGCAGCCGGTCGGCGGGCACTTCGCGGGCGACGTCCCGCAAGGCGTGGGCGTTCTTGAAGGTGACGATTCCTGAGAAAGAGATGTAGAAACCGAGGTCAAGGCAGGCCCGCGCCAACTCGGCAGTGCCGGTGAAGCAGTGGATCACCCCGGCGAAGGCGCCCTTCCCAACCTCGTCGGCCAGGGTCGCCGCCGTGTCCTCCTCCGCGTCGCGCGTGTGGACGATCAACGGCAGCCCTGCCTCGCGCGCGGCGGCGATGTGGGCGCGGAAGCTCTGCCGCTGCCGGTCTCGGTCACTCTTATCGTAGTAGAAGTCGAGCCCGCTCTCGCCAATGCCGACCACGCGCGGGTGGGCGCAGCGCGCGACCAGTGTTTCCGTTTCGACGTTTGGGTGCACGTCGGCCTCGTGCGGGTGGATGCCGACGGCGGCGAAGACGTCGGGCTCGCGCTCGGCGACCTCAATCACCGCGTCCCATTCGGCCGCACGGGTCGAAATATTGAGCATTGTGCCGACACCCGCCGCGCGCGCGCGCGCGAGCGCGCCGGCCTGATCCGCGACCAGGCCCTCGTAGATCAGGTGACAGTGGCTATCGACGAACATCAGCCTTCAGCTGGTAACTCAAGCCTCGGGAACAAGGGCGTCGGCTGGGCGAGGCGGAAGCCGCCCGCGCGTAGCCGTTCGTACCAGCCCTCGTTGTTGTACGCGTCGCTCCCCCGTTCTTCCGCCCCGAGTTGGTCGAGCAACCTGCCCGCGGACTCTGGAATGACGGGCAGCACGGCGAGCGCGAGGTCGCGGATGGAGCGGAACAACGTGCCGAGCACCTCTCCCATGCGCGCCGGGTCGGTCTTGCGTAGCGCCCAGGGCGCCTGCGCGTCGACGTAGGCGTTGCAGGCGAACACCGCGCGCATCCACGCTTCGAGACCTTGTGAAAAGGCGAGCTGCTCGAAAGCGGCGGGCAACTCCTCCGCGCAAGCCGCGCGCACCTGCGCGAGCAGCGCGCGGTCCTCGTCCCGCTCGCCCGCTGCGGGAAGCTCGCCGCCCAAGTTCTTGTGGATCATCGACAAGGTACGCTGCGCGAGGTTGCCGAAGCTGTTGGCGAGTTCCGCATTCGCGCGCGCGACAATCGCCTCCGGCGAGTAGTTCCCGTCCTGCCCGAACGGCACCTCGCGCAGCAGGAAGTAGCGCAGCGGATCCACCCCGAAGGCGTCGGCGAGCGCGAGCGGGTCTACGACGTTTCCGACCGACTTAGACATCTTCTCGCCGCGGCTGAGCATGAAGCCGTGGCCGAACACCTGGCGCGGCAGCGGCAGCCCAGCGGACATGAGGAAGGCGGGCCAGTAAACCGCGTGGAAGCGGACGATGTCCTTGCCGATCAGATGTACGTCGGCGGGCCAGTAGCGGGCGAGCCGCGCCGGGTCGTCCGGGTAGCCGGCCCCCGTGAGATAGTTGGTCAGCGCGTCGACCCAGACGTACATCACGTGCCGCTCGTCGCCGGGCACGCGCACGCCCCAGTCGAAGCTGGTGCGCGAGATCGACAGGTCGGAAAGCCCGCCGCGGACGAAGCTCATCACCTCGTTGCGCCGGCCCTCCGGCCGGACGAAGCCGGGGTTCGCTTCGTAATGCGCGAGCAGCCGGTCGGCGTAGGCGGACAGCCGGAAGAACCAGCTCTCCTCGGCCGTCCACTCGACGGGCGTGCCCTGCGGACTGAGCTTCGCGCCGCCCTCGCCCACCGTCAACTCAGCCTCGTCATAAAAGGCCTCGTCGCGGACCGAATACCAGCCCTCGTAGCGGCCGAGGTAGACGTCGTCGTTGGCCGCCATCGCTCCCCAGATCGCGCGCGACGCTGCGTGGTGGGCGGGTTCGGTGGTGCGGATGAAACGATCGTAGCTGATCTCAAGGCGGTCGCACATTGCGCTGAACAGCCCCGACATTTTATCAGCGAGTTGCTGCGGCGACACGCCCCGGTCGCGCGCGGCCTGCGCCATCTTGAGCCCGTGCTCGTCCGTGCCCGTTTGGAAGAACACGTCCCTGCCCCGCATCCGCTGGAAGCGCGCGACAACGTCGGCGGCGATGGCTTCATAGGCATGGCCGATGTGCGGCGGGCCGTTCGGGTAGCTGATCGCCGTCGAAATGTAAAAAGGATCAGCCATGCCGGCGTTGCTCCGCTGGTTCTAGCGCCAGCGCGGCGAGCAGGCCGGTCATCTCGAACACGGTGGTCTGCGGGTCGAGCGACAATCTCGCGGCGCTCCCGCTCAAGTCGCGTGCCGCTTCCCACAGGCGGAGCGCGCTCGCAAGCGCCTCGCCACGCCGCTCGCGCGCGGCTTCCGCAATCAGCCGCGGCGCACGCTCCAGGAACAACTCGTAGCGCGGCTGAACCTTCTTCGGGGCCAGCTGGGCGGCGAGCGCGGCGCGGCGCGCGTTGGCCGGGTCGCCTTCCACGGTCAACGCGCGCAGCTCGCGGTCGAGCTCCGCCACGCCCAGCCCGGCGTAGCGCGTCGCCGCGCCAGGTGCGCCCTCGGCGAGCGCCACGAGCGCGTCGCGTTCCGCGTCCGGCATCGGCGGAAGCTCGCGCTCGACGAAGCGCCGCATGTCGGCTTCGCCCAGCGGCCTGAAGCGCAAGCTGCGGCAACGGGAGAGGATGGTCGGCAGGAGCCCGCCCGGCCGATGGCTGACGAGCAGGAACACGGTCCCGGCCGGCGGTTCCTCCAGGTTCTTAAGGAGCGAGTTGGCCCCTTCCCGCTCCAGGTCGTCGGCCGCGTCCACGATCACTACGCGGCGGAACGAGAGCGCGGGCGTGGTGGCGAACATGCGACCGAGGCTCCGCACCTGGTCGACGCCGATCGAGCGCGCGAGCTCGCCGCCGTCCTTCTCCGGCCGCTCCAGAACGCGAAGGTCCGGGTGGCTGCCGGCGGCGATCAGCGCGGCGACGGGGTGCTCGTGCGGAGGCTCCAGCCGGTCGGGCGCGACCGGCGGCCCCGCGGCGTCGGCCAGCAGCCGCGCGGCGGCGGCGCGGGCGAAGGTTCCCTTCCCCACCCCGCGCGGGCCGGTGAGCAGCCAGGCGTGGTGCCCCCGCCCGCCCGCCATCGCGCGCAGAAGGCTGGCGACCGCCTCCTCGTGCCCGACCAGCGCGGTCACGGCAGGTCGGCCAGCGCCGCCAGCAGTCGCTCGGTCACTTCGCCGCGCGCGCCGGAAGCATCCACCGACCGAATCCGGTCGGGGAAATTCCGTTGTAGGGCGTCGAACGTCATCGCCACTTGCGCGTGATAGCCCGCGTCGCGACCGCCGATCCGATCGCTCTTCTCGTCGCGGGCGAGCGCGCGCTCGAGGCCGGCTTCGTCGTCCATGCGAAGCAGCAGCGTGCGGTCGGGCAGCAGCCCGCCGCTGCCGACCTCGTGCAGCCGCAGCAGGTCGTCGACAGCAATCCGCCCCTCCCCGCCCTGATACGCTAGGGAGGAGTCCAAAAAACGGTCGCACACCACCCACTCGCCGCGGGCGAGCGCGGGGCGGATCAGCCGCTCGACGTGGTCGGCGCGCGCGGCAGCGAAAAGCAGCGCCTCGGCGCCCGGGTTCCAGCGGTCCCCCTCGCCTTCCAGCAGCAGCCGGCGGATCGCCTCCGCGCCCGCGCTGCCGCCCGGCTCGCGGGTAACGGTGACCACGTGCCCGCGCAGGCGGAGTGCCTCGGCGAGCGCGCGCGTCTGGGTCGACTTGCCGACCCCCTCCCCGCCTTCCAGGCTGACGAGCCGGCCGCGCTCAGGCAAACAGCCCGCCGATCCCCGCCCACAGCCGGTCCAGGAACCCCGCCTCGCCTACCGCCTCGCCGGCGACCAGTGGCGTCACCTGCACCGGCATGTCGGGCGTGGCGACGACCAGGTCGGCGACGTGCTGCCCCTTGGCAATCGGCGCCTTCAGCGGGCCGTTGTAGCGGACGCTGACCTTCATCTTCGGCTTGAGCAGCCCGGTGGTCGGCGTGGTCGCCGCGACCCGGCGCGGGGCCACCAATGAGACGCTGTCCTCCGCCCCGAGCTGCACCTCCGCCGCGCCGACCCGCTCGCCGGCGTCGAACAACGGCTGGGTGCGCCAGGAGCCGAAACCCCAGTTCATGAAGCGCACGGACTCGTCGATCCGGCCGTTGTAGCTGTCGAGCCCGGCGACGACCATCACGAGCCGGCGGCCCGCTTGCTCGGCCGAGCCGGTGAAGCCGTAGCCCGCCTCCGCCGTGTGCCCCGTCTTTAGGCCGTCGGCGCCCGCGACTTTGCCGAGCAGCGGGTTGCGGTTGCCTTGGGTGATCGGCGCGTTGCCGCCCAGCGTGCGGCCCCAAGTGAAGCTCGGCTGCCCGTAATATTCGCGGTAGAGCTGCGGGTGGTCCTGGATCGTCGCCGCGGCGAGCTTGGCGAGGTCGCGCGCGGTGGTCACCGTGCGCCCCTCGTCCGGCCAGCCGTTAGAATTGCCGAAGCGGCTGTTCGTCATGCCGAGCGCCTGGGCGCGCTCGTTCATCAGTGCGGCGAAGGCCTCTTCCGTGCCCGCGATTCCTTCGGCCACCACGACGGACGCGTCGTTGCCCGACAAGGTAACGATGCCGTGCAGCAGGTCGCGCACGCTCACCTGCTCGTTCGGGGACAGGAACATAGTGGAGCCCGCCGCCGGCCCGTGCCAGCGCTGCCAAGTGGCGGGCTGGACCGTGAACTTCTGGTCGGGCTTGAGCTCGCCTTTCTTGATGAGGTCGAAGGCGACCAGCGTGGTCATCATCTTGGCCATGGAGGCGGGCGGGATGCGGCGGTCGGCGTCCTTGGCGTAGAGCACCGCGCCCGACGACAGGTCCTGCATATAGGCGACGGGCGCGGGCGTCGTGAATGGCGGCGGCGCGGCCGCGGCGGCGCCGACCAAAAGCGATACCCCGCATGCGGAGCCGATTATGAAACGAGCGTTCATCTTGGCTTGGGTCCCCACCCTATCGTGCCTGCGGCGCTTCGTTAACGCGAGCCGGCCTCAGCGCGCAATCTCGTCGGCGAGCAGGCCGACGGACAGCGCGTAGAAATTGGAGCAGTTGTAGTCGAGGATCGCCCGGTAGTTGCCCGTGAGCAGGTAGGCGGTGCGGCCGGGGCCGTCCGGCTCGAGCAGGCTGGCGAGCTCCTCGTCGCGGATGCCGCCGAGCGGCTGAACGCCGCGCCGCCGCCACTCGCCCACCGTCAGCCAGCGCGAGTGGCGCGCGTGGACGCGGGCGCAGCGCGGCGCGGCGAGCGTGCTCCGCACGCTTGCCCGGTCGAAGCCGATCGGCACCGCGGCGCGCATGCCCCAGCTCGCGCCGCGCTTCCAGCCGGCGTTGCTTAGGTAGTTGGCGATGGAGGCGAGCGCGTCGGCCTGGGAGCGCCAGATGTCGGCGCGCCCGTCGCCGTCGGCGTCGGCGGCGAGTCGCAGGTACACGCTGGGCAAGAACTGCGGATAGCCCGTCGCGCCCGCCCAGCTGCCGCGGAGCAAGGAGCGGGGGTAGCCGCGGTCGAGCATCTTGAGCGTGGCGATAAACTCGCCCTCGAACAGCGCGCGCCGCCGCCCGTCGTAGGCGAGGCTGGCGAGCGAGTTGAGCAGGTCGAAGTCGCCGGTGACGGTGCCGTAGCTGGTTTCGTGGCCGAATATCGCCATCGCCACCGATCCGGGGACGCCGTAGCGCGCCTCCACGCGAGCGAGCTGGGGCCGCAGGGCGGCGTAGCGGGCGCGGCCGCGCTCGATCAGCGCAGCGGTGACGTGGTCGCGGTAATAAGGCGCGAAAGGCGGGGCCGGGGTCGAACCGGACACGCCGCCGGGCTGGGCGCGGTCGAGTTCGACGGTGCGCGAGGAGAACTGCAGGGCAGGAAACACCGAATCGAGCGTGCGCTGCGACACGCCCGCCGCCTGCCCAAGCGCGCGCAGGCGCGGCAGGTAGGACGCGAAACCGACGTTCTGCTCGACGGGTGGGGCGAACTGGGCATGGGCGGGAGCCGCGAGCAGGAACGCCGCCACGGCCAGCAATGACACGAACTTCATCCGCCCTTCTTCGCACGGAGCGCTTGCGTTATGGAACCCCGCACCGGACGGGTGGCCGAGTGGTTTAAGGCAGCGGTCTTGAAAACCGCCGTGGGTTCGCGCCCACCGTGGGTTCGAATCCCACCCCGTCCGCCAAAGATTGACAGGAATTTGCCTTTTTTGTTTCAGTCTAGGCCATCGTTCCCAAAACAGTTCCCCGAAGGAACGCCCGCTTGGCTTGAGAGCCACGATCCGACTCGGGACGGCGTCGTGCACCGGCACTCGGCACGTACGCACCCGCCCCTGATGACGAGCTCGGACAGGTGGCGAAGGGGGCTGCACCATGCGATGGGGCTAGGAAGCGACCTCCTACAACACCAGCCCTCGCACGCGCGCCGACAACTACAGTAGCTTTGGACCCGTGCGGCGGCTGAGGGTGAGGGCAGCAACGGTAGCACCCCGCTTGAAACGCTACTTCTACCCTGCGCCGTATCGAGACGGCAAGCGATCACCGGCTTGCTTGTCGGTCTGGGTCGATCAAGTACTCCGTCGTGGTCAGTCGCTTTGGCACTATCCTCCCTTGGAAGTGACTGACCACACCGCCGATCAGCGGAATGCCGCTCACCAGTCAGCTCAGGCTACCCACCTTTGGCGTGGGCGGTTTTCATGCTTGTTAACCTACATACCTGACGACAACGTATGAACGACCCTGTGAAGTGCTCTTCATCAGGTTCGGCGGGGCCGCTCGTGCCCACGCTCCACGGGGCCTCAAAGCGGCCTCTACGAGCTCTTCAGCCACCGAGTCTGGAAAGCATCGGCGGAGCGCTGGTCCGTGAAGCGCCCGCAGTAGGCTCCGTCCTTTTCGTAGCCGGTCACCGCATCATCTTTTCGATAATTTGCGCTGATCTACTTTGGTCCGTAAGGATCTAGTCGGGACTTCTGATTATAAGGACAACACTTGGAGGGATTGCCTGATAGGTGAAACATTGCACAACGTTTCACGAAATTACGAAGCTGATGTCCTTCAAATGATCAAAAGGCATTCGTCGATGGATGGCGCTCGTTCGTCGAAAGCGGCAACGCACGTCGAACCGTTGCTGCCGTTGGCAGAAGAGTAGCTGCACGGCGCTTGCCGACTGATCAACATCTGATGACCGACACAATGTCGGCCGTCAGGAGACGAGCCATGAGCAATGGGAAAAGTATCAGGACGCTAGTTGCTGGCATCGCTGCTTGTAGTGCGCTGTCGGGGGCCGGGACTGCGTCAACGGTATCGGCAGCCGACCAGAGGATCTGGGTCAGGGGAGAACCGGCGCCCACGCGTCATATTTCTACCGCCGATCTGAACTTGGCATCCACACACGGTCAGCGCACGCTGAAGTGGCGGGTCAACGGTGCCGTGCGGTCGCTTTGTGGATCCGTAGGAATCATGCAAGTGCCGGAGCACATGTGGCGGTCTTCCTGCCGCGAAACGGCATTCAACAGCGCCCGTCCGCAAATGGAAGCTGCCATCCGCGACTATCACCTCGCTGGCCGGGTCATGCGCGGCATCGTTGTTGCTGCGCGATAGCAGGGCTGATTGGGTCGCCAGATCCGGAGAAAGCGCCCCGCCCCGATCGGGCAGTGGTCGGGCCGGCGAGCAACGGTACTAGTTCATTGGGGCCCTCAGCGGAGCATCCGCCCCAAGCGCCACACCCGAAGTGTCCAACCTTGTGTTGGGCTACACCATCATTAGCGGTTCGCAGGCGCGACGGGGGCGTTCGCCGGCGTCGGCACCGCCGACCCTAGAGTCCGTGCTTCGATCGTGCGTTTGATGTTCACCGCCGTCCCTGGACCAACGACTTGGACTATGATGCTGCTCGGCTTCGGCGCGGTGGGCTACTCGCTGCGCAACCAGCGGCCCAAGGTAACGGTGAGCTACGCCTGAGCAACGTAGGGTCAAGCTGCGGTGCGGGCCTGAGCCGGTGATGGTTCGGGGACATCGGCCTGCCAGCCTGCCGTAAACCCAAATTGGGGGCGGGTGAAAGTCCCGCCCCCGTCGCGGCCTAAAGTGATCTCGGGGCCGCGCCGCGGTAGACCGTCGCCGGCTCCTTCCTGTGTCGTCGCTCCCGATCGGCCGAACGGGCGGTGCTCATTTGCCCCCGCCCATGTCCGCTTTCCACCCAGAGCGGACGTTCAACGGTTCGGCGCTCGTTGTTCCATTTAGCTTTGGCAGATGCTCATCTCCGGGCGGTGAGATAGCTCGCTGGCCCGCGTCGCCACAAAAAGTGCGGTGCACGAGCCAGCCTCAGCACTCCCCCTTGCGGTAATCCTTCTCGTCGCAGCGGTAGCGCCCGTCGTCCTCGCGGCGGTCGGGTCCGTAGCGGTCGGCGTGCTCGCGGTCGTAACGCCCGTCGCGATCGTAGCGGTCGCGCCGGTACTCGTCGCCGCCTTCTCCGCCGCCGTAGATCACGCGCCCGCCGTAGCGGCGCGCCTCGTAACGGGCGGTGGCGCAGTCAGTGGGCGGCCGCTGCTGGCCAGCCGGCACGCCCGGCCGCCACACGCGGCACTCGCCCGGCGGCGGAAGGTGCCCGTTGGGGATCGCGTAGCCGCGGCTGTAGCCGCGCCCTTCCTGGGCGGCGAGCCCGGTCGGGACCGCCAGCAGCGCGAACGCCGTCGCGGCGATCAAAAGAAGCCTCATTACGGCTCTCCTCTTGAATACAACCAAGGGACTGAAGCAACCTCAACGAGCCGGTAGCGGCGGACGTTCCGCTTGAACAGAAGGAAGCGCCTTCTCAGCAGCGAAGACCTAGATGTTAGTCCCCGGCATAGCGAAGGCCCTCACTTTACTGGCGCGAGGTATTCCACACCTGCAAGCAGCCAATGGTCGGGGCCGTACAGAAGCTGCGGCGGCCGCCATACGCCGAGGCACCGACTTTTCTTCGCGGAAGTGCGCTGGACGAGTATTAACCGCTCCTGTTGCTGCGAATGGGCGGCATGCGGCTGTGCTCGGCTGCCAGCGCTCGCTTTCGCCCAGAAGCGCGCGCCCGAGTGGACGGGCGGACGAACTCGTTACAGAGGCGCGCGAGGTCGGGAACTGCGGGCGCTCGACGACCGCCACGTCCGTTCCGCTGGCCAACGCGAGCTGAAAGAGCAAGCCATGACGAGCGCCGACTACCCGGCCCCAGCGGACGCCGGCCCCGTAACGCGACCTCCCGATCTCAGCCATCCGGCGCTCAATAACGGGATGACTTGCCCATTATGTGGTGCATCAACGGGCTTTGCTTCCGCTCGTCGGTGTCGCTTTGTGCGGAGCCCTCGTGCACGACACGTCGTGCAGGTCCGCCAAACGCAAGAAAGCGCCACCCGAGGTGACCCGGGCGGCGCTTCCATGTGTACCAGCGATCAGGCGTTAAACGGCCTGCGCGACCCGGTATCCCGAACGTCGGCGTAGCGAGTAGCCAACTGCTCCAAAGCCGACGAGCATCATCGCCCAGGTGGCGGGCTCGGGAACCGCTGTATTGGAAGGCGTTATAAGAACAGCATTGGAGAACCCGGCCGTGCCGAGTGTCACGCTAGTGGCTCCTTGGGTTCCAAAGTTAAAGCTATACAGTATGGTCCGATCCCCTAGACCTGTGCCGGCATCACCAAAATGAATGCTAAAGATTTGCTCCCCGAAAAGAGCATTGGCGAAATTAATGTTCGTACCGCTGCCCGCCGAAAAGAGCGCTTTAGTGGGGTCCAAAGCCGCAAATAGAACATCAGGAGCGAAGTTCCCCCCGACAAGTGCATCAAGGGCCAAGTTCAGGTCAGCGATACTGCTGTTGTTGTTGAGATTGCCGGCGAAAGCTCCAGCACAAGCCAACGCATCCGGGTTCGGTGTTGCTGGACTACAGGCACCGCCCGGCACGAGGACAAGGGCGGCGGAAGCCGGCGATGCCGCAGATAGCGCAATGACGGCCACTGCTGATGCGAGAGCAAGTTTCATCGATAGTACTCCTCGTTGGAGCCTGCGCTATCCTGAAGCAATGGCCATCGACAATATTGCTGAATGCTCAGCTATATTCTGCAGAACATCAAGTATCTAGCTTCCCAGGACGTCAAGATGTCCCAGAACAGGACAATCCGGCCGATGCTGGATACAGCACTGGCGCGTTCGGACCGCAGCCGAAGCAGTCTACTTTCCCCTCTCTTCTTGCGATCCAGCTCGCGCATGATCGCGCGCAAGTAAGCCAGCTCCGCCCGGAGCTTCGCGCGTTTGCCGCCCTTCTCGACGTGCGCGCCTTGCCCTCAGCCGTGCGCGGGCCCGTCGACCACTCCCACGGTCGGCAGCGTCTTATCGCGCCCGCCTGCCGCGCTCGCCGCCCCGCCGTCCAGCCCGTCGAACGTACCACCATCCGCCTATAATAGTTTATTCGGCACGCTTTCCGTTTCGTCCACGCGGAGCGGCCGGGCTCCCGGCCCGGCGCACGCTCGCCGATCTCATCGCGTATCTACGGGGACTATGCCGGCTTTGCGCGCGCGCCCGCGTCACGCGCGCGTATTGGAGGCGAAACTCTGCTCCCGCGGTTCGGTCCGAAAAAGCTGTATTCGCGTTTTCACGGTGGACCAACACCGGTCTCCGTGCGCCGGCGCTCAGGGTTTTGGCCCCCCCTCCCCGCCTACTCCGCCGCACGCGCGACCATCGGCGCGAATGGAGTTAGGCGACCGGGCAGCAGGATTGGTTGCAGACGTCGATCAAACGTCCACTACGGGTGGGAACCGGACCTTGGCGCGACCGAGTTGGCGACCGACCTTGGGCTGTAAACGGAAGGGCTGCACGGTTCGTGGAGCGCTGACTAAGGGCGGTCGAGCCATACCACCTGAGCCAGATCGGGACAGCACTTGGACAGCCGCTTGCACTGCGTTTTGGGTTAACTCAGGTTGCCGTCGTGGTCGGGTGCCCGCACCTAACAAGCCGAGTGCCTGACCACACAAGACGGATCACGCTATCAAAGCGCCTCCATACTCATGTGTCACGCTTTTATCCGCGCATATCAGGCGCGGAGCGGGCGGCCGCACCGTCCTTATGTCGCCCGCCTCCCTTCCCAATCTGAGCCAGCCGAGCATTGCCCGATGGGGGAGAGCAACCCACCCGCCCAAGGTCCGTTCTCTGGTCGACGCATGGCACGCGTCAGCATTGCTCGACGCTTACGAAGCAAACTCAGCCCCGGCCACCTCAGGTGCGTCGGAGCTTTTTTATAGGCCGCATTCGGAATCGTCGGGCGACGCAACACGTCAGGGCTCATGAGTCAGGCTAGCGCAGCAGAGGGCGCAGGTAAAAGCTGCGACGCCGACATGGGCCACTCTGGGAACAGCTCAAGCAGGCCCTCGGCGACTGCCCCGCTTTGCTTAGGTCGCGGCGCCGACAGCAGCAAAACGCCCTTCACGAACTCTTAACCATCGCCGCCCATATGCAGCCAAGGCGCCACTGCTTCCCTTGTGGTGTCCTACGGGTAGGGGCGAGCGGCTGCGTATCGGGCCGCTCCCCCGCTACTTACCCGATGGCTCCCCCACCCTCGCCACCAACGCCGCGCGCTCGGCTTCCGCCAACGTCGCCAGCAGCCTCGCTGTGGACAGCGCCACATCCGGGTGGATCGCCACCGGCTCCGTCCTGTGTCGACGCTTACGATCGGCAGAACGAGCAATTCTTATGGTCTCCGCCCATCCTCGCTTCCGACGCATTGCTGATATTGTTCCTGAATGCGAAACACGGCCACGATGACTGTTCTCGCCTACATAGGGGCAGCGCTGGCTGAGATTGCCGGATGCTTCGCATTTTGGGCTTGGCTGCGGCTTGACAAGTCTTCGTGGTGGCTCGTCCCCGGCGTGGCTTACCTATGCCTCTTTGCTTATCTCCTGACGCTTGTCGACGCGGAATACGCGGGTCGGACCTATGCGGCTTATGGCGGCGTCTACATCCTTTGCGCGCTTATGTGGCTTTGGCTGATCGAGGGAGTGAAGCCCGACAAATGGGACGTTGGTGGAACGGCGCTCGCGCTGCTCGGAGCAGCAACCATCCTTTGGGGTCCAAGAGGAGCCTGATCGTCAGCCTCCCGTCCATTGCGGACATTCACGCAAGCTAATCACCCCCGCGCCTGCCGGATCAGCCGTTTCCGCTCCCGGTCATCGCTGACCCGCGCCCAAGCTGCAGGGTCCACAACCATGGGTGCGGGCACCCGCGCGCAAACGGTATCGGCATGGGATGGAGGGGTAGGAGCTGAACCGTCCACCTTTCATGAAACGCGCGGGCCACGTGCACCGCATTCCGTGCAGCGCAGCTTGTGAGCGAAGCCGGGCCAGACAGCCGTCGAGCCCTTGCGAGTGAGCTGCGCCAGCAGCTCGCGCGTGTTGAACAGCGCAACCCGTCCGCACTGACACTCGGCATGAATGCACCCTCCCTTGCTGACGAGCTCCGCCAAGCGGTGGAGACCCTGCCCTGTGCGTGCGTGGTTGAACAGGCTGACGCAATCGGTTGTCGCCTGACACCGGGGCGCCTGGCTTAGCCGTGAGGCATCGCCGCGCCTCGGGTGCATGACGTGACTGAATCAGGACATACCTGGACGATAGTTAGGCGGACACCCCGTCCGCCGGTGGAGGCTTGCGCGATCTTGCGCGTTCCGGGCGAAGCTCCGCGACCCGCTTGACAAGCGGCTGTGTTGCTCGGCTAATACAGCCGGCGTAGAGGGAGTGGAGCATGCAACGGGGATGGGCGGTGGCCGCCATGGTGGCGGCCGCCCTGAGCGGCGCGGCGCGGGCGCAAGACGCCTCCGACGCCGCGGTTCCCGTCGCGCCGGCCGCACCCGGGCAGCGGCAGAGCTACGAAGCTTCCTTCTTTGCCCCCTTCGCGCCCGCCAACGCGCTGGAAATCGTCGGGCGAGTTCCGGGCTTTACGCTGGAGAGCGGCGATTCGTCGGTGCGCGGCTTCGGCGGCGCGGCGGGCAACGTGGTGATCAACGGCGCGCGGCCGTCCGCCAAGAGCGACAGCCTCGAGACCATTCTGCAGCGCATCCCCGCCTCGCGCGTCGCGCGGGTGGAGATTGGCCCGGGCAACCTGTTCGGGGCCGAGTTCGCCGGCCGCGCTCAGGTCGTCAACGTGGTGCTGAGCGCGGGCGGCGGACTCGCGGGCAACTTCACTGGCACTGTGCGCCGCAACTTCGTCGGCCGGGTCACGCCGGACGCGAGCGCCTCCGCCTTGCTCCGCCGCGGCCGCTCGGCCTTCAACGCTTCGCTCGGCGTCGAGTATTTCCGCCCGTCCGAACGCGGCAGCGATCGCTTGTTCGACGCACGCAGCGGCGCGACGGTCGAAACGCGGCTGAAGTTCAACGACACGCGCATCGCCGTGCCGTCCGCCTCCCTCTCGTGGGAGCACAAGGACGGACCGGTGCGCGCGGCGCGGCTCAATGGCCGGCTCTCGCGCGAGCGCTTCGAGCTCGATCAAGACAACCGCGTCTTCCCCGCCGTCGGCCGCGACCGCGACGACCGGCTCAGCCAAGACAGCCGCGAGCTCAACTGGGAGGTTGGCGGCGACGTCACGCGCCCGTTCATGGGCGGCGGGCTGAAGCTGATCGGCCTCGCCACGCACGAGGACGACGAGGGCCGCGACACCTCGTTCAACCGCGTGGACGGCGAAGTCCTCGGCGGTTTCGAGCAAGCGGCCGAGCTGATCAGCGACGAGCGCGTGCTGCGCCTCATCTGGTCGCGCGGCGACTTCGGCGGCTGGAATGTCGAAGCGGGCGCGGAGGGCGCCTTCAATCGGCTGCGCAGCGACGTGCAATTGTTCAGTGTCGGCGCGGGCGGCGTTCGCACCCGCATCGACCTCCCCGTCGACCAGGCGACCGTGCAGGAATATCGCAGCGAGGTCTTCGTCAACGCCGGCCGGGCGCTGACGCCCGAGCTGCGCCTCGACGGCGGGCTCACGCTCGAAGCCTCGCGCCTTACCGTGCGCGGCGACACGCGGGCAGAGCGCGCGCTGAAGTTTCTGAAGCCCAAGCTCACCGCGGACTGGCGGCCCGGCGATGGCTGGCACGCCCAACTCGCGCTCGCGCGCACGGTCGCGCAGCTCAATTTCGGCGATTTCATCTCCGCGGCCGAGCTGTCGAGCGACCGGGTGAACGGCGGCAACGCCGAGCTCCTGCCCCAGCGCGCCTACGAGGCCGAGCTGACGATCGACCGCCCCGTGTTCGGCAAGGGCGTGGCGCGCGTCGAGCTCGGCTACAATAGGATCGAACTGCTGCAGGATCGCGTGCCGATCGAGGGCGGGCTCGACGCGCCGGGCAACATCGGCACCGGCACGCAATATTACGTCCGTCCCTCCGTCGATCTGCCCCTCGGCACGCTCGGCATCAAGGGCGGGCGGGTGCAATGGGACGTGCTGCTCCAGCGCACCTCGGTGGTCGACCCGTACACGGGCGAGCGGCGTAGGTTCAGCGGCGCGCTGTCCTGGGACAATAACATCCGCTTCACCCAGGATCTCGGCCGCTACGCTTGGGGCTTGTCCTACTTCTCGCAGCCCGACCGGATCACCTATCGCCGCAACGAACTCGACACGGGCAACAGCGGCGAACGATTGGTATTCGCGTACGCCGAATACCGGCCGGAGCCGACGCGCGCGGTGACGCTGGGCGTCGACAACCTGCTCAACAACCCGTTCCGCCGCTTCCGCACCTTCTTCTTTCCGGACCGCTCCGACCGACAGGCCGACCTGTTCGAGCGGCGCGAGCGTTTCCAGCCGCGCACGGTTTACCTGCGTTTCAAGCAAAGCTTCGGCTGAGCTTTGCCCGGCCGCGTTCCGGTCCTATGTGGACAGGGAACGCCGTATTAGGAACGCACTTTGGCCGAACTCGCCATCTCGCCCATGGACTGGGCCGATCCCCTCGCCCTCGCCGACCAGCTGACCGACGAGGAGCGCATGGTGCACGACACCGCGCGCGGATACGCGCAGGAACGGTTGCTCCCGCGCGTCACCTCCGCCTTCATGGAGGAGCGCTTCGACCGCGAGATCCTGCACGAGATGGGCGAGCTCGGCCTGCTCGGCGCGACGATCGACCCGGCCTACGGCGGCGCGGGGCTGAATTACGTGTCCTACGGCCTGATCGCCCGCGCGGTGGAGGCGGTGGACTCCGGCTACCGCTCGGCGATGAGCGTCCAGTCATCCCTGGTGATGCACCCGATCGACACTTACGGTTCGGAAGAACAGCGACGCAAGTACCTGCCGGGGCTGGCGAAAGGCGAGCTGGTCGGCTGCTTCGGTCTGACGGAGCCCGACGCCGGCTCCGACCCGGCTGGGATGCGCACCCGCGCCGAGCCGATCGACGGCGGCTACCGGCTCACCGGCACCAAGATTTGGATCACCAACTCGCCGATCGCCGACGTATTCGTGGTCTGGGCCAAGTCCTCCGCCCATGGCGAACGCATCCGCGGCTTCGTGCTGGAAAAGGGCATGCGGGGCCTGTCCGCGCCGAAGATTGAGGGCAAGGTGTCATTGCGCGCTTCCATCACCGGCGAGATCGTGATGGACGGCGTCGAGGTGCCGGAAGACGCCTTGCTGCCCAAGGTCGAAGGGCTCAAGGGTCCCTTCGGTTGCCTCAACCGCGCGCGCTACGGCATCGCCTGGGGCGCGATGGGTGCGGCGGAGGCCTGCTACGCCGCGGCACGCAACTACACGCTCGAGCGCAAACAGTTCGGGACGCCCTTGGCGGGCCGTCAGCTGGTGCAGATCAAGCTCGCCGACATGGCGACGGAAATCGCGCTTGGGCTCGAAGCCGCGCTGCGCGTCGGCCGCCGCTTGGATGACGGGGTATTAAGCCCGGACACCATCTCGCTAATTAAGCGCAACAATTGCGGCAAGGCGCTGGCCATCGCCCGCACCGCGCGCGACATGCACGGCGGCAACGGCATTTCGGCCGAATACCACGTCATCCGCCATTCGGTGAACCTGGAGACGGTGAACACCTACGAAGGCACCCACGACGTCCACGGCTTGATCATGGGTCGGGCGATCACCGGGCTGTCCGCCTTCTGAGCGCGGGCGAGAAGCCGCTAGCGGGCCTTCGCGTCCTCGAGCTCGCCCGCATCCTCGCCGGGCCCTGGGCGGGGCAGCTGCTCGCTGATTTAGGAGCGGACGTAATCAAGGTCGAACGTCCCGTCGCGGGAGACGACACGCGCCACTGGGGGCCTCCCAACCTGCGCGGCGTGGACGGCGAGGATCTCACCGCGGCCTATTTCCACAGCTGCAACCGCGGCAAGCGCTCGATCGCGCTTGACCTTGCGAACCCGGCCGACCGGGAAACGGTGCGCGCGCTGGCGCGGGACAGCGATGTGCTTTTTGAGAACTTCAAGGTCGGCGGGCTCCTCAAGTACGGGCTCGACCATGCTACGCTGCGAGGGGCGAACCCGCGTCTAATCTACTGTTCGATCACGGGCTTTGGCCAGGACGGCCCCCTCGCCCACCGCGCCGGCTACGATTACGTCGCGCAGGCGATGGGCGGATTCATGGAGCTCACCGGCGAGCCGGACGGGCCACCACAGAAGGCGGGGATCGCCTACGCCGACATCTTCACGGGCGTCTACGCCTGCGTCGGCGTGCTCGCCGCGCTCCACCGCCGCACGGCGACCGGTGAGGGCGCATACCTCGACATGGCGCTGCTCGACGCGCAGGTCGCGGTGCTGGCGAACCAGGCGCTGAACTGGATGGCCTCGGGCCGGGTGCCGACGCGGCAAGGGGCCGCCCACGCCAACCTCGCGCCCTATCAGAACTTCCGCGTAGCTGACGGCAACCTCGTGATCGCCTGCGGCAACGACGGCCAGTTCGCTAAGCTCTGCGCCGTGCTCGGCTGCCCCGCGCTCGCCGCCGATCCGCGCTACGCCACCAACCCCGCCCGCGTGGTGAACCGCGCCGCGCTGATCCCATTGCTCGAAAAACTGCTGCGCGCCTGGCGCCGCGACCCGCTGATTGACGCGCTGGACGCGGCGGGCGTACCGGCGGGGCCGATCAACACGGTGGCGCAGGCCTTTGCGGAGCCGCAAGTGATCGCGCGCGGGATGCGGGTCGACCTGCCGACGAGCGGCGGGGCGTTCACGCCCGGCGTCGCCTCACCCATCATCATCGACGGGGTACGCCAAGTCGCCGACCGCGGCGCGCCCGCGCTCGACGCGGATCGCGCGGCGGTGCTGGCGCGGGTGCACGCGCCCGTCGGGCGCGCGCCGTCCTGAGGTTCTACTTACGCCCGCCGAGCGAAAGCCCGCCGAAACGCTTGTTGAAGCGCGCGACCTGGCCGCCGGCGTCGAGCATACGGCCCGAGCCGCCCGTCCACGCCGGGTGCGCGGTGGGATCGATGTCGAGCTGCAGCGTGTCGCCTTCCTTGCCCCAGGTCGAGCGCGTCTCGAACACGGTGCCGTCCGTCATCTGCACCTTGATCATGTGGTAGTCGGGGTGGGCGCCGTTCTTCATCGCTGGGGTCCTTCGGAGGTGGAGCTGGTTGCCGACCAGCTCGCCAAGCCGGCGCGTCTAGCCGCGGCGCGCTTGACAGGCAAGGCCGCGAAGCCTTAGCGCCCCGCCCCACGCGAAGGTGCCGACGGCCCCCATTCGGGGACCCGAGGTGAAAAGGGAAGCCGGTTCGACACCGGCGCTGTGCCCGCAACTGTGAGCGGCGAGCCTTTCCCCATCAGCCACTGTGCGACCAGCACGGGAAGGCGGGGAACGGGCGTTCAAGCCGCCAGCCAGGAGACCTGCCTCCGCCGTCGTCCGCGCCCGGCCGGGACCAGCCGAACGCGCGTGGAACGTCGTGCGGTGCAGGGCATCGCGCGACGGTCCTCCGTGGCGGCTTCACGCCAAAGGAGGACCGTATCTTGTTGTTTCCATTTCTGCTCGCCGCTCAAGCCGCCATCCCGGCGGAGGCGGAGCCGACCCCCCGGGAGGCGGACGGCGAGATCCTCATCGCCGACTTACGCCTCCCCCCGCAGGACATCGTGGTCACCGCTTCTCGCACGCCGGTCAGCCTAGCGGACGTGCCGGTGTCCGGCAGCCTCATCGCCGACCCGAACCGCCTCGCCCTGCCCTTCGTCGTCGACGAACTCCGCCACTTGCCCGGCGTGTCCGTATCCACCGTCGGGTCGCGCGGTTCGCAGACACAGCTGCGCATCCGCGGCGCGGAAGCGAACCACACCCTGCTCTTCGTCGACGGCATCCGCTTCAACGACCCTGCGGCGGGCAACGAGCCGCGCTTCGAGCTGTTCACGGCCGACGGTTCGTCCCGCGTCGAGCTGATCCGCGGGCCGCAGTCGGCTTTGTGGGGTTCCGAAGCGCTCGGCGGCGTGGTTGCGATCGGCGGAGCCGTGGGTGCACCACGCGTACGCGCAGAGTACGGCGAGCTCGACAGCAGGCGGTTCAGCGTCGCGGGCGGGCTCACCCGCGGCATCGCCGAGCTGTCGGGCCACGTCGCGCAGGTGCGCTCGGATGGGATCGACGCGACGGATTTCGACGGCGGCGACCGCGACGGGTTCGAGAACGACGCAGGCAGCCTGCGCCTGACCTTACGTCCCGGCGACGGCCGGGGCGAGCTGGGCATCGTCGGCCATTACGTCCAAGGCGAGAGCCGCTTCGACGGCACCGATCCCGTCACATTCCTCCGCGCCGACACGTCGGACACGACGCGCAACCGGATCGGCGCGGTGCGTGGCCACGCCCGCGTCGGCGAGAACGGGAGCCGGTGGCACGCGCGGCTCGCCGGCTCGTACCTCCGCTCGTCCAACCGTAACCAGCGGGCAGGCTCCGCCCTTAACCGCACCCGCGGCGAGCGCTTCACCGTCGACGCGCAGGTCACGCGCCGCTTCGGCGACGACCACATTACCGTCGCGGTCGAGCGCGAGTCCGAGGCCTTCGCGGCGCGCGATCAGGAGTTCTTCGGCGCGACCGACCAGGACCGCGACCGGAGCCGGACCGCGGCGGTCGCCGAATGGCGCGCGCGCTGGGGCGGGCGGCTCGTGACGGACGTGGCGGTGCGCCACGACGCGTTCAGCGCCTTCCGCGACGCGACAACCGTGCGCGCCGCCGCGCGGCTTGATGTCGGCGGCGGCTCCGACGTCCACGCCGCCTACGGCGAGGGGATCGCCCAGCCGACCTTCTTCGACCTGTTCGGCTTCTTTCCCGGCAGCTTCGTCGGCAATCCCGACGTGAAGCCGGAGCGCGCGAAAGGCGTGGAGGCGGGGGTGCGCTACGACCGGCGCGGCTTGCGCTTGGGCGTTACCGGCTTCGCCGCGGACCTCCGCGACGAGATCGTCACCCGCTTCGTCGGCTTCAGCTCTACCACGGCGAACGCGCCTGGCGAGAGCCGTCGCCGCGGGGTCGAATTGGAAGCGGGCTGGACGCCGCGCCGCGGGCTGTCGCTGGACGCCAACTACACCTTCCTCGACGCGGAGGAGGGCACAGAAGAAGGAAGTCTCCGCACCCGCGAGCTGCGCCGGCCGCGGCACTCGGCTAACCTCGTCGCGGCCGGCGAGGTCGGCCCCGCCCGCCTCGGTCTCGGCCTCGCCTACGTCGGCGCGCGCGTCGACCAGGATTTCGACCTGTTCCCGGCCCCGCGCGTGCGCCTCGACGACTATCTGCTCGGCACCGTGCACGTTGCGCTCGAACTGTTGCCGGGCGTCGCGCTCTACGGCCGGGTGGAGAACGCCTTCGACGCCCGGCGCGAGGACGCCTTCCACTACGCGACCGAAGGGCGCACGGTGCATGCGGGCCTCCGCCTGGGTCTGTAGCCTCCTGCTCACGGCGTCCGCAGCGGGGGCGGCCCCGCTCCCCCGCGCGGCGTCGGCAAACCTGTGCACGGATGAGCTGTTGCTGCTGCTCGCCGCGCCGAGCCAGGTCGCGTCCGTCACGCACCTGTCGCGCGACCCGCTAGAAGCGCCGTGGTGGCGCGCGGCGCGGGCCTATCCGGCGAACGACGGCCAGCTGCTGTCGGTCGCGCGGGCGCGGCCCGCCGTGGTGCTGACGCAGGGCGGCCTCGCCAGCGATCGCGCGCGCATCGCCGCGCGGCTGCGAATGCGCGTAGTGACGCTGCCCTACCCCGCGAGCCTCGCCGACCTCGCCGCCAACGTCCGCCGCGCCGGCGGGGCGCTGGGTCGCGGCGCTGCAGCGGAAGAGGTGGTCCGCCGCCTGGCCGCCGCGGCGCGCGCGCCCGCGCCCGCGCCTCGCCCCGTCCTCTTCGTCAGCC
>CADCVW010000106.1 GCA_902806235.1 uncultured Sphingomonadaceae bacterium | reverse complement strand
CGCGCTCCGCGCCCGCCGAACGCCGGGCCGACGCGCCCGCCCGCGCCGCGCCGGCGAGCACCGCGCTGCCGGGCGTCGTCGTTGTGCCGAAGGACGCCGCCGACCCGCTCGCCGCCGCCGCGCGCAACGCCGCCAACAACCAGTAAGCAGGACCTTCGCGGTTGCCGGTTCGACCGGTCGCCGTTAGGGCGGGCATCCCATGGCGCGGTTCATTTTCATCACCGGCGGCGTGGTGTCTTCGCTCGGCAAGGGCCTGATGGCGGCGAGCCTCGCCGCGCTCCTGCAGGCGCGCGGCTTCCGCGTGCGCATTCGCAAGTTCGACCCCTATCTCAATGTCGATCCGGGGACGATGAGCCCCTATCAGCACGGCGAGGTCTACGTCACCGACGACGGCGCGGAGACCGACCTCGACCTCGGCCACTACGAACGCTTCACGGGCGTGCCCGCGCGGCAGTCGGACAACATCACCTCCGGCCGCGTGTACCGCGACATCATCGCCAAGGAGCGCCGCGGCGACTATTTGGGCGCCACCGTCCAGGTGATCCCCCACGTCACCAACGCGATCAAGGAATTCGCGGTCGCCGACACCGACGGCCTCGACTTCGTGCTGTGCGAGATCGGCGGCACGGTGGGCGACATCGAGTCGCTTCCCTTCATCGAAGCCATTCGCCAGCTCCGCAACGAGCTCGGCCGCGCCCGCACCGTATCTGTCCACACGACGTTGGTCCCCTATATCGCCGCCGCCGGCGAGCTGAAGACCAAGCCGACGCAGCACTCGGTGCGCGACCTCACTTCGCTCGGCATCCAGCCCGACGTGCTCGTCTGCCGCTGTGACCGCGAGCTGCCGCAGGGCGAGCGCGCCAAGATCGCGCTGTTCTGCAACGTCGCGCCGGCGGCGGTCATCCCCGCCCTCGACGCGAAGAGCATCTACGCGGTGCCGCTGCAGTATCACGGCGAGGGGCTCGACGCCGAGGTGCTGCGCGCCTTCGGCATCGAGGACGCCCCCGCGCCGGACCTCGAGGCCTGGTACGACATCAACGACCGGCTCCAGAATCCCGAAGGCGAGGTCACCATCGGCGTCGTCGGCAAGTACGTCGGCCTGCCCGACGCCTACAAGTCGCTCACCGAAGCGCTCGTCCACGGCGGCATCGCCAACCGCGTCCGCGTGAAGATCCGCTGGCTGGACGCCGAACTGTTTGAGGGCTCCGCCGACGACGGTGGCATCGCCGCCCATCTCGAGCCGATGCACGGCATCCTCGTCCCCGGCGGCTTCGGAGAGCGCGGCTCGGCGGGCAAGATTGAGAGCGTCCGCTTCGCGCGCGAGCGCGCCGTGCCGTTCTTCGGCATCTGCCTCGGCATGCAGATGGCCTGCGTCGAGGGCGCGCGGAACATGGCGGGCATCAGCGGCGCCGCTTCCACCGAGTTCGGCGAAGCCGCCGAGCCCGTGGTCGGCCTGATCACCGAATGGATGGGGGCCGAAGGACTCCAACGCCGCGCTGCGAACGGCGACCTGGGCGGCACCATGCGGCTCGGGGCCTATCCCGCCGAGCTGGCCGGCAACAGCCACGCCCGCGCCATCTACGGCGCGTCCAGCATCAGCGAGCGCCACCGCCATCGCTACGAGGTCAACGTCCACTACCGCGAGCCCCTGGAGCGGCACGGCCTCGTCTTCTCCGGCCTGTCGCCTGACGGCGAGCTTCCGGAGATCGTCGAGCGCCCCGACCACCCCTGGTTCGTCGGCGTCCAGTTTCACCCGGAGCTCAAGTCCAAGCCATTCGACCCGCACCCGCTGTTCAAGAGCTTCATCGAGGCCGCAGTGCGCCAGAGCCGGCTGGTCTGACTGCGCCGGCCAGGAGTAAAGATGCCCGAGAACAAGCTCACCGTCCTCGTCCTCGCTGCGCGCCGCGACGGCCGGCACGATCCGCTGGCGCAGGCCCACGGGGTGACCCACAAGCACCTGGTCGAGCTCGACGGCGAGCCGCTGATCGGTCACGTCCTTGCCGCGCTCGCTGCGCTCCCGGAGGTCGACCGCATCCGCATCTCCATCGAGGATCGGGCGGACTTCGCGGGCGTGCCACAGGTCGCCGAGCTGGAAGGGCAGGGCCGGCTCGACTTCGTGCGGAGCGAGCCGGGGCTAATGGGCAGCGTTCTCGCCGGGGCGGAGGGCGTGCGCTTTCCACTGCTCGTCACCACCGGCGACAACGTCAATCTGAGGCCCGAGCACGTCCGCCAGATCGACCGCGAGGCACGCCTCGCGCGCGCGGACGCCGCCGTCGCGCTCGCTCGGCGCGAAGACGTGCTGCGCGTCCACCCGGAGGGTCAGCGGCGCTTTTACCGCTTCTCGGACGGACCGGTGTCCAACTGCAACCTTTACTGGCTCGGCAACGCCGACGCGCTCGCCGCCGCGGAGGTATTCCGCGAAGGCGGCCAGTTCGCCCGTAACCCGCGCCGCGTCATCCGCGCTTTCGGCCTCCTGACCATGCTGCGCGTCCGTTACGGCGTCGGCCGCCTCCACCCGATCTTCGGCCTGATCTCCCGCCGTTTCCGGCTCAAGATCATCCCCGTCGTCGTGCCCGACGGCGCGCTCGCGATCGACGTCGACAACCAGCGGACCTTTGACATCAACAAGGAGATCAGGGGGCTGGCCTAGCCGCTACTTCCGCACGACGGAGGAAGCTTCATGGCCCCTCGTGCAGCGGGTCCGTCCCCGGCTCGGCCACGCCGTCGGGCGCGACCACCGGCTCGCTCGGGCGCGGGGGCGTCGGGTCGCCGGGCTCGAACGGAGGCTCGTCGACGGGAGTACCGGGAATAGGCGGTTGCGAGGCCATGACTTTCTCCTTCGCCCGCCCAACGCGCGGAGAGCGGGGAGGGCCCAAACGCAAAGCGCCCGGGCCGTGAAGCCCGGGCGCCGCGCGTGACGAGGATAACCCGTCAGCCCCCTACTCGGCGCCGTTCCCGCGGACCCTGCTTCCGCGTGTTCGGCGCTTCCCTGAACCGAGGCCGGTTTTGCCTGCTCTCGTGGGGAGGAAGCTAGGCCGGAACCAGCCGGATTGTCACCCCGCGACAGGCACTTGCGGCCATTATGCGCCGCCCGTGTGGTTTCGCGGCAACAGCCTGCGTTGCGCCCGCTTCGCCCGGCCCCTAGAGGGCGGGCGCCCGTCCACCCAAGGATCACGCCCGCCGATGCGCTTGTCCCGCTACTTTCTGCCCGTCACCAAGGAAACGCCCGGCGACGCGCAGATCGCGAGCCACCAGCTGATGCTGCGCGCCGGGCTGATCCGTCAGACGGCGGTGGGCATCTACGCTTGGCTTCCGCTCGGCAATCGCGTGTTGCGCAAGATCGAGACCATCGTCCGCGAGGAGCAGGACCGCGCGGGCGCGGTCGAGATGCTGATGCCCACCATCCAATCGGCGGAGCTGTGGCGCGAGAGCGGCCGCTACGACGCCTACGGCCCCGAAATGCTGCGCATCCGCGACCGCCATGACCGCGAGATGCTCTACGGCCCGACGAACGAGGAGATGATCACCGCCATCTTCGGCGCTAGCACGAAGAGCTACCGCGAGCTGCCGCGCATTCTATACCACATCCAGTGGAAGTTCCGCGACGAGGTCCGCCCCCGCTTCGGCGTGATGCGCGGTCGCGAGTTCCTGATGAAGGACGCTTATTCCTTCGACCTCGACGAGGCCGGCGCCCGCCACAGCTACGACCGGATGATGCTTGCCTACCTGCGCACCTTCGCGCGCATGGGGCTCGCCGCCATTCCCATGCAGGCGGACACCGGCCCGATCGGCGGCGACCTGTCCCACGAATTTATCATCCTCGCCCCGTCCGGCGAGAGCGAGGTGTTCTTCCATGAGAATTGGGAAGCGCCGCGCACCGCCGACGAGCTCGCCGTCAGTCCGGACGACGCCTCCGCGCTCCGCGCCTTCGTCGCCGGCCTCACCGCCGATTACGCCGCCACCGACGAGAAGCGCGACCCCGCGCGCGAAGTCGAGGCGGGCGAGGCGCTGCGCACGTCCCGAGGTATCGAGGTGGGCCACATCTTCTACTTCGGCACGAAGTACACGGAAGCGATGGGGATGCGCGTCCCCGGGCCGGACGGGCAGATGGTGGTGCCGGAGATGGGCAGCTACGGTATCGGCGTGTCGCGCCTCGTCGGCGCGGTGATCGAGGCGAGCCACGACGCGAACGGCATCGTCTTGCCGGACGCGATCGCGCCTTTTCGCGTCGCGCTCATCAACATCCGCGCCGACGACGCGCGCTGCGCGGCGGCGGCGGACGAGCTCTACCGCCGGCTCGAGGCCGCTGGCGTCGAGGTGCTCTACGACGACCGCGACGAGCGCGGCGGGGCCAAGTTTGCCACCGCCGACCTGATCGGCCTGCCGTGGCAGCTGATCGTCGGCCCGAAGGGGGTGGAGCGCGGCGTGGTCGAACTCAAGCGTCGCGCGACCGGTGAACGGCAAGAGCTCTCGCCGGACGACGCGCTCGCGCGCGTGGCGGGCTGACACGGCCGGTAGCCGACCCCAAGTACCGTCAGCCCTGAGCTTGTCGAAGGGCGGGCCGCACGCATCGCCGCTGGTCCGTGTATTCCGCCCTTCGACAGGCTCAGGGCTGACGGACTAAGGGGCGTTTAGTCCCGATGCTCCCGCGCTCCTGACAACCGAAGGCCGTGTTCTTGCTCCTCTCCCGCTACGAACGCATGATCGCCCGGCGCTACCTGCTGCCGGGCAAGGGCGAGGGCTTCATCTTCCTCGTCGCCGCTTTCTCGCTCGGCGCGGTGATGCTCGGCGTCGCCGCGCTCACCATCGTCATGAGCGTGATGAACGGTTTTCGGGCGGAGCTGTTCGACAAGATCGTAGGCTTGAACGGCCACGCGGTGGTGCAGGGCTACGGCGGCCGGCTGGACGACTGGCGGGAGATCGCCGCGCTCGCCGCCCGCACCCCCGGCATCACCTCCGCCACGCCCCTGATCGAGCAGCCGCTGATGGCGAGCAGCTCCGGCCGGGTGGAAGGCGTGCTCGCGCGCGGCATGCGGGTGCCGGACATCCGGAACAACGCGGTGATCAAGGACAACGTCTTGTCCGGCAGCCTCGCCGCGCTGACGCCGGGCAGCGGCAACGTCGCGATCGGCGCGCGACTCGCCGAAACGCTGGGCGTCGGCGTGGGCCAAGAGATCACCCTGCTCAGCCCGCAGGGCCAGACCACGCCGTTCGGCACCGTCCCGCGCATCGTTCCTTATAGGGTCGCCGCCGTGTTCGAGGTCGGCGTCTACGACTACGACAAGGCGTTCGTGGTCATGCCGTTGGAGGACGCGCAGACCTTGCTCCTCCTCGGCGACGCCGTCGGCATGGTCGAGATCGAGACGGCGGACGCCGACCGCGTGGGAGAGATCCTCGCGCCGCTCGAGGCACAGGTCGGCGGCCAGGCCGCCGTCGCCGACTGGCGCTCGATGAACGCCACCCTGTTTGAGGCGCTGGAGGTCGAGCGCATCGCGATGTTCGTCGTGCTGTCGATCATCATCCTGGTCGCCGCGTTCAACATCTGCTCGTCGCTCATCATGCTCGTCCGCGCCAAGCGGCGCGACATCGCGATCCTGCGCACCATGGGCGCGACGCGGCGGGGGCTGGTGCGCATCTTCATGACGGTGGGGCTGACGATTGGCACGCTCGGCACGCTCGCCGGGCTGGTGCTCGGCGCCGTGTTCCTGTTCTTTCGGGAGTCCGTGGTGCGCTTCGTCCAGCTCGTCACCGGCCAGGACCTGTGGGACCCGGAGATCCGCTTCCTCACCGAGCTCCCCTCGCGCACCGACCCGGTCGAGACGGCGGCGATCGTCGCCATGGCGCTGGGCCTGAGCTTCCTGTTCACGCTCTACCCGTCGCTCAAGGCGGCGAGCACCGATCCGGTGGAAGTGTTGCGCTATGAGTAGCGTGCTCGCCGTCCGCGAGTTGAAGCGCAGCTTCCGCCAGGGCGAGACCGTAATTGAGGTGCTGCGCGGGGTGGACCTGAGCGTAGCCGCGGGCGAGATCGTCGCGCTTCTCGGACCGTCGGGCTCGGGCAAGTCGACGCTGCTCCAGGCCGTCGGCCTGCTCGAGGGCGGGTTCGAGGGCTCCATCGCGATCCGCGGCGTGGAGGCGGTCAAGCTCGATGCCGATGAGCGCACCGTGCTCCGCCGCGACGCGCTCGGCTTCATCTACCAGTTCCACCACCTGCTGCCCGATTTCACCGCGAGCGAGAACGTCGTCCTGCCGCAGCTCATCCGCGGGGCGGAGACGGCGGAGGCGGAGGCGCGCGCGGGCGAGCTGCTGACGGCGCTCGGCCTCGGCCAGCGTTTGGAGCACAAGCCCGCCCAGCTGTCCGGCGGTGAGCAGCAGCGGGTGGCGGTCGCCCGCGCGCTCGCCAACCGTCCCGCGCTGGTGCTCGCCGACGAGCCCACCGGCAACCTGGACGAGGCCACCGCGGACATCGTCTTCGCTGAATTCCTCAGCCTAGTGCGCGGGGAGGGCGGGGCCGCGCTGGTCGCCACTCACAACGAGCGGCTCGCCGCGCGGATGGATCGCGTGGTGCGGCTCCATGACGGGCGGTTGGAGTAGGGGCAACCGCCGGACCCGCGCCGCGTTCATTGCCGAACGTCAACGAACAAGGACCGCCCATGATCATTCCCACCGACACCCTCGTGCTCGTCGGCGACGGCAAGCGCATGCTGTTCCTGCGCAACCGCGGCGACGCGGTCCGGCCCGACCTGCGCGTCGAGGAAGTCGAGAAGCAGGAGAACGCCTACGACCGCGATCAGGGGAGAGACAAGCCGGGCCGCGCCTTCGCGAGCTTCGGGGCGAACCGCAACGCGTACAGCGAAACCGACTTCCACAAAGTGGCCGAGGACAATTGGGCCAAGGACGCCGCCGCGCGGCTGAACAAGCGCGCGCAGGAGAAGGATTTCGAGCAGCTGGTGATCGTCGCTCCGCCCAAGTGGCTCGGCGAGCTCAAGAAGCACCTCAACCCGCAGGTCACCAACCGCGTGCTGAGCTACGTCAACAAGGACCTCACGCACGAGCCGACCGACCAGCTCGCCAAGCACCTGATGTCAATCGAATAGGGCTGTCCCGAATCGGGCGCGGCCCCCATATTCCGAGCATGGCTGCGCCCTACATTCCCCTCCGCATCCTGTCGGCCTTCACCATGCTCGAAGGCGCGATCGATCCGAAGGCGGCGGCGAGCCTCGCCAAGCGCCATCATTTCCCCGCCGCCGCGCTCACCGACCGGAACGGGCTGTACGGCGCGATGGCCTTCTCTGAGGCCTGCGCGAGGGAGGGGGTGCAGCCGATCATCGGCGCGCTGCTCGGCGTCGCACGGCCGGATGCTGGAAGCACTCTCGATTGGCTTGCGCTCTACGCGCAGGACGAGGCGGGCTACGACAACCTGTGCGCGCTGGTGTCGTCGGCGCACCTCGATCGGCCGGAGAGCGAGCCGGCGCACGTCGCGCTATCCGCGCTGGAAGGCCGCACAAAAGGCTTGCTAGCGCTAACGGCCGGGGCGGAGGGCGCGCTCGCGCGGCTGCTCAGCGAAGGGCAGGAGGCGCACGCGGCAGCCTATCTCGATCGGCTGCAGGCGCTCTTCCCCGACCGGCTCTACGTCGAGCTCTCGCGTCGCGGTAACGCCGTGGAGGAGGCGGCCGAGGCGGCGCTGCTCGACGTCGCCTACGCGAACGACCTGCCGCTGATCGCCACCAACCCCGCGCTCTACGCCGACGAGCCGTTCCACGCCGCGCACGACGCGATGCTCTGCATCGCCGGATCGACCTACTTGGAGATTGAGGACCGCCCGCGCTCCTGCGCGCAGGCGTGGCTCAAGCCCGCGCCGACGATGCGCGAGCTGTTCGCCGACTTGCCGGAAGCGATCGAGAACACGAGCGTGGTGGCGCGACGCTGCGCCTACATGGCGCCCAAGCGCCAGCCGATCCTGCCGCGCATCGGCGGGCTGCTCGACGAGGACGAGCAGCTCCGCCAAGCCGCGCGCGACGGGTTGGAAAAACGGCTCGGGCAAGCCGGCGATGTGGACCGCGACGAATATCTGCGCCGCCTCGACTTTGAGGTCGACGTGATCGTCCGCATGGGCTTCGCGGGCTACTTTCTCATCGTCGCCGACTTCATCCAGTGGGCGAAGGCGCACGACATCCCCGTCGGCCCCGGTCGCGGTTCGGGCGCGGGCTCGGTGGTCGCCTGGGCGCTCACCATCACCGACTTGGATCCGATCAAGCTCGGCCTGCTCTTCGAGCGCTTCCTCAACCCCGAGCGCGTGTCGATGCCCGACTTCGACATCGACTTCTGCGAAACGCGCCGCGGCGAGGTGATCCGCTACGTCCAGGAGAAGTACGGCCGCGACCAGGTTGCGCAGATCATCACCTTCGGCCGGCTGAAGGCGCGCGCGGTGCTCAAGGACACCGGCCGCGTCCTTCAGATGAGCTACGGCCAGATCGACCGGCTCGCCAAGCTCGTGCCCAACCACCCGACCGACCCATGGACGCTGCAACGCGCGCTCGACGGCGTGTCGGAGCTCCACAAGGAGTACAAGGACAACGAGCAGGTCCGCCGCCTGTTCGACCTGTCGATGAAGCTGGAAGGGCTGCCGCGCCACGCCTCCACCCACGCCGCGGGCGTGGTGATCGGCGACCGGCGGCTCGACCAGCTCGTCCCGCTCTACCGCGATCCACGGTCCGACATGCCGGTGACGCAGTTCGACATGAAGTGGGTCGAGGCGGCGGGGCTGGTGAAGTTCGACTTCCTCGGCCTGAAGACCCTGTCCGTGCTGCAGAAGGCGCAGCAGCTGCTCGCCAAGCGCGGCGTCCCCGTCGACTTCGACCGGCTCGCGTGGGACGACCCCCGAGTCTACGAGCTGCTTCAACGCGGCGACACGGTGGGCGTGTTCCAGCTCGAATCGGAAGGCATGCGCCGCACGCTCGCCGCGGTGAAGCCGACCAACTTCGGCGACATCATCGCGCTGGTCTCGCTCTACCGCCCCGGGCCGATGGACAACATCCCGATGTTCGGCGCGCGCAAGAACGGGCGGGAGCCCCTGGCTTACCCGCACCCGAAGCTGGAGGCAGTGCTCGCCGAAACCTACGGCATCTTCGTCTATCAGGAGCAGGTGATGGAGGCGGCCCGCGTGCTCGCGGGCTATAGCTTGGGCCAGGCCGACCTGCTGCGCCGCGCGATGGGCAAGAAGATCAAGGCGGAGATGGATGCCCAGCGCGCCGGGTTCGTCGAGGGGTGCAAGCAGGTCAACGGCATTCCGAAGGCGGAGGCGAACGCGCTCTTTGACCTCATCGACAAGTTCGCCGGCTACGGCTTCAACAAAAGCCACGCCGCGGCCTACGCGCTCGTCGCCTACCAGACCGCCTGGCTCAAGGCGCACCACCCCGTCGAGTTCTACGCCGCGTCCATGTGCTTCGACATGGGGCTTACTGACAAGCTGGCGATCTTCGCCGACGACATGCGGCGGCTGGGGACGAAGTGCCTGCCGCCGTGCGTGAACGGGAGCGAGGCGGAGTTCACCGTCGAGTCGGTGGGAGAGGGGCACGCCGTCCGTTACGCCTTGGGCGCGCTCAAGGGCGTGGGCGAGCGCGCGATGGAGCAGCTGGTCGAGGAGCGCGCGGCCAACGGCCCGTTCGCGTCGGTCGACGACTTCGCCAACCGCGTCGACCCGCAGCTCCTTAACCGGCGCCAGATCGAGAGCTTGGCCGCCGCCGGCGCGTTCGACGCGCTGGAACCGAACCGGGCTAAGCTATTCACCGGCGCGGAGATGGTGCTCGCCGTCGCGGCCAGCGCCGCCGACGGGCGCACGAGCGGGCAGGGCGGGTTGTTCGGCGAGGGCCCGGCCGCGGCGATGCCCGTGCGTCTGCCCGCCGTCGAGACATGGACGCTGATCGAGCGCATGGCCCAGGAGAAGGAGGCCTACGGCTTCTACTTCTCCGCCCATCCGGTCGAGCGCTACACGCACCTGGCCAAGGCGCACGGCGCGCGCAGCTTCGCGGAGATCTGCTCGCTCCCGGCGCCGGCCGACGGCGGGCGCAGCGCGTCCGTGATGGCCGGGCTGGTGGAGGAAGCGCGCTGGCGCACCTCCGCTAAGGGCCGGCGCTACCTGATGGCGAGCTGCTCCGACGCGTCCGGCGGCTTCTTCGCCACTGTGTTCGAGGACGAAGTGGCGGCCGCCGTCGAGGACGCGGCCAAGAACGGCGGCTGCGGCCTCCTCACCGTGGAGCTCGACCGGCGGCCGGGCGACGAGACCCCGCGCGTGACGATCAAGCGCGTCCAGCCGTTCGAGTCTTTGAGCCAGCGCACCCGCCTCAAGCTGGAGGTGAAGGCCGACGATCCCGCCGCGCTGTTCGCGCTGGCCGCGCTCCTCGCCGACCATCGCGGCGGCAACGGGCAACTGTCCTTGCGCGCGCCCCTGCCCGGTGGCGGCCACGCCGACCTGCTCCTAGGCCGCGACTTCGCGCTCGACGCCGAATGCGCGGCGCGGGTGGAGCGGGTGCCGGGGGTGACGGGCGTGCGCCTGGGGACGGCGGAAGGGCCGAAGCTGGCGCTGGTGGGATAGGAGGGAGCCCTCTCCTCTTCAGGAAAGAGGGTTGGGAGAGGGGCCGAGCTGCAAGCTCGGTCTTCCTTGCTCGCGACCTGCATAGCCCCACTCCGCTGCGACTAAGCCTTCGCTGGCGCGAAGCCTAAGTCTTGCGCCTCTCCCCTGAACGGGAGAGGGCTGGTCCACCCCCGGCATCGTCCTTCTGCCCTCTCTCCCTCGGCTCTGTCAGCGTCCGCACCATTCCCCGCATCGTCCGCACCTCGCGCGAGTTCCACCCTGCCTTAGTCAGGATTGTCCGCACGCTGTTCCGTGAGGTCGCGAACCGGTCCGGTGGCCAGTAGTAGCCCGCCGCGTCCAGCGCCGCGTCGACCTGCCCGATCAGGCCCTCCAGCTCCTCGCGGGGAGCGGGCGGCTCGTCCTCCCTGGCGGTGGGCACTGCTAGGACCTCGCCCTTGCTCCACTCGTAGGCGACCAGGATCACCGCCTGCGCGAGGTTGAGCGAACCGAACGCCGGGTTCACCGGCACCGTCAGGATCGCGTTGGCGGTCGCCACGTCCTCCGTCTCCAGCCCCGACCGTTCCGGCCCGAATAGGAACGCGGATCGCCCGCCGCGCGCGCGGACCTCGCCCGCGGCGTTCTCCGGCCCCACCACCGGCAGGATCAGGTCGCGCCGCCGCACGGTGGTCGCGTAGACGTGCTCGCAGTCCGCCACCGCCGCGGCGACCGAGGCGAACAGGCGGGCGTCGCGCAGCACCGCGTCCGCCCCGCTCGCCGCCGGTCCCGCCGCCGGGTTGGGCCAGCCGTCGCGGGGCGAGACCAGCCGCAGGTCGGCGAGCCCAAAGTTGAGCATCGCGCGCGCCGCCTTGCCGATGTTCTCGGCCAGTTGCGGGCGCACGAGGACGATGGCGGGCGGAGTCATCACCCGTCCTCCCTGTCATCCACCCCACCTCCGTTCGCCCCGAGCGAAGTCGAGGGGTCGAGGGCTCGCGTGAAGCCAGGTGTCTCGACTTCGCTCGACATGAACGGACTCCGGATGGTCGGGAGCGTCGAGAGTCTCAGCGCGACCCCGTCGCCGTTGCCGCGCCCGCGCCGCCCTGGCCGAGCAGGTTCTGCTGCCAGAACATCAGGCTGGTCCAGAACTGGTAGTCGGCGTTCTCCTTCTTGGCGAAACCGTGGCCTTCGTTTTTGGCGAGCAGGTGCCACGCCGGCCGCCCGTTGCCGCGCACCGCCTGCACCATCTGGTCGGCCTCCGACGCGGGCACGCGCGGGTCGTTGCCGCCCGTCACGACCATCAGCGGAATGCGGATCTCCTTGGCGCGGCGCAGCGGGGAGATCTCCGCCAGCTTGGCGCGCTGCTCCGGCACGCGCTCGTCGCCGTACTCCACGCGCCGTAGGTCGCGGCGGTAGCCCTGGGTGTTCTCCAGGAAGGTGTTGAAGTCGGAGATGGCGACGATGCAGTTCGCGCCCTTGAGCCGCTCGCCGTAGCGAATGGCGGACGCGTAGCACATGTAGCCGCCATAGCTGCCCCCCGTCACCGCGATCCGCCCCGCGTCCACCCCGCGGTCGGCGCCGAGCCGATCGAGGAAGGCGCCGATGTCCTGCACCGAGTCCTCGCGCTTGAATGCCCCGTTGTCGAGCGCGACGAAGCGCTTGCCGAAGCCGGTCGAGCCGCGGACGTTGGGGTAGAAGACGGCGACGCCGAGCTCGTTGATGAGGTAGTTGGTGCGGCCCAGGAACCCCGGCCGCGACTGGCCTTCCGGCCCGCCGTGAATGTTGACGATGAGGGGGCGGCGCCCGGGAAAGCGCCGCGCGTCGGGACGGTACAGGAAGCCGGACACCTCCTCGCCGTCGAAGCTCTTTACCCGCACCAGTTCGGGTTCGACGTTCGCCGACGGGTCGAGCCCGCCCGTCTCGCTGAACGTCCAGCGGGTAACGCGCATCGTCTTGGGGTCGAGGACGTGGGCGTCGGCTGGCGACTTGGCACTGGTGAGCGTGAAGCCGACCTGGCCCCAGGGCGCGGCGTCCACCCCGCCGATCGTGCCGGCGGGCAGCTTCGCTTCGCCCATCGCGCGCCCGGTGCGCGGGTTCAGCAGCCGGAGCCTGCTCACGCCCTCCTCGTTCACCGCGTAGGCGATGAAGGAGCCGTCGTCGGCGACGTCGAAGCTCTCGACGTCCCAGCGCGCTTCCGGGTTGATCGCGCGCGTCGTCCCGTTCCGCGGATCGAGCACGGCAAGTCGCCGATATTCGCCGCCGCGGTCGGTGGTGACGTAGATCGTCCCGTCCGGCCCGTATTGCGCGCCGCCGTAGGCGACCTTCTCCGCCCCCTTGGGCGTGAGCAGGCGCAGCTGCCGCGTCTGCAGGTCGAGCTCGTGTAGCTCGCTCTCGTTCACCGACAGGTAGTTGAACACCAGCGCGCGGCGGTTGTCCGGCGAGAAGTCGGCGATGGCCCAGCCGCCGCCGCTCACCTGCGCGACCATGCGGTCGCTGCCCGAGGCGCGCGGGTCCATGACGTAGAGATCGGTATCCTGCCCGTTGCGCCGGGTGGACGAGTAGCCGAACAGCCGCCCGTCCGCGCTCCACGCCCCGCCCGTGTTGCGGCTCTTGCCGTCGGTGAGCAGGTTCAGGCGCCCGCCCTGCAAGGCGTAGACCTGGAAGAACTCGTTGCCGCCCACGTCCTTGCCGACCAGCAGCACGTCGCCGCGCCCTTCGGCGTAGCTCGCCTGGGTGACGGGCTCGTCCTCAAAAGTGAGCTGGCTCCGCGCGCCGCCGGGCATGGAGACTTCGTGGACCTGCGCGGTGTTGGCGAAACGGGTGGCGACCAGCATCCCGCGCGTGCGCGGGTTCCAGCCGAGGAACCCAGCCGAGCGGGACTCCATATAGGGCTTGGTCGCCCGCGCGAGCGCCGCGGGCACGGCCGGGATGCCATCGGCGACGATCGCCTCCGGCGCAGGCACAGCGGCAGGGGACGCAGGGTCCGCCTGCGCACCGAGCGGCGAGGTCGTCAGGGCCGCGCCGAGCAGCGCGGAGATCTTCACGAGTTTCATGATTTCCCCCCCTCTAAGTCGCCGACGGCGCCCGCGAACTCCTCGAAATCGCGTGCCTCGGCGAAATCCTTATAAACGGAAGCGAAGCGGATATAGGCGACGCTGTCGAGCCCCTTCAGCCCGTCCATCACCAGCGCGCCGATCCGCGCGGTGGGCACCTCGGCCTCGCCCAGCGTCTCCAGCTGGCGCTGCACTCCGCTCACCAGCCGTTCGATGCGCGCCGGCTCGATCGGCCGCTTGTTCAAGGCGACCGCCACCGATCGTTCGATCTTGGTCCGGTCAAACGGCTCGCGCCGACCGTTGCCCTTGACCACCGTTAGCTCGCGCAACTGCACCCGCTCGAAGGTGGTGAAGCGCGCCGCGCACCCCTCGCACTGCCGTCGCCGCCGGATCGCTGCGCCGTCGTCGGTCGGGCGGCTGTCCTTCACCTGGCTGTCTTCATGGGCGCAGAACGGACAGCGCATTTGGGTCCGTCCTCCCTTCCCGCAACGGCCGTGATCGCCCAGAGCGGGCAACCGGTGAGGAGGGCGGCGTATACCGGGCTGGTGGCCCGGGCAAGCCGACCGACGATGCCGGTTGCCCGCTCTGGGCTACCGCGAAGCGGCGGGGCGGAGGAGCTGGCTGGCGGCGTCGCTCGTCGCCTCCGATGCTGAAGCATCGGCCTGCTCCTCGCTCCTACCCAGCCGGCTCCTCCGCCCCGTCCCGGCCATTGCGGGAAGGGAGGACGGACCCTTAGCCCCGCTGCTTCGCCTTGTAGATCGAATAGCCGACACCGGCGATCGCGCCGATCACGGGACCGATGAACGGCACCGGGATGCCGATCAGCGCGCCGATGACCGCCGCCTTGGCCTTGCTCGGGCCGGGCTTCGCTGGATAACCCACCATGATCTGCTCCTCGAAGATGCGGCGCTCGTCACGCCGGGTAGATGGGAAAACGATCGCACAAGGCGCGGACGCGCGTCCTGACGTCGGCCTCGACCGCCGGGTCGCCCGCTTCGCCGTTGCGGCGGAGGCCCTCCAGCACGTCGGCGATCATGTCCGCGACGTCGCGGAACTCGGCCGGGCCGAAGCCGCGGGTGGTGCCCGCGGGGGAGCCAACGCGGATGCCGCTGGTCTTCACCGGCGGCAGCGGATCGAATGGAATGCCGTTCTTGTTGCAGGTGATGCCCGATCGCTCCAGCGCCTCGTCCGCGTCGCGGCCGGTGACGCCCAGCGGCCGCAAGTCGACCAGCGCGAGGTGCGTATCCGTGCCGCCCGACACGAGGTCCGCGCCGCGCTCAGCCAGCCGCGCGGCGAGCGCCTTGGCGTTCTCCACCACGGCCGCCGCGTAGGAACGGAAGTCGGGCCGCAGCGCCTCGCCGAAGGCCACCGCCTTGGCCGCGACGACGTGTATCAGCGGCCCGCCCTGCAGGCCCGGGAAGACGGCCGAGTTAATCTTCTTGGCCATCCCCTCGTCGTTCGTCAGCACCATGCCCCCGCGCGGGCCGCGCAGCGTCTTGTGCGTGGTGGTGGTGACGACGTGCGCGTGGCCGATAGGGGAAGGGTGGACGCCGCCGGCGACGAGCCCCGCGAAATGCGCCATGTCAACCATGAACACCGCCCCGATTTCGTCGGCAATCGCGCGGAAGCGGGCGAAATCGATGTGCCGCGGGTAGGCGGAGCCGCCCGCGATGAGGAGCTTCGGCCGATGCTCGCGCGCGAGCTGCTCCACTTGGTCGAAGTCGATCAGCTGGTCGTTCGCGCGCACCCCATACTGGATCGCGTGGAACCACTTGCCCGACTTGGCCGCCTTGGCCCCGTGCGTCAGGTGCCCGCCGGCGTCGAGGCTCATGCCCATGATCGTCTCGCCGGGCTTGACCAGCGCCAGCATCACCGCGCCGTTCGCCTGCGCGCCCGAATGCGGCTGGACGTTGGCGAAGCCGCAGCCGAACAGCGCTTTCGCCCGCTCGATGGCGAGCGTCTCCACCTCGTCCGACGGCCCGCAGCCCTGGTAATAGCGCTTGCCCGGGTAACCCTCGGCGTATTTGTTGGTGAACACCGACCCTTGCGCTTCGAGCACCGCCCGGCTGACGATGTTCTCGCTGGCGATCAGCTCGATCTGGTGCTGCTGTCGCTCGAGCTCGTCCCGTACGCCGCCGAACACCGCCGGGTCAGCCTCGGTCAGCGAGCGGGTGAAGAAGCCGTCGGGCTGGACGGCGTGGAGGTCGTTCGCGGGTTGGCTGCTCATGCGGGCTGCTCCTGCTGGACACGGGACAGTTTCTCGACACGGGGCGCGTGCCGCCCGCCGCCGAACGGGGTGGACAGGAACGCGGCGAGGCAGTCCTTCGCCGTGTCCAGCCCGATAATCCGCGCGCCCATGGCGAGCACGTTGGCGTCGTTGTGCTCGCGCGCCAACCGGGCCGACAGGCTCTCGGACACCAGCGCGCAACGGCAGCCCGGGTGGCGGTTCACCGCGATGGAGATGCCGATGCCCGACCCGCACAGCGCCACTCCGAAATCCGCTCCGCCGTCCGCCACCGCGCTAGCGAGGCGGTAGCCGTAGTCGGGATAATCGACGGAGCCGGCGTCCGCAGTGGGGCCGAGGTCGTCGACGTTGTGCCCCGCCTCGCGCAGCCACGCCGCCAGCGCCGCCCTCATGTCGAGCGCGGCGTGGTCGGAAGCAAGGGCGACGCGGTAAGGCAAAGGCGAGTCCGGGGCAAAGAGATGCAGCCTTGCTTCCTAGGCGAGCGGGCGCCCGAGCGCCACCGCGATCAGCCCAAGGCGAACACGGCGGCGAGCGCCACGCCCATTGCCACCACCAGCGCGCGAAGGACCCCCGGCCGAACCACCCGTGCGAGCTTGCCGCCGGCCGCGCCGCCGAGCAGCGCGCCGCCCGCCATCGCCAGCGCGGCGGGCCAGTGGACCTCGCCCGAGCCGACGAACAGCGCGGCCGCCGCGATGTTCACCGCAAGCGACAGCGCCTGCTTGAGCGCGTTCAGGCGAGCGAGCGTGTCGGCCAGCGCGAGCCCCAGCACGGCGAGGAAGATCACGCTCAACCCCGCGCCGAAATAGCCGCCGTACACCGCCGCGAGCAGCGCGGGCGGCGCGGCCCAGGCGAGCCCGACCGCGCCCGTCCGCCGCCCCAGCCAGCCGCGCAGGCGGTCCTGCAACGCCAGCAGCACGGATGCGCCGATGAGCAAGGCGGGCACCACCGCCGCGAAGGCTTCGTCGCTGGTGCGGAGCAGCAGGAAACCGCCGAGCAGCCCGCCGATCGCGCCCACTGGCAGCAGCACCGCCAACCGCCGGTCTTGGCCGTCCAGGTCGCGCCGCTGCGCCCACACCCCGCCGACGTAGCCGGGGAGCAGCGCGACGGTGTTGGTGACGTTGGCCGCGACGGGCGGGACGCCTGCCGCGAGCAGCGCAGGAAAGGTCAGGATCGAGCCGCCGCCCGCCAGCGCGTTGATCGCGCCCGCTCCCGCCGCCGCGAGCGCGAGCAGCGCCAGCTCCGCCGCGGTCAGGCGGCCAGCCTCAGCTCCAGCCGGTCCCACACCTCGACCAGCGCGTCCACGAGTTCGCGCGTCATCGCCTCGTCGTGCATCGGACCGGGCGTGAACCTCAGCCGCTCGGTGCCCCGCGGCACGGTGGGGAAGTTGATGGGCTGCACGTAGATGCCGTACTCGGCGAGCAGAATGTCGCTGATCCGCTTGGCGCGCACGGGATCGCCGACCATCAGCGGCACGATGTGCGTGGTGGACGGCAGCACCGGCAGGCCGGCGTCCGCCATCATGCGCTTGAGCTTCGCCGCGGCGGCCTGCTGCGCGTCGCGCTCGGCGTTCGACGCCTTCAGGTGTCGCACGCTGGCGAGCACGCCCGCCACCAGCACGGGCGACAGCGACGTCGTGAAGATGAAGCCGGGCGCGTAGGAGCGGATCACGTCCACGACGTTGCGGCTCGCCGCGATGTAGCCGCCCATCACGCCGAACGCCTTGCCGAGCGTGCCTTCAATGATGGTGACGCGGTCGGCAACGCCGTCGCGCTCGGTAACGCCGCCGCCGCGCGCGCCGTACATGCCGACGGCGTGGACCTCGTCGCAGAAGGTGAGCGCGTTGTACTTGTCGGCGAGGTCGCAGAAGGCCGCGATGGGCGCGACGTCGCCGTCCATCGAGTACACGCTCTCGAAGGCGATCAGCTTGGGCGCGTCCGGGTCGGCTTGCGCCAGCAGCTCCTCCAAGTGCGCGACGTCGTTGTGGCGGAACACCTGCTTCTCGCACCCAGAGTTCCGGATGCCGGCGATCATGGACGCGTGGTTGAGCTCGTCGGAGAAGATGACGCAGCCGGGCAGCAGCTTGGCGAGCGTCGCCAGCGTCGCCTCATTCGAGACGTAGCCGGAGGTGAACAGCAGCGCCGCCTCCTTGCCGTGCAGGTCGGCGAGCTCCGCTTCTAAAGCGACGTGGTAATGGGTGTTGCCGCCGATGTTGCGTGTGCCGCCGCTCCCCGCGCCCACATCGTGCAGCGCTTCCTCCATCGCCGCCACCACCGCCGGGTGCTGCGCCATCGCGAGGTAATCGTTGGAGCACCACACCGTAATCGGCTTCGGGCCATTGTGCCCGGCAAAGCAGCGCGCGCTGGGGAACTGGCCCTTGTTGCGCAAGATGTCGATGAACACGCGGTAGCGGCCTTCGGCGTGGAGCCGGTCGATCGCCTTGGCGAACACCTGATCGTAATTCACGCGTAGACCCCTGCGCCGCTCGCTGTGCGATTTAGGCTTTTCGCCGCGGAAAAGCCAGCGCGGCGGCAACGCAGGTGAATGCCTCGCGCCTCGCGGCTCACAGCGCCGCGACCCGCTCCAGACCGTGCCGCGCCAGCGCCGGCCGCAGCCGCTCCGCGCCCGCCGCGCCGCCCGTGAACAGGGCGACGCCCGGCGCGGCCCGCGCGGGCCAGGGCTGGCCCGCGGTGAGCGACGCGACCCGCCGCGCGATGCCGTCGCCGCCGTGGACGAAGGTGAGCGGGCGCGGGCTCGCCGCCGCCAGCTCCGCCTCGACCAGCGGGAAATGGGTGCAGGCGAGCACGACGGTGTCGACGCGCTCGCCGCCCGAAGCGGCCAGCATCTCGTCCATGATCGCGGCGTAGGCGTCCGCGTCCGCGCGCTCGCCGCGCAGCTTCGCTTCGGCCAAGTCGACCAGCGCCGCGCTGCCGTGCCGCAGCACGAGGTAGTCGGCCGCGAAGCGCGCGGCGAGCCGGTCGACGTAGCCCTGCCGCACCGTCGCCTCCGTCCCCAGCACGGCGATCGCGCGGGTGCGCGACAGCGCCGCCGCCGGCTTGATCGCGGGTACGGTGCCGACTACGGCCACGTCCAGTGCGGCGCGCACCGCGTCCAGCGCGATAGTGGACGCGGTGTTGCAGGCAATCACGATGAGCCGCGGCCGGTGGCGTTCCGCCAGTCGCCCGAGCAACGCGGGCACCCGGGCGGCGATCTCCGCCTCGCTTTTGGTGCCGTAAGGATAGCCGGCGTCGTCGGCAACGTAGACCAGCGGCGCCGTCGGCAGCAGGGCGCGGGTGGGCGCGAGTACCGAAAGCCCGCCCACGCCGGAGTCGAAAAACAATACAGGTTGGTGCGCGTCCACACCCCCGCCCTAACGGCACGCGAGGTACCCGCAACCGGGGCGCGTGTTTACGGCCCCGCGACGGTCGGCTAATGTTCGGCCCGGGGAAGAGGGACGGCATGTTGACCAGCGACATTTGGCTGCCGCCGACCGCCGCCCTGCTGCTCGGCTACCTGCTCGGCTCCGTGCCGTTCGGCGTGATCCTGACCCGCCTGTTCGGAAGCGTGGACCCTCGGTCGGTCGGTTCGGGCAACATTGGCGCGACCAACGTGCTGCGCACGGGGAACAAGGGGCTCGCCGCCGGCACCTTGGCGCTCGACCTGCTCAAGGGCACGGTCGCCGTGCTGCTGGCGCAGCGCTTGTTCGGCCACGGCGACATCGCCGCGGTCGGAGCGATGCTCGGCCACCTATACCCCCTCTGGCTGCGGTTCCGCGGCGGCAAGGGCGTGGCGACCCTGCTCGGCGTGCTGCTGGGGTTGCATCCCCTGTCAGCGCTGATCTTCGCGGCCGTTTGGATCGGCGCACTGCTGCTCACGCGCTTTTCCTCCATCGGCGGGATGCTCGCCGCCGTGAGCGCGCCGGTGGCGGCCGCAGTGACCGGCCGCTTCTCGCTCGTGCTCCTGCTCCTCGGGCTGGCGCTGCTCGTGATCTGGCGGCACCGCGGCAACGTCGAGCGGCTGCTCGCGGGCACCGAGCCCCGCGTCGGAGCGCGGGGCTGAGCGAGGTGCTGGAAGCCGCGTCGGCCGCTTTGCCCGACCAACTCGACTGGCTGCGCCTGATGCGCACGGGCAACGTCGGTTCCGTCACCTATTTCCAGCTGCTCGCCCGCGTCGGCAGCGCGGCTGCCGCGCTCGACGCGATCCCCGAAATCGCCCGGCGCGGTGGGGGGAATCGCGCATCCCGTCCCGCGCGGAGTTCGAGCGCGAGGCGGCGCGGGTAGCCGAGCTCGGCGCGCGCTACCTATTCCTCGGCCAAGATCTCTACCCGCCGCTGCTGGCCGTACTCGATACCGCGCCGCCCGGGCTCATCGCGGCGGGCGACTTGCGCCTGCTCGATCGCCTGGTGGTGGGGATGGTGGGCGCGCGCAACGCTTCGGCCGCTGCCTGCCGCTTTGCGCGCGAGCTCGCGCACGCCCTGAGCGGGCGCGGCGCGCTGGTCGTCTCCGGCCTCATCCGCGGCAGGGACACGGCGGCGCACGAGGGCTCGCTCGCCGGCGGCATCGACGTTTTCGACCCGCTGTAGAACGAACGGCTGCAGCGGACGATCGCGGAAACGGGGCGTCTCCTCGCCGAGCTGCCGCCCGGGACCGAACCCAAGGCGCCCCACTTTCCCTACCGCATTCGGTTTATTGCCGGCCTGTCCGCCGGCACGGTGGTGGTGGAGGCCGCGCCGCGCTCGGGCTCGCTCATCGCCGCGCGCTACGCCGCCGAGTTCGGTCGGGAGGTGATGTCCGTTCCCGGCTCGCCGCCCGACCCGCGCGCACAAGGGTGCAACGGGTTTATACGCGAGGGCGCGACCTTGGTGCAGAACGCGGACGACGTGCTGGAGTCCTTGGGACCGCTCGGCGCCCGCGCCGCCCGACCCAGTCGCGATTACCGCGCTGGCCCCGTCGAGGCGGACGCGCGCGCGCGCGAACGCGACGAGGTGCTGCGCCTGCTCGGCCCCACGCCCGTGCCGGTAGACGAGCTGATCCGCCAGTCGGGCCTCGCCCCAGCGGTGGTGCAGACGGTGCTGCTCGAACTGGAGCTCGCCGGCCGCCTGGAGCGCTACGCGGGCCGCAAGGCGAGCCTAGTCTAGCAGCGCCCGCAGCGCGGCGACCATCGCCAGCGGCTGGTCGACCATCACGTGGTGCGCGCAGTTAGGGATCTCGACGATCCGCGACCCCGACGGCAGCAGCTCACGCAACAGCGCATTCTGCTCCGCCGTGACCACGAGAGAGCGGTCGCCGTTGATCGCGTGCACCGGGCGGCGGAGCCGATCGTACAACGTGTCCGCCCCCGTCCGGTCCATGTTGGCCCACAGCCTCGGGTCGAAGCGCCAGCGCCAGCCGTCGTCGGCTCGCCGCAGTGAGCGCCGCGCGATCCAATCGGCGATGAACAGGTTCTCGCACGGCTGCGGCGGCGCGAAGCGGAAGCGCGCCAGCGCCGCTTCCGGCGTGGGGTAGGCGGGCGGCCCGTCGCCCGACGGCCGCGGCCCGCGCCGCTCGCCGGGGCGCGGGATGAAGCTGTCGATCAGGACCGCTCCGCCGACGCGCCCAGGATGCTCAACGAACAGGTGCATCGTCGGCAGCCCGCCGAAGCTGTGGCCAACGATCTGCGGCGGTCCCGCCCGGTCGAGCCCGGCGAGCTCGATCGCCCGCAGCGCCTCGCGCCCGTACTGGTCGAGCGCGTAGGCGGGCCGCCAGTCCGAGTCGCCCATCCCCGACCAGCTGAGCGCCGCAACGCGGTGATCCGCCGCGAAGAAGGGCGCGATGAAGCTCCACCATTCGGCGTGCGCGCCGTTGCCGTGGAGCAGCAGCAGCCCGGGCTTGCCGAGCTCGCCCCAGCACAGCAATTCGATCCCTGCGCCTTCCAGCTCGAAGCGGCTCCGCTCGGGCTCTTGCCCGACGGCCTCCGCGAACCAGCCCGGCGCGGGCGGGACCGCGCCGCCGAGCGGGCCGAGCGGGCTGCGCACGTTGGGGTCGTCCAGCAGTTCGGGCGGCCAGGGCATGACCCGTTTCACTTCGGCTTCGGCGCTCATGGCGTTCGCCCATGGCAGCGCAAAGCCTGCTTGGGAACCGCTTGACGGCGATGCTCCGCCGTCCCCACCCTCGCACGCATGCGCAAAGGCAACACCCTCGTCGTCGTCGAATCGCCCGCGAAGGCTAAGACCATCGAGAAGTATCTCGGCCCCGGGCACCGCGTGCTCGCCTCCTTCGGCCACGTCCGGGATTTGCCGCCGCGCGACGGCTCGGTGAACCCCGACCAGGGCTTTGCGATGGAATGGGAGACCTACGCCGACAAGGCTGGGCAGCTAAAGGCGATCACCGACGAAGCAAAACGATCCGACAGCCTGATCCTCGCTACCGACCCGGACCGGGAGGGGGAAGCGATCAGCTGGCACGTGCGGGAAGTGCTGAAGAAGCGCCGCGCGCTGCCCGACGACGTATCGCGAGTGACCTTCAACGCGATCACCAAATCCGCGGTGCTCGCCGCGATGGCGAAGCCCCGCGAGCTCGATCAGGACCTGATCGACGCCTACCTGGCGCGGCGCGCGCTCGACTACCTCGTCGGCTTCAACCTTTCACCCGTGCTGTGGCGCAAGCTCCCCGGCGCGAAGTCGGCCGGGCGCGTCCAGTCGGTCGCGCTGCGCTTGGTGGTCGACCGCGAGCGCGATATCGAAGCATTCAAGTCGCAGGAATATTGGTCGGTGCAGGCCGAGATGGAGGCGGACGGGACCAGCTTCCTCGCCCGCCTCGTCCGGCTGGACGGGGCCAGGCTCGACCGCATGGGCCTGGGCGACGAAGCCGTCGCCCAGCGCGCGAAGGCCGCGGTCGAAGCGGGGCGCTTCACCGTCGCGACCGTCGAGACCAAGCCCGCGAGCCGCAACCCGCCGCCGCCGTTCACTACCTCCACCCTTCAACAGGAGGCCGCGCGCAAGCTGGGCTTCTCCGCTTCCCACACGATGCGGATCGCGCAGCAGCTCTACGAAGACGGCGCGATCACCTACATGCGGACGGACGGCGTGAGCATGGCGGAGGAAGCGGTCAGCGCCGCGCGCCTCGCCGTGGCGACCCGCTACGACGCGAGCTACGTGCCCGACAAGCCGCGCGCCTACCAGACCAAGGCGAAGAACGCGCAGGAAGCGCACGAGGCGATCCGCCCTACCGACTTCGTTCGCGACCGCGCCGGTTCCGGCGACCACCTGCGTTTGTATGAGCTGGTCTGGCGTCGCGCGCTCGCCAGCCAGATGGCGTCAGCGCGGCTTGAGCGCACCGCGGTCGAGCTGGTTGACGGCTCGGGCCAGACCGCACTCCGCGCCACTGGCCAGGTCGTGCTTTTCCCCGGCTACCTCGCGCTCTACGAGGAAGGCCGCGACGAGCCTGCGAACACCCCCGGCCAGCAGGCCGGGGCTGGGGAAGGCGACGAGGACAGTCGCCGCCTGCCCAGGATGAGCCAGGGCGACGCGCCCGCCAAGAAGCGCGTACTCGCCGAGCAGCACTTCACCCAGCCGCCGCCGCGCTACTCGGAAGCGAGCCTCGTCAAACGCATGGAGGAGCTCGGCATCGGCCGCCCTTCCACTTACGCGAGCACGCTGGGCACGCTGAAGGATCGCGAATACGTCACGCTGGAGAAGAACCGCTTTATCCCCTCCGAGAACGGCCGCCTCGTGACCGCCTTCCTCGAGCGCTTCTTCGAACGCTACGTTTCCTACGATTTCACCGCCGGGCTGGAGGAGGAGCTCGACGACGTGTCGGGCGGCCGCGCCGACTGGCAGGCGGTGCTTGAGGCCTTCTGGCGCGACTTCAAGCCCAAGACGGCGGAGGTGATGGAAGCGCGCCCGTCGGACGTGACGGCGGCGCTGGACACCTTCCTCGAGCCCTTCCTGTTCCCGGAGAAGGGCGACGGGTCCGACCCGCGACTGTGCCCCAATTGCGAGAACGGCCGGCTCGCGTTGCGCGGCGGCCGCTTCGGCGCGTTCGTCGCCTGCTCCAACTACCCGGAATGCAAATACACCCGCCGCTTCGCCCAGGGCGGGGCGGAGGAGGCCGCGAACGACGGCGGCACTGAGGTGCTCGGCGTCGATCCGGACAGCGGCGAGGAGGTCACCCGGCGCTCCGGCCGCTTCGGCCCCTACGTGCAGCTCGGCGAGGGCAAGGAGGCCAAGCGCGCTTCCATCCCAAAGGACGCGGGCGAGCTGGATTTGGCGCTCGCGCTCAAGCTCCTGTCCTTGCCCCGCACGGTGGGCGCGCACCCGGAGAGCGGCGAGCCGATTACCGCCTCCATCGGCCGCTACGGTCCCTACCTCGCGCACCAGGGTAAGTACGCGCGGCTGCAATCCACCGCGGAGGTGTTCGAGACGGGCATGAACGCCGCCGTGGTCAAGCTGGCGGAGGCCGCGGCGGGCGGGGGCAAGGGCCGGGGCGCCGCGCGCGAGCCTCTGCGCGTGCTCGGCGCCCACCCGCGCACGGAGGCCGAGCTCAAGGTGATGGAAGGGCGCTACGGCCCCTACGTCACCGACGGCGCGACCCACGCGACCATCCCGAAGTCGGTCGCCCCCGATCAGCTGACGCTGGAGGAAGCGGCGCAGCTGATCGACGACCGGGCCGCCAAGTCGCCGCCCAAGGCGAAGCGCGGTGCGGCGAAGAAGGCCATCCCTAAGAAGTCGGCCAAGCCGAAGGAGGCGGCCGAGAAACCCGCGGCGAAGAAGGCTGCTGCCAAGAAGCCAGCCGCGAAACCCGCTCAGGCCAAGACCAAGCGGTCCTCGCCCAAAGCTTGAAGGAGCGACAGCAGCCCGCCGGCCTCCGCGAGCCCGTCCAGTCCCACGCCCGCCATCGACGCCCCCGTCTGGCAGGCGTGCACCTCGACGCCGAGCTCGCGCGCGTCGGCGAGCAGCCCGGCGAGGTCGGGCAGCCCCGCCGCCCGGTGCACCCCGTCGCTTGCGTGGGCGAGCGGGGCCGCGCCGAGCAGCGCCACCGCGTCCTCGTGCAGGTATAGCCGCGCCCTTCCGCCCAGCGCGGCTTGCGCGGCGAGCAGCGACAAGGCCGCGCGAAGCCGCGCCGGTTTCGCCTCGGCCAGCACCACAGTCAGCCCGCGCACGCCGCACATCCGGGATCCTTGACGACCCGCACCGTCCGGAAACGGAATTGAAGGGCATCCACCAGCAGCATTTGCCCCGTCGGGTCTTCACCGAACGGCCAGAGCGCCCGCACCGCCTCGAGTGCGGCTAGGCTCCCCAGCACGCCGGTGAGCGCCCCGAGCACTCCGTCGTCGGCGCAAGTGCCGTCGGCCCGCTCCGCCGCGTTCCCGACCAGGCAGCGGTAGCAGGGCCGCCCCGCCTCCCACCCCCGGTACACTGCCAACTGCCCGTCCAGCTGCCCCACCGCCGCCGACACCAGCGGGACCCGTAGCGCCAGCGTCGCGTCGTTCACCGCCAGCCGTGTCGCGAAGCTGTCGCTGCCGTCGACCACGACCTCCGCGCCGTCGAGCAGCTCCGCCGCGTTCTCCGGCGTCAGCCGCTCGCGGACGGCGCGGACCTCGACGTCGGGGTTGAGCCGCCGCAAGCCGTCCGCCGCGCGCGCGACCTTCGCCGCGCCGACGTCGTCCGTGCCGAACAGCACCTGCCGCTGCAGGTTCGACAGTGCCACCACGTCGTCGTCGATCACCGTCAAGCGCCCGATCCCCGCCGCCGCCAGGTAGAGCAGCGCCGGCGAGCCGATCCCGCCCGCACCGACCACCGCGACGCGCGCGGCCAGCACCCGCCGCTGCCCCGCGCCGCCGATCTCCTTAAGCAGTAAGTGGCGCCCGTAGCGTTCGAGCTGGTCGTCGCGCAGGCTCACCGCCCCGTCGAGCCGAACCCGCCCCGCCCGCGCGCCGTCTCGTCCAGCGCGTCCACCTCCGCCAGCGCCGCGCGCGCGACGGGGGCGGGGACGAGCTGCGCGATGCGCTCGCCGCGCCGCACCGCGAAGGGCTCGCTCCCGAGGTTGGCCAGGATCACCTTCACCTCGCCGCGGTAGTCGCTGTCGATGGTGCCGGGCGTGTTAAGGCAGGTCACGCCGTGGCGGAACGCGAGCCCAGAGCGCGGGCGCACCTGCACTTCCCAGCCGTCCGGAATGGCGAGGGCGAAGCCGGTGGCGACCGCTGCCCGCCCACCCGGGGCGAGGTCGACGTCCTCCGCCGCGACCACGTCCAGCCCCGCCGCGCCCGCCGTGGCGTAGGCGGGGAGGGGCAGCCCCGCACCGTGGGGCAGACGCAGCAGGCCGATCGTCACCTCAGGAGAGCGCATCGGCGATCCTCCGCGCCAGTCGCGCCGCGACCTCGGCCTTCGGCAGCTCGTCCCAACTCTCGACGCCTCCCGCCGTGACCAGATGCGGCCGGTTCGCGTCGCCCCCCATCACGTTTCCCGACACGTCGTTGGCGATGATCCAGTCGCACCCCTTCCGCGCCCGCTTGGCCACGGCATGCTCGATTACCTCCTCCGTTTCCGCCGCGAAGCCGACCAGCAGGCGGGGACGGTCGGGCGAGCCGGCGAGGCCGGCCAGGATGTCCGGGTTCTCCGTCAGGCTCAGCGCCGGCGGCGGCCCGCCCGCCCGCTTCTTGATCTTCGCCGCTGACGCTTCCGCCCGCCAGTCGGCCACCGCCGCCACCAGCACCGCCGCGTCCGCCGGCAAGGCGGCGTCCACCGCCGCCGCCATCTCCCGCGCCGTCTCCACGTCCACCCGCCGCACCTCGCCGGGCGGCGTCGGCAACGCTACCGGCCCCGCCACCAGCGTCACCCGCGCGCCGAGTGCGGCGAGTGCCCCGGCAATTGCAAAGCCCTGCTTCCCCGACGACCGGTTGGCGATGTAGCGAACCGGGTCGATCGGCTCGTGGGTGGGGCCGGCGGTGACGAGGACGTGGCGGCCGGCGAGCGAATTATCACCCGTCCCACTCACCCCCGTTCGCCCTGAGCTTGTCGAAGGGCTCCCGTCTTTTCCATCGCCGGAAGAAGGGAGGGCTTCGACAGGCTCAGCCCGAACGGTGTTCTGGGCCTGGAACTGTGACCGCCCCAGCCGGTCCCGCACCGCCGCCACGATCCGCTCCATCTCCGGCAGCCGCCCCGGCCCGAACTCGCCGCAAGCCATCGGCCCCTCGTCGGGCTCCAGCACCTCCACCCCGTCCGCGCGCAGCTGCGCCACGTTGCGCTTCGTCGCCGGATGCAGCCACATGCGCACGTTCATCGCAGGAACGGCGAGCACCGGCTTGTCCGTCGCCAGCAGCACGGTGGCGGCCAGATCGTCCGCCTTGCCCGTCGCCATGCGCGCCAGCAGGTCGGCCGAAGCCGGGCAGACGACCAGCAGGTCCGCCTCGCGGCTGAGCTGGATGTGCCCCATCTCCGCCTCGTCCTTCAGGTCCCAGAGGCTGGTGTGGACGGGGTGCTCGCTGAGCGCCGCGAGCAGCATGGGCGTTACGAACTGCGCCCCCCCCGCCGTCAGCACGCAGCGCACGGCGCAGCCGTTCCGCCGCAACTCGCGGATCAGCTCGCAAGATTTGTAGGCGGCGATGCCCCCGCCGACGATCAGGAGGACGCGCTTGCCCCTCATCCGCCGAACGCCGCCATTGAGCCCGCCCCAGCCGCCGCGCCGATCGCGAGCGCCGCCGCGTAGGTCGCGACGCGCGGCAGCTTGACCGTCGCAACCACCGGCAGCGGCGGCCCGACGGGGGCGGCGCCAGACGGCGGCAGGTAACGCTTCTCCACGCGCCGGATGAGCTCGGGCAAGCGCGCCAAGGTGCCGAGGTCGCGCCGCAGCGCGTTCGCGATCTTCGCCTCCGGCCCCAGCTCGTCGCGCAGCCAGCCGCGCAGCAGCGGTTCGGCCACCTCCCACATATTGACCGCCGGATCGAGCGAGGTCGCGACGCCCTCCATCATCACCATTGTCTTCTGCAGCAGCAGCAAGTGCGGCTGCACCGGCATCTCGAAGTCGCGCGTGATCGCGAAGAGCCCTTCGAGCATATGGCCGACGCTGATCTCGCCGACCGGCAGCCCGCGGATGGGCTCGCCAACGCTGCGCAGCGCGGTGGCGAACTCCTCCGGGCTGTGGTGGGACGGCACATACTGCGCTTCGAAGTGGATCTCCGCCACCCGGCGATAATCGCCGCTGATCAGCCCGTACAGGATTTCCGCCAGCCACAGCCGCGCCTGCCGGTTGATCCGTCCCATGATGCCGAAGTCCACGGCGGCGAGGCGGTCGCCCGACAACGCGAACAGGTTCCCTTGGTGCAGGTCCGCGTGGAAATAGCCGTCGACCACCGCCATCCGTAGAAAGCTCCGCACCAGCACGGTCGCCAGCGCGCGCGGGTCGTGCCCCGCCGCCAGCACCGCGGCGCGGTCGGTGAGCTTGATCCCGTCCACCCAGTCGGTGCAGAGTACGCGCCGTGCGGTGCGGTCCCAGTCGATCCCGGGCACCACGAAGTCCTCGCCCGCCGCGCTCCCGTCCGCCAGTTCGGACGCGGAGGACGCTTCCCGCCGCAAGTCGAGTTCACGCCCTGTCCAGACCTTGAAATTGGCGATGACGTGGCGGGGCCGCAGCCGCGCCGCCTCCGGCCCGAACCCCTCGAGGTGCGCCGCGCCCCACTCGTAAGTCTCGATCGCCTGCGCGAAGGTTCGCTCGATCCCCGGCCGCAATACCTTCACCGCGACCTCGCGGCCCTCCGGCGTCGTCGCCCGATGCACCTGCGCGATGGACGCCGCGCCCACCGGCTCGGGATCGAAGCGCGCGAACAGCCGATCGAGCGGCGCGCGCAGTTCCTCCTCGATCGTGCGGCGGATGAGCGGAAAGGGGGCGGGCGGCAACCGGTCCTGCAACCGGCGCAGGTCGCTCGCGACCTCCTCGCCGACGAGGTCCGGCCGCGTGCCGAGCGCCTGCCCGAGCTTCACCGCCGCCGGGCCGATCGCCATCAGCGCGCCGGCGAAGTCCGGCCTCGCCGGCTGCCGCAGCCCGACCCGCGCGAGCCGGAACAGCCGCCGGCCGAATGCGGGGGTGCGCGCGTCCCGCTCGAACGGCAGGAGCGCCCCGTGCCGGGCCAGCGTGCGCCCCCAGCCGAGCAGCCGCGGGACGTGGGTGGCGACGCTCGTCAAATCTTCCAGCCGGAGTGGATTGCCACCAGACCGCCCAGGATCGGCCGCACCTTGGCCTGCGCGAACCCCGCTTCCGCCACCAAGGCCCTGAACCCGGCCATGTCGGGGAAGCGGCGGATGGACTCGATCAGGTAACGGTAGCTGTCGCGGTCCCCCGCCACCACGCCGCCGATCTTGGGCACCACGCGGTGCGAGTAGGCGTCGTAGGCCTCCGCGAAGCCCGGCCACTCCGTCGTGGAGAACTCCAAGCAGAAGAATCGCCCGCCGCGCTTCAGTACGCGATGCGCCTCGCGCAGCGCGGCAGGCACGTCCGTCACGTTCCGGATGCCGAAGGCGATGGTGTAGGCGTCGAAGCTAACGTCGGCGAAGCTCAGCTTCTCCGCGTTCTCTTCCGCCCATTGCAGGTCCGCGTCCGCCAGCCCCCGCTCCGCCGCGCGCTTGCGGCCGACCTCAAGCATCGCTGGATTAATGTCCGCCACCGTCACCCGCGCGCCCGCGCGCAGCATCCGGAACGCGACGTCGCCCGTGCCTCCCGCCATGTCGAGCACCCGCTCGCCCGGCCGCGGGTTCACGAGGCGCACGAAGCGGTCCTTCCACAGCCGGTGCATGCCGCCGGACATCAGGTCGTTCATCAGGTCGTAGCGCGACGCAACGCGCTCGAAGACCTGCATCACCCGCGCGGTCTTCTCCGCGGGCGCGACGTCCTCATATCCGAACGACACCTTGTCCATGCGCCGCCCCTAGCAGGGGAGCGCGCCCATTTGCGAGTGCCGCCCTTGCCCGAACTGCCCGAAGTCGAAACCACCGTGCGCGGCCTCCGGCCCGTGCTCGAAGGCCGCACGATCGCCGAGGTCGAGGTCCGCCGCGAGCGGCTGCGCTTCCCGTTCCCGCCCGATCTGCGCCAGCGGCTGACCGGCGCGCGCGTCACGGGCCTAGGACGGCGGGCCAAGTACGGCCTCGTCCACACCGACCGCGGCACGCTCGTCTTCCACCTCGGGATGACGGGCAAGTGGCGCGTTGACCCCGCGGCGGACGACAAGCACGACCACTTCATGCTCCGCACCGACGAGGGCCGCCGCCTGTTCCTCAACGACCACCGCCGCTTCGGCTCGGTGGACATGGTCGACGACGACGCGCTGCCGACTTACGCGCCGTTGGCCGCGCTCGGCCCCGAACCGCTCGGTCCCGATCTCACTGCCGCCCACCTCCGTCGCGCGCTCGCCGGCCGCACGGGCGGGATCAAGACGCTGCTCCTCGACCAGCGCATCGTCGCGGGCCTGGGCAACATTTACGTTTGCGAGGCGCTCCACCGTTCCGGCATCGCCCCCGGCCGCATGGGCGGTGGCATCGCCGAAGGGCGGTTGGAGCGGCTCGTGGTCGCTGTCCGCAAGGTGCTGGAGGAGAGCATCGCCGCCGGGGGCACCACGCTTCGCGATTTCCAGCACCCGGACGGCGACCTCGGTTATTTTGCGAACAGCTTCCGCGTGTACGGCCGCGAGGGCGAGCGCTGCGGCTGCGGGGCGACGGTGAAGCGGCGGGTGGAAGGCGGGCGCTCCACCTTCTACTGCGGGCGATGCCAGCGGTGACCGTGCTCGAGTCGGCGGCCAGGTTGAGCGTTGACCAGGGAAGGGCGCTCGCGTAGAGCCCGCGCGTTCGGCGCGATGCTCTGCATTCCGCGCCCTAAACCTTTTGCTCGAGGGTCGACGATGGCGAATACGCCGCAAGCCAAGAAGCGCATCCGCCGCAACGCGCAGCGCACGATCATCAACCGCGATCGCGTGAGCCGCATCCGCACCTTCCTCAAGCAGGTGGAGAGTGCGATCGAGTCGGGCTCGCGCGAGGATGCGCAGGTTGCGCTCGCCCGAGTGCAGCCGGAGCTGCAGCGCGGGGTCGCCAAGGGCGTGCTGCACAAGAACACCGCCGCGCGCCGCTTCTCGCGGCTCAACAAGCGCGTCGTCGCGCTCGGCTGAGTCGCGCGCCAGCGTCTGCGTTCAGGACCCGCCGGTTCTCGCCGGCGGGTTTTTTCATGCCTGTTGCCCGCGCGCCTCGCTCGACTCGCGCCGCCCCGCGACGCCGGCCTTGACTGTGCAGAAATCGGCCGTTTTCCGCTGTTCCAAGCGGGAATCGCGGGAGTCCGCCGTCAAGCTGTTTATTTCGGACCCGACTCCGCCGCGACTCGGGCCGGGCTGTTGAACGGTTCTTTAGCCGCTGCCTAGGATGCTCGTCGGATCGGGGTTCGCCCCCTCCCAACAGCACGGCGGGGGCCGAACGCCGGTCGGGGACGGACCGGGCAGATGAGGGGAACTGGCTTGAACGTCGCGGCGAGGACCATCAGCGGGGACGACGATCCCCTGCTCGCGGCTTGGGCGCACATCCGCTCGGGCCTTAAGCGCGACCACGGCGCGCGGCTGTTCGACGGCTGGCTGAAACCCATCGCGCTCGAGTCATTCGATCCGGAGGCGGGCACCGTCCGCCTGTCGCTTCCGTCGCAGTTCATGGCCGATTGGGTGCAGTCGCACTTCGCCGACCGGCTTAGGCTCGCCTGGGCGTCCGTGTTGCCGGGCGTGCGCGAGGTGGTGATCGGCGCCGCCGACGCCGACCGGCCACCCTTGTTCGATATGCCCGAACCGGTCGCGTTCCCGGCCGAGCCCGCCGCGCCCGGGCTCGCCGAAGCGCCCGCGCCGAGCGGCTTCGACCCGCGTTACCGGTTCGAGACCTTTGTCGTCGGCAAGGCAAACGAGGTCGCTTTCAACGCCGCCCGCACGCTCGCCACCGCCGACCGGCTGACCTTCAACCCGCTTTTTATCCACGGCGCCACCGGGCGCGGCAAGACGCACCTGCTCCACGCGCTCGCTCAAACGCTGATGGAGCGGCAGCCGGGGGCCAACGTCCTCTACATGTCGGCCGAACGCTTCATGGTCGATTTCATCGGCGCCTTGAAGGAAAACGATACCCTCGGCTTCAAGCGCCGGCTGCGCGCCGCCGACCTCCTCCTCGTCGACGACGTCCAGTTCATCGCGGGCAAAGAATCGACGCAGGAAGAGTTCTTCCACACGATGAACGAGATCATCGTGGCGGGGCGCCGGCTCGCGATCACCTCCGACCGCGCGCCGCAGGACCTCGACGGGATCGAGCCGCGCATCCTGTCGCGCCTGTCCTGGGGATTGGTGGCGGACGTCAACGCCGCCGACTTGGAGCTCCGCATTTCCATCATCGAGCGCAAGCTGGAGCAGATGCCGGGCGTGGACGTGCCGCCCGACGTGGTGCTGTTCCTCGCCAAGCGGATCTCGTCGAACGTCCGCGAGCTCGAAGGCGCGCTCAACCGCATTGCCGCATACGCGACCATGCGCGATCGGCCCATCGACGTCGACTTCGCGGGCGAAGTGCTGGCAAACCTGCTGCGCTCCAATCAGCGCAAGATCTCTATCGACGACATCCAGACCCGGGTCTCCGACCATTACCGCATCCGCAAGGCGGAAATGACGTCGGCGCGCCGCGCGCGCGAGGTGGCGCGGCCGCGCCAAGTGGCGATGTACCTCGCCAAGCAGCTCACGCCGCGCTCGCTCCCGGAGATCGGCCGCAAGTTCGGCGGGCGCGACCACACCACGGTGATCCACGCCGTGAAGACGATCGAGAAGCTGCGCGCCGCCGACGCGGAGCTCGACGCCGACCTCGCGCTGCTCACCCGGCAGCTGGAGGACTGAGCGGGGCGGGAACGGGCGCGCGGGCCCGTTCGTAGAAGGACCATGTCGTCCGCCCGCTACCGTGCGCTCCTGCCGCTGCTCCTCGCTGCCTCGCTCCCGGCCTGCGGTTGGCTGAAGCCCAACCAGCCCGCGGCGAAGGAGGAAGCCGCCGAGCGCAAGGAGGCGCTCGCCAAGCGCGTCGCGCGCGCCTGCGCCAGCGAGACCACCTATCAGCGCCTCAAGGACCTCGCCTTCGAGGAAGCGCGCGAGGTGCACAACGCGCAGTCGCCGCTGCTCGACCGGTTGGCGAGCGTCGCGGTGCTGCGCATGGAGGAACCCGTCGTGCTCAGCCGCGACGAGGAGCTGAACGTCACCGCCTGCCGCGGGCGTATGGTGCTCGAGCTGCCGCCAGGGACCGAGCGCGCCTTCGGCGGCCGCCGACGCTTGTCGGCCGAGGTCGAGTACGCCGCACAGTCCGCCGCCGACGAGAGCGGCATGATTTACCAGATGACGGGCGCGGAGCCGATCGTGTACCGGCTCGCCGCCTTTGAACTATCGCAGCGCGGGGGAGCGCCCGCCGCGGCACCGGCCGCGAGCGCGCGCACCGAGGAGATCCGCACGGCCGAAGCCGACTTCGCGGCTGCGCCGGCGCCGATCGCGCCGGAACCCGCGCCCGTTCCTTCCGCCGCGCCGACCCCGCCTCCGGCAGCCCCGCCGCGTCCGGCCCCGGCGGTCGACCCCTCGACCCGCCGTGCCCAAGCGCCAACGTTCCCAGCCGAGCCGCCCGCGCGCCGCGCCGAAGCGCCCGTCCGCCGTCCCGAGGCTCTCCCGGCGCGCGCGGCGTCCGCGCTACCGAGCTTCAACTGCCGCTACGCGCGGACGCGGGGCGAGCGGATGGTGTGCGGCTCGCCCGATCTCGCCTCGCTCGACCGGCGCATGGCGTCCACCTACTACGCCACGGTCGCCGCGGCCGACCCGGCGACCAAGGCCGAGCTCCGCCGCAGCCGCGAAGCCTTCCTGCGCGCGCGCGACCGCTGCGGCGGCGAGGCTTGCGTTGCCGAGTCGTACCGCGCCCGCATCGCGGAGATCAGGGGTTACGGGCTCGCCGACTGAGCACGCAGAAAAGCCGCCGCTCCCGGCCGGGAGCGACGGCCTTTCCCGAAACGACGTTGCTTAGCGGTCGCGCCTGGGCGCGGGCGGGACCGTGATCTTCACCGACTCGCCCGATCGACCGGGGAAGTCCTTGAACATCGCCTCGACCAAGTTGGGCACGAGCTCCGGCAGGTCATCGGTGCGCGAACGCGCCTCCGCCTTGCCTTCGAACACCGAGCGGCCGTCGGCGGTCTTGATGTCCATGTCGAGGAAGCTCTCGTACACGGTCACCTCGCGGACGTCGTCGTAGCCGTAGCCGAACGGCGAGTACCAGAACGGGTCGTCCCAGCCATAGTAGAAGCCCAGCCGCCCCGGCCGGTAGAATCCGCCCGGCCGGCCGTAGAAGCCGCGCCCGTACAGGCCGCCGCCGTAGCCGTAGAAGGGCCGGTACAAGCCGCCGTACCCGAAGGGCGACACGCCGACGCCCGGCCGGCGCACGGCGACCTCGCGTCCGTTATCCACCCCGTATTCGAGGAAGACGACGAGGTCGGCGCCGCCGGCGTTCGTCGCCGGGCGGTAGCCCTGCTGCGTCAGCTTCTCAGCTACCAGGGCGGCATATCGCGAGAACTCGAGCCCGCCGCGCTCGCGCGGGTCAGCAGACTGGACGACGAAGGTCTGACCCTGCGGCGCGGGCAGCTGCTGGAAGCGCGACACGTCGGCGCGGAAGCCGGGCGTGGCGCAGGCGCTCAGGCCGAGCAGAGCGGGCGCGACCGCTAGGGCCAAGGTCTTGAAACGAGGCATGGTCATGATCCTCACGGGAACGCTGTAAATGCGTTGACTGCAGGTCGCGTTCCGTAAGCAACAAAGGGTGAACGGTGGCTGAAGCGCGATCAGCGGCGGTGCAGCCCGAGCACTTGGTAGGCGCGGTTCAGCGTCGGTTCCGCCGCCGCCGCGGCGCGCTCCGCCCCGTCCCGCAGTTGCCGATCGATCTCGCCCGGATCGGCGAGCAGCGTCTGTAACCGCGCCCTGATAGGTCGCAGCGTTTCGATCGTCAGTTCGGCGAGCGCTGGCTTGAATACGCCGAAGCCCTGGCCGGCGAAGCGGGCGAGCACGTCGCTGGCCGAGCCGTCCTCCAGCGCCGCGTAGAGGCGTACCAGGTTGCGCGCCTCCGGGCGGTCCTCGAGCAGCGCCGGGTCATCGGGCAGCGGCGGCGCGTCGGTGCGCGCCTTGCGAAACTTCTGCGCGATCGCGTCCGGATCGTCGGTCAGATTCACCCGGCTCATGTCGGACGGGTCCGACTTTGACATCTTGGCCGAGCCGTCGCGGAGCGACATGACGCGCGGCGCTTCTTCGCTCACCAGCGGTTCGGGCAGGGTGAAGACCTCCTCGCCGAAGTCGTTGTTGAACTTGGCAGCGATGTCGCGCGCGAGCTCCAGGTGCTGCTTCTGGTCCTCGCCCACCGGCACGTGCGTCGCCTGGTAGAGCAGCACGTCGGCGGCCTGTAGCACCGGGTAGGCGAATAGTCCCACGGACGCGCCCTCGCGGTCCTTGCCCGACTTCTCCTTGAACTGCGTCATCCGGTTCAGCCAGCCCATGCGCGCAGTGCAGTTCAGCAGCCAGCCGAGCTCGGCGTGGGCAGGGATGCGCGCCTGGTTGAACAAAGTGCTCCGGGTAGGGTCGATGCCCGCGGCGATCAGCGTCGCCGCCATCTCGCGCACCGCCCCGCGCAGCTTCGCGGGGTCGTTTTGGACAGTGATCGCGTGCAGGTCGGCGAGGAAGTAGAAGGCGGAGCCGCCGGGCGGCAGCGCGTCCTGCATCCGCACCCAGCGCCGGATCGCGCCGAGGTAGTTGCCGAGGTGGAGGTCGCCGGTTGGCTGGATGCCCGAAACGATGCGCTGCGCGCTCATGCGGCGGTGGCCTTCTTGCGGCGGAGCAGGACGAGGAGATCGTCGCGGTTGACCCCGCCGATCGCCCAGGCGACCGCGAAATAGACCAAGGCGCCGACCGCGACCAGCGCGCCGACCGACAGCAGCCGCTCGCCCGTTGACCCGACGAAGCGGCTCTCCAGCGCCTCGCGCACCGCCCACAGCGCCGCGCCCATCGCCGCGCCCGCGAGCAGCTGGCGGAGGAGGCGGGAGGTGAGCCAAGAGGGCAGGCGGAAATGGCCGCGCGCACGGAGCAGCGCGGCGAGGATCAGGCAATTGGTCCAAGCCGCGAGCGCCGTGGAGAGCGGCAGGGCGACGATGCCCAGCCGCGGCACGAGGACGAAGTTCAGCGCCACCCCGGCGAGCAGCGTCCCTACCGCGACCACCACCGGCGTCCGCACATCGCGCCGTGCGTAGAAGCCGGGGGTGAGCACCTTGATGAGGACGTAGGCGGGCAGGCCCAGCACGAGGGTAGCGAGCACTGCGCCCGTCAACCCCGCGTCCGCCGCGGTGAAGCGCCCGCCCTCGAACAGCGCGCCAGCGATCGGCCCGGCGGCGACGGCGAGCGCGACGGTGGCGGGGATGGTGAGCAGCATGCCGAGCTCGATCGCGCGCGCCGTGACGTCCGTCGCCTCCACCTCGTCGCCGCGGCCGACGGCGCGGCTCACGGAAGGCAGGATCGCGACCCCGAGCGCGGAGCCGATGATGGCAAGGGGCAACTGATTCAGCCGGTCGGCCTGACCGAGGATCAGGAGCGAGCCGTCGGGCAGCCGCGTCGCAAAATAAGCGTAGAAGAACTGGCTGATGTAGTAGGTGCCACCTGCGAGAGTCGCGGGCAGGACGAGGAAGAACAGTTCGCGCACCCCCGGCGTGAGCCGCGGCCGGCGCAACTTTATCGGCACGCCAGCGCGCACCATGCTCGCCCAGCAGAGCACGAGCTGCGCCACGCCGCCCGCGAGCACCGCCCAGCACATCGCCCTCACCGTGGCCGCTCCGCCGACCGGCACAAGCAGCAGCGCGGCGACAAGCGCGACGTTGAGCAGGGCCGGCGCGAAGGCCGCGGCGGCGAAGCGGCCCACGGAGTTCAGCACGCCGGAGACGAGCGACACGAGGCAGATCAGTACGAGGTAGGGCATGGTGACGCGTGTCATCGCCACCGCGAACGCCGTCTTCTCGGTCCCGACCCCCCAGTCATCCGGCACGATCAGCGCGATCAAAAGCGGCATGGCCACCACGAACAGCGCGGTGACTGCCGCGAGCAGCGGCAGGAACACCGCCAGCACCTCTTCCGCAAAGCGCCGCGCGGCCGCGCCGTCGGCGTCCTCGTTCAGCCGTTGCGCAAAGAGTGGCACAAAGCCGGAGGAGAAGGCGCCCTCGCCAAACAAACGTCGGAACAGGTTGGGGATCAGGAAGGCGAGGGTGAACACGTCGGCCGCGGCGCTGGCGCCCAGCACGCGCGCGACCACCACCTCGCGCACGAAGCCGAGCACACGGCTGACCATGGTCAGCCCGCCGATAGCACCAATCGCCTTGTAGAGGTTCATGGGTTAGGCGACCCGGCCCGGGTTAGGCGTGGCCGAGTTGCGGGTTCCCGCCCTGCGCCGCGGCGGCCTGCTGCATGTAGAGCGCGGTGAAGTCGATCGGCTCCAGCATAAGCGGCGGAAAGCCGCCGTCCTGCGCCGCGTCCGCGACGATGCGCCGGGCGAACGGGAAGAGGAGGCGCGGCGCTTCGGCCAGCAGGAAGGGCTGGAGCTGCTCGGGCGGCACGTTGCGCAGGCCGAACAGCCCGGCGTAGGTCAGATCGATCAGAAAGGCGGTCTGCTCCTCGACCTTGGCCGACACCTCCACGCGGATCGCCACCTCGTGCACCTCGTCGCCGAGCCGCTGGGCGTTGATGTTGAAATTGACGTCGACCTTGGGCTGCTGCTGCCACTGGTACACGGCGGGCGCGTTCGGATTCTCGAACGACAGGTCCTTTATATACTGCGAGATGATGCCGACCTGCGGCTGGTCGTCGGCGCCGCCGCTGCTGGTAGTCACGAAACCGTTGTCGTCGGCCATGGGAGAGGTCCTCGATCGGGCTGGGCGCGAGAGGCTGGAAGGCCGCCGCGCGAGGTCGCGGCGCGGGTAGCAGCGGGTCCGGAGCCGCGCAATGCCGCGCGGCGGCCGCGCCGTTTGAAACGGGCGGGCGTTGGGCCTATCTATCAAGGCCAGTGCAGCCCGGGAGTTTCTGGTGACACCGACTATCGTCATCCTGGCCATGATCGCCGTGTTCGTCGGGCTGCGGCTTTACAGCGTGCTCGGCCAGCGCGGCGGGCACGAACAGCAGCCCGTGGCGCGCCCGGCGGAGACCCCGGCGATCGCCGAGCGTCGCGCGCCCCCCGCGGCCGACGTCGCGCCCGAGCGGCCGACCCCGAGCGAGCATGTGTACGAGGAGCGGGCAGAAGGCGGCGTACGCGCTATCCTCGCCGCCGATCCGCAGTTCGACGTGGCGCGCTTCCTCGACGGCGCGCAGGGCGCGTACCGGTTGATCCTCGAGTCCTACTGGCGCGGCGACATTGACGCGCTCGCGCCCTACACCGACGCGCATGTGCGCGAAGCGTTCGCCGAGGCGGTCGTCGCGCGCGAGGCCGAGGGCCACCGGCTCGACAACCGGCTGATCGCCGTCAACAAGGCGGTGATCAAGGACGCGCTGCTCGAAGGGCGCGCGGCCCGCGTCACCGTAGGCTTCGACGCCGACGTCGCCGCCGTCACGCGCGACCGCGACGGCGCGGCGGTAGCGGGTTCGCTGAGCGACGCGGTGACGACGCACGATGTTTGGACGTTCCAGCGCGACCTCGGCAGCCGCGACCCGAACTGGATCTTGGTCGAAACCGACGAAGCGGCGTGAACTTAATCCCTCGCGCGGCCGGGCTGGCCGCGGCGCTGCTGCTCGCCGCCTGCGCGCAGCGGGTCGCGCCGCCACCCGTCGCGGCCACCCCCGCCGAACCAGCCACCGCCGTCCAGGCGGGCGTCGCGCCCGGCCCGGGGCTGAAACGGTTGCTCCCGGCCGACGCGGCCCCGGCGCTGCGCGCCTTCCGGATCAGCTGCCCGTCGCTGCGGACGCGCGAGGACGCGTCCGGGCTGACGCTTAAAGGCGATTGGGACGCCGCCTGCGCCGCTGCCGAGATCTGGCCCGACGCGCAGGCGCGACGCTTTTTCCTGCGCCACTTCCGCGCCGCGCGGGTGGGTAGCGGGCAAACCTTCGCCACCGGCTATTACGAGCCGCAGATCAGGGCCTCGCGCGTCCGCGCGCCGGGCTACGAAGCGCCGGTCTACCGTCGCCCGCCCGACCTGGTGGAGGCCGACGTGGTCGATCCCGCGACGGGCAAGGCGCGCAAGCGGCGGGGGCTGGTGGTCGACGGGCAGCTCCAGCCCTACCACGATCGGGCGGCGATCGTCGGCGGCGCGCTGGCGGGCAAGGGGCTGGAGCTCGCCTGGGCGGCGGATCCCATCGAGCTCTTCTTCCTCCAGATCCAGGGCAGCGGGCGGCTGCTGATGCCCGACGGGTCCGTGATGCGCATCGGCTACGACGGCCAGAACGGGCGCGACTACACCGCGATCGGCCGAGTGCTGCGCGAGCGCGGCGTGTTCGCGCCCGGCCAGGCCACCATGGCCAATATCATCGCCCACCTCCGTTCCCAGCCGGACGGCGGCGCTTCGGTGATGAACGAGAATGCGAGCTGGGTGTTCTTCCGCGAACTGACCGGCCCCGGTCCGCTCGGCGCGCTGGGCAGGCCGGTCACCCCGCGGGCCAGCGTGGCGGCAGACCCAGCCTTCGTGCCGCTCGGCGCGCCTGTGGTGCTCGATCTGGCCGATGACCGGGCGGACGGGCTGTGGGTCGCGCAGGACACCGGAGGGGCGATCAAGGGGGCTAATCGCTTCGACACCTTCTGGGGCGCGGGCGAGGAAGCAGCGGCAATTTCCGGCGGGCTGAGCGCGTCGGGGACCGCGTTGCTGCTACTGCCGAAGGCGAGCTTCAAGCGGCTGCGGGCGGGGAGCCGCGATGGCGGAGCGCCGGCTCAGCGCTGAAGAGCGCGCGTTATGGGCCAAGGTGGCGGCGAGCGTACGGCGCTACGTGCCTGCGGAGACGGAAGAGGCCGCGGCTGAATCGGTGGGGCCGCGCCGCCGGTCTGTCGTCGCCCGCCCGCCCGCTCCCGTCGCGAGGCCCGCCCCGCCCGGGCGCGCCGGCCCGGGCGATACGCTCGATGGCACTTGGGACCGTCGCCTGTCGCGCGGGCTCGTCGCGCCGGAGATGACGGTGGACCTGCACGGCTATGGCGTGGCCCAAGCGCATGGCGTCCTCGACGCCGCGCTGGCGCAAGCCGTCGCGCGCGGCGCGCGCGTGCTGCTCGTGATCACCGGTCGCCCGCCGCGCGAGCGCGAAGCGCCATATCGGCGCGGGTTGATCCGGGCGGCGATCGGCGACTGGCTCACGCTGTCGCCCCACGCCGGCCGCATCGCCGCCGTGCGCCGCGCGCACCAGCGCCACGGCGGGGCGGGGGCGCTGTACGTGGTGCTGCGACGGGCGCGGCCCTAGGCCAGCGCTGCCCCAATCACCCGCGCGTAGATGCGCGCCAGCGCGCGCAGGTCACCGATCGCGACTGCTTCGTCCACCTTGTGCATCGTGGCATTGCGAAGGCCGAACTCGACGGTGGGGGCGACCGCCGACAGGAAGCGCGCGTCCGACGTGCCTCCCGTGGTGGACAAGTCGGGCTCCAGCCCCGTTTCCGCGCGGATCGCGTCCGCCACCAGCGCCGACAAGGGGCCGGGCGGGGTGACGAACGCCTCGCCAGACACGCTGCCCACCACCGTCGCGCGCGGGTCGACGCTCCGGACGACCTCCCGCACCCGCTCGATCAGGTCGGCGCCCCGGTGGCGGTCGTTGAAGCGGATGTTGAGGCGAAGCGAGGCCACGCCCGGGATGACGTTGTGCGCGTAGTTGCCGACCTCGACGTTCGTCACCTCCAGGTTCGACGGCTGGAACCACTCGGTCCCGTCGTCGAGGCGGAGCTCGGATAAGGCGGTCATGATCCGCGCGGCGCGGGGCAGGGGATTGTCGGCCAGGTGCGGGTAGGCGACGTGGCCCTGCGTGCCGGGCACGTCGACGCCCATGTTCACCGAGCCGCGCCGGCCGATCTTCACCGTGTCCCCGAGCCGGGCAACCGAAGTCGGCTCGCCGACGAGGATCATGTCGGGCCGGATGCCGCGCTCGCGCATCCAAGCAATCAGCGCGATCGTGCCGTGGACGGCGGGGCCTTCCTCGTCGCCGGTGACGATCAGGCTCACCCGTCCGCGCGGCTGATCGACTGCTCCGCACGCGGCGACGAAAGCGGCGACCGCGCCCTTCATGTCCACCGCGCCGCGCCCGACCAGCAGCTCGCCGCTATGGCGCGGCGCGAAGGGGTCGCCCGTCCAGCCCGGCCCCGGCGGCACGACGTCGAGGTGCCCGGCGAAAGCGAGGTGCGGCCCTTCGGCTGGGTCGCCGCGCGTCGCGAACAGGTTGGCCACCGGCCCGTGCGGCGGCCCGCCAGAGTCGAGGCGATGAACCTCGAAGCCGAGCGGGAGCAGCATGGCTTCCAGCGCCGCCATGATGTCCTGCCGCGCCGGCGTGACGCTCGGCACGGCGAGCAGCCACTCGGCCAACTCGACAGGATCGGGCGCGCTCGTCATGGCTTCGCCGCCTAGCACGACGGGGGACCCGCGCCATGCCCAAGCTCGATCTGAACGCCCTGCCGCCCACCAACGCCACCGGCTATCCGCCCGAGCATGCCGCGCCCGTGCAGGGCCGCTGGTACCGCCGCCTGGGCCCCGCGGGCGGGCTCACCGAGTTCGGCGTCTCGCACGTCACGCTGGAGTCTGGCGCCTGGTCGAGCCAGCGCCACTGGCATGAGGGCGAGGACGAGTTCGTCGCGATGCTGAGCGGCGAGGCGGTGCTGGTCGACGACGCCGGCCGCACACTTATGCGCGCGGGCGATTGCGCCGCCTTCCCCAAGGGCGACGGCAACGGCCACGTACTGATCAACGAGTCGGCCGCGCCCTGCACCTTCGTCGCGGTGGGCCGCCCGGCGGCGACCGACTGCTACTACCCGGACGTCGATATGCACCTGTTCGCGGGCACGGGATTCCGGCGGAAGGACGGGTCAGCCTTCTAGGCTTCCGCCGCGGCCGTTTCGTACTTTTCGATCACCCAGGGCTCTTCCTGGGCGGCGGCGATCCACTCGTGGACGAAGATGTTGTTGAGAACCGCCTCCATGTAGCTCGCGGCGAAGCGCGGCACGGGGATCTGATAAGTAACGAAGCGCGTCACCACCGGCGCGAACATGATGTCCGCCGCGCCGAAGTCGCCGAACAGGTAGGGGCCAGCGCCGCCGAAGCGCGCGCGGGCCTCCGCCCACAGCTCCAGGATGCGCTTCACCTCCACCAGCACTTCGGGCGCTAGGGGCTTCGACGGGAAGGTACGGCGGATGTTCATCGCGTGCTCGCGCCGCAGGTTGGCGTAGCTCGAGTGCATCTCGGCCGCCATGGAGCGTGCCATGCCCCGCGCCGCGTCGTCGCGCGGCCAGAAGCGCGAGCGATCGGTGCGGTCGGCGAGCCATTCGATGATCGCCAGGCTATCCCAAACGACGACGTCGCTGTCCCACAGCAGCGGCACCTTGCCGGAGGACGGGGCGAATTCGTCGCCGGCGCGCTTCTTGTCCCATTCCTCATCGTAGAGCGGGACGACGATCTCCTCGAACGGCAGTCCCGACTGCTTGGCCGCGAGCCAGCCGCGCATCGACCAGCTGCTGTAGGCTTTGTTGCCGATGATGAGCTTGAGCATCAGTTCTTCCCCACGGCGTCGAGCACCGCTTCCCGCAGTTCCTCGATCCCGCCCCCCTTGGCGGACGACGTATGGAGAATGCGCGGGTGCGCCGCCGAGTTGCGCGCGGCCTCCGCGCGCGTGCGCTCGAGCACGGCGTCGAGCTCGCTCGCTTTCACCTTGTCAGTCTTGGTGAGCACCAGGTGGTAGTTGACCGCCGCGTCGTTCAGCATGCCCATGACCTCGCGGTCGACATCCTTCAGACCGTGGCGGCTGTCGATGAGAACGAGCGCACGCTGCAGCGCCTGCCGGCCGCGGAGATAGTCGTTCACCAGCCGGCGCCAGCGGTTGACCAGGTCGCGCGGGGCCTCGGCGAAGCCGTAGCCGGGCATGTCGACGAGGCGGAAGCGGGTGGGCTCGCCGACCTCGAAGAAGTTGAGCTCCTGCGTGCGCCCCGGCGTGTTGGAGGTGCGCGCGAGGCTCGTGCGGTTAGTCAGCGCGTTGAGGAGCGACGACTTGCCGACGTTGGAGCGCCCGGCGAACGCCACCTCCGGCGCGTCGCCGGAAGGCAGGAACTTCAGCTCGGGCGCGGACAGCAGGAAGCGGATCGGGCCGGAGAAGACGCGCCGCGCCTCCGCCGCGCGTTCTTCGTCCTCCGGCCCGCTCACGTCGCGACCGCCTGCTTCATCCCCGGGTAGCGGCTGTACAGCCAGCTCTGCTGCGCGATCGTCAGAATGTTGTTGGTCACCCAGTAGAGCTGCAGCCCGGCCGCGAAGGGGGCCATGATGAAGATGAACAGCCAAGGCATGACGGAGAACACCTGCTGCTGCACCGGATCGGGCGAGGCCGGATTGAGCTTGAAGCTCAGCCAGCTCGTCAGGCCCACCAGGATCGGCAGTACGCCGATGAGCAGGAAGCCCGGCGGGGTGAAGTCGAGCAGGCCGAACAGGTTCACCGGCGTCAGCGGGTCGGGCGCGGACAGGTCCTTGATCCAGCCGAAGAAGGGCTGATGGCGCATCTCCACGCTGAGCAGGAGCACCTTGTAGAGCGCGTAGAAGATCGGGATCTGGATCAGGATGGGAAGGCAGCCGGCGAGCGGATTCACCTTCTCCTGCTGGTAGAGCTTCATCGTCTCCTGCTGGAGCCGCGGCTTGTCGTCGGCGAAGCGCTCCTGCAGCGCCTTCATCTTGGGCTGGAGCACGCGCATGGCGGCCATGGAGGCGAACTGCTTCTGGGCCACCGGGAACATGGCCAAGCGGACGATCAGCGTAAGCGCCATGATCGCCAGGCCGAAATTGCCGATTGAACTGAACAGGAAGCGCAGCAGAGAGAAGATCGGCCGCTCGATGAAGGAGAACCAGCCCCAATCGACCGCGCGGCTGAAGAGCGGAATGCCCGCGTCCTCATAGGCGTTGAGGACCGACACTTCTTTCGCCCCGGCGAAGAAGCGCGCGGCCCGCTCGAAGGCGCGGCCGGGCTCGACGATAGCGGCGGGCGCGGCGAAGTCGGCCTGGTAACCGCCGCCGCCCGCGCGCCGGAACGCGGCGTCGAGCGGCGCGCGCTGGTCGGGGACGAGGGCGGTGAGCCAATACTTGTCGCCGAAGCCGAGCCAGCCGCCGGTGCTCGCGAAGCGGGCCTCGCCATCTTCGTCGAGCGTGTCGTAATCGACCTTGTGGTTTACCGCGCCGTTGAACACGCCGGACGGGCCGACGTGGATCGTCCAGCTGTCGGCGTCGCGGCTCTTGCCCGCGCGGCTGACGAGCCCGAATGGGCGCACCGCGACCGGCGCGGCGCCGCGGTTCACCACGCGCTGGCGGACGGTGAACATGTAGTTGGGGTCGACCGACAGAATCAGTTCGAACACTTGCCCCCGGCCGTTGTCGGCGGACAGGGTGACGGGCGTGCCCGGCGTCAGCCGCGGCCCGCTCGCGCGCCAGATCGTGTCGGGGCCCGGCGCAGCCGCTCCCGTCCAGCCGAAGCTCGCGAAGTAAGCGTCGGCCGCGCCGCCGGGCGAGAGCAGTCGGATCGGCGGCGCGTTGCGCCCCAGCGACTCGCGGTGAGAGAGCAGCACGAGATCGTCGATCCGCGGCCCGCGCAGGTTGATTGAGCCCTGCAGGCGCGGGGTAGCGATCGCCACGCGCGGCGTTTCGGCGAGCACCACCGTCCGATTCCGCAGTGCGGCCGGGCTGTCCGCCGCCGGATCGGCCCCCGGCTGCGGCAAGGCGACCTGGCGGCCCGCTTCCACCTTGGTCGTTTGCGGCCCCGCCGTCGGCAGGAAGCGATCGGCAGCCAGGTTCCAGCCGAGCAGGATCAGCGCGGACAGCACGATGAAGAGGAGGATGTTGCGCTGCTCGCTCACGCGGAGGTCTTTCCTTGGGGAACCGGGTCGTAACCGCTGCCGCCCCACGGCTGGCAGCGCAGGATGCGCCGGAGCGCGAGGAGGCCACCGCGCGCCGCGCCGTGCGCCCGCAACGCCTCGATCGCGTAGGCCGAGCAGCTCGGCGCGTAGCGGCAGCTGGGCGGCAGCACGAGCGACGGGCCGAGCTGCCAACCTCGCGCGAGGACGATCAATGCGCGGGCAATCACTTGACGCGGCCCAGCTTCGCCAACGCCTTGGCGAACTCCGCGCGGAGCGTCCCGAAGTCGCGCTCGACGCCCTCCGCCCGGCCGATCAGCACATGGTCGGCGCCGGGCACGCCCCCCGCCGGCAGCAGCTCGCGGGCGAGCGCGCGGAAACGGCGCTTCATTCGGTTGCGGACGACGGCGCCGCCGATCTTCTTGGTTACGGTGAAGCCGACGCGCATCGCCGCGTTGCCGTCCTCGCGGCCGCGCACCAGCAGCACGAAACCGGGCATCGCCGCGCGCCGCCCCCGGTTAGCGAGGAGGAAGTCGGAGCGCTTGGTAAGGGTGGTCAGGCCGAAAGCGTCTTGCGGCCGCGCGCCCGGCGGGCCGCCAGCACCTTGCGGCCGCCCACCGTCGCTGAACGCGCGCGGAAGCCGTGGCGGCGCTTGCGCACCAGGTTCGACGGCTGGAAGGTCCGCTTCATCGCTCATCCCCGAGGATAACTGAACAAAAAGGGCCGCCGCTTCACGCGGCGGCCTGCTGGCCGGCCCGATACGCCGCAGGGGCGGGCAAGTCAATCGCGCCCCGCCCGGCGCAGCGCTTCGCGCCGCCGCGCGCTCGGGCGGCGCATCCCCCAGTCGGCCCAACGTCCCGCCTTGGGCTGCCACCGCTTGAACCGGACATAGCGCCGCCGGGCCCAGCGGCTGTTGCGCAAGGTGAGCGCCATGCCCCCGGCGAACAGCACCAGGCCGCCCGGACCGGGCAGCACGCCAACGATCGGCGCGGCGATCAGCAGCAGGATACCGAGCGCGAGTTGCGATAGCCGCCACGCTTCCAAACGGCGGATCACGTGCCAGGAACGCGACAACATGCGGGTCAATGTGGCCGACGCCCCGGCGCGGGACAAGGGACGGGGTTCGCGCGCCGCCCCTCGACAGCCGTCGTTCGCCGCTTCAGGAACAAAGGTGGGGAAAGGGGCTTGATGGTCGCGCAAGTCTCCACGGTGGCGTTTCTGGGGCTGGAGGCGCGCGCAGTCGAAGCGCAGGTGCAGATCGCGGCCGGGCTGCCCGCCTTCGTCGTGGTCGGCCTCCTCGGTAAGGCTGTGGCGGAGTCCTGCGAGCGGGTGCGCGCCGCGCTCGACTCCATCGGCTTGGCGATGCCGCCCAAGCGCGTGATCGTGAACCTGTCGCCCGCCGACCTGCCCAAGGAAGGCCCGCACTACGACTTGCCGATCGCGCGGGCGCTGCTCTGCGCGCTGGGCGCGGTGGCCGCGGACTCCTTGTCCGCCTTCGTCGCGGTGGGCGAGCTCGGGCTTGACTGGTAGCTCACGCCGTCGCCGGGCACCTTGCTAGCCGCCATGCACGCGAGCGAACGGGGGATGGGGCTGATCTGCCCGCAGGCGCAGGGCGCCGAGGCCGCCTGGGCGAGCGGCATCGAGCTGCTCGCGCCGCGCAACATCCTGTCCTTGCTCAACCAATTCAACGGTCGTGCGGTGCTCTCCGCGCCCGCTTGCGCAAAGGCCGACGCGCCCGAGCGCGGGCCCGACCTCGCCCAGGTGAAGAGGCAGGAGACAGCCAAGCGCAGTGGAGATCGCCGCCGCGGGGGGGGGCAACCTGCTGATGAGCGGCCTGCCCGGCGCCGGCAAGTCGCTGCTTGCCGCCTGCAATCCCCGGCATCCTGCCGCCGCTCACCGCGGCCGAAGCGACGGAGCCGTCGATGGTCGCCTCCGTCGCAAGCGAGCTGGAGGGCGGGCGCATCCGCCGCAGCCGCCCGTTTCGCAGCCCGCACCACAGCGCCTCCATGGCCGCGCTGGTCGGCGGCGGCTTGCCCGTCCGGCCGGGGGAGGTGAGCCTGGCGCACTTGGGCGTGCTGTTCCTCGACGAGCTGCCCCAGTTTCAACGCCCGGTGCTCGACTCGCTCCGGCAGCCGCTGGAGACGGGCACGGTGAGCGTCGCGCGGCCTAACGCCCGAGTCACCTTCCCCGCCCGAGTCCAGCTCGTCACGGCGATGAACCCGTGCCGCTGCGGGCACCTAGGCGAACCGGCGCTCGCCTGTTCGCGCGTCCAAGTGCGCGGCGGATTACCAGGCCAAGGTGTCGGGGCCGCTGCTCGACCGCAGCATACGGCAGGACGTTGGAAGCTGGGCCTTTCCGCCGTTTCTAGGCTTGAATGTCCGCCACGGGTGGAAGGCAAACCCCGGTGAGAGTAGCACGTCTACGCACCAATTGGAGCATGAGCATGAAGCAGGGGTGGACAAGTTTGCTGTGTGTAACGCTGCTCACCCTATTGTCTTGCTCAGGCGGCGAAGAGGTCAACACCACAGAGCGAGAGATCGCCCGTTTTCGCTAGCAATTCGCGGAGGGTCAGTTTGCTGCGCTTTACGATGAAGCGTCAGCCGAGCTTAAGGATAAAACGTCGAGATCGAGGTTTGTTCAGTCGTTAGCTATCGTGCATATGAGACTCGGACCTATTCAGGCAAGTGAGCTAGAAGATTATCGGACAAGCTACGGCACGGGCGGCAACCATGTCACGATACGCTATCAGACAGAATTCACTTGTGGAACAGGGCTGGAAACCTTTGTGTACAGTCTTAATGGCACAAAAGCTTTACTCTCTGGCTATGACAATGATTCAAACCTACTTGCTTCCGGACACCCAAGTGTCTGCTAAGGCGGGTAGAGGCAGACGATCGATGCCAAGCTTGAAAAGGTAGCAATGCGGGATCGCATCGACCTTTACGTCGACTTGCAGCCCGTGTCCGCCGCCGACCTGATGTTGCCGCCGGCCACGAGGGGTCTGTGGAGGTCGCGGCGCGGGTGGCGCGGGCGCGCGCGGTGCAGACGGCGCGCTACGCCGACGATGGCGTCCGCACCAACGCGGAGGCCTACGGCGCGGTGCTCGATCGCGCCGCGACGCCCGACGAGCCCGGCCGCCGGCTGCTCGCCCAGGCGGCGGAGGCGATGCGCTTGTCCGCGCGCGGTTACCACCGCGTGCTCAAAGTGGCGCGCACGGTCGCCGACTTGGCCGGCGCGGACGGCGTGAGGCGCGTCCACGTCGGTGAGGCGCTGAGCTACCGCCGCCAGGCGCCGCGGAGCTGACAAGAGGGGAGGACGAGATGAACTACATGCTGCTGCCGCTGCGCCGCTACGGCGAGTTCCGCGGCCGATCGCGCCGTAAGGAGTACTGGATGTTCATCCTGTTCCAGTTCCTGCTTTACGTCGGGCTAGTAGGCTTGATGGCGTTGTTCGGCGGCGGGCTGGTCGCGCTCACTGATCCGACGGCGGTCGCGGCGGCGGGCGTCGGCGCGGGCATCATCGGGCTGCTCTACCTCGTCGTCGTTTTGGGCCTCATTATTCCTTCCATCGCCGTTGGGGTGCGCCGGCTGCACGACACGGACCGGACGGGCTGGTGGCTCCTCGCCCCCGCCGTTCCCTATCTGCTGATGCTCGCCGCGATCGCGGTGATCGTCGGCGCGCCGGACACGGCGGTTGCGGGCGGCCTGTTCATCGGCCTCATGTCGCTGATCGCTTTCGGCCTCGGCATCACCGTGTTCGTCTTCATGCTGCTCGACGGCACGCGCGGCCCGAACCGCTTCGGGCCGGACCCGAAGCAGTCCGCGGAGCACCTGGGCGACGTGTTCGCCTGAACTTGCGGCCAAGAGCCGGGTCCGGTAGGCCGCGACCCGTGCCCCTGTGGCGGAATTGGTAGACGCGCTCGACTCAAAATCGAGTTCCGCAAGGAGTGCCCGTTCGACTCGGGCCAGGGGCACCACCTAGACGCGCAACCCAGCAGCGCGGCGACCTGCCGCGCCAGCCCGTCTCCGTTTACCCGATCTTAGCCCATCCCGTCGCATCCCGAACGCCGAGCACGGCGGCGCCGGGGGGAAATGGATGCGCGTTCTGGCATTATCTTCGCAAAAGGGCGGGTCGGGGAAGACCACGCTCTCCGGCCACCTCGCCGTGCAGGCGCAGCTCGCCGGCGACGGGCCGGTGTGCCTGATCGACATCGACCCGCAGGGCTCGCTCGCCGAATGGTGGAACGAGCGCGAGGCGAATATGCCCGCCTTCGCGCAGACCACCGTCGCCCGGCTCGCGGCCGACCTGGAGTCACTCCGCCAGCAGGGCTTCCGCCTGGCGGTGATCGATACGCCGCCCGCGATCACGCTCGCGATCCAGTCGGTGATCGCCTTCGCCGAGCTGATCGTCATCCCGACGCGCCCCAGCCCGCACGACCTGCGCGCGGTTGGCGCCACCGTTGACCTGTGCGAGCGCGCGGGCAAGCCGCTCATCTTCGTCGTCAACGGCGCCACGCCCAAGGCGAGAATCACCACACAGGCCGCGATTGCCCTGTCGCAGCACGGCACGGTGGCCCCAGTGACGCTGCACCACCGCACCGACTTCGCCGCGTCCATGATCGACGGGCGAACGGTGATGGAGGTCGATCCCAAGAGCAAATCCGCGAAGGAAGTGGCCGACCTCTGGACCTACGTGTCCGACCGGCTGGAGAAGAACTTCCGCCGCACGGTGTTCGCGGCGCCCAGCGCGCACGTCCCGAGCGCCGCTGCGCCGCGCGCCCCCGGCGGCTTCGGCCGCCGCGTCGTCGGTCAATGAGGAGCGGCGCGATGAACGATGCCAGGTTCGCCTCCCTGTCCTCCGGCCTGCTCGCGCGCAAGGGCGCCGCCAAGCCCGCGATGCGCCGCCATGGCTCCGGCCACATGGGCGCGGGGCTCGACGACCTCGGCTGGAACGACATGGGCCAGGCCACTGCCGCCGCCGAGGACGGGCGGCGGCCCGCGCCGGCCCCGTCGCCAGCGCTGCGCCAGCAGGAGGAGCTCGCCGCCAGCCTCGCTGCACCGCATGTGGTACGCATCGCTGACCCCGCCGAGCTGGTCCCCGCCGCGCCGGAAACGCTCGTGGCGGCCGGTCCGTCGGCCCCGCCCACGCCGCGTCGAGCGGCGGGCGGAAAGGACAAGGCGGCCTTTACCTTGCGACTCGACAGCGAACGTCACCTGCGCCTCCGCCTCGCCTCCGCCGTGACGCATCGCTCGGCGCAGGCGCTGGTGACGGAGGCCGTGGACGCCTTGCTCGGCGGCATGGCCGAGGTCGAAACGCTGGCGGGCCAGGTGCCGCCGCATAAGCCGGCGACGCGGGCGTGAGATCGGCGGGAAAAGACATGGGCAGGCATTTCGCAATCGCGGCAACGTCCTTGGCGCTGGCGTTGCTCGGCTCCGCCTGCGCGCCGATGACGCCGGAAGCTCGACCGCGCGGTGCGCTCGCGGCGAAAACCGTGCCGACGGCGCGCACCGTGGTGGCGGCGGAAGGACGGGTCGCGGCCGCGCCGCGCGACGCGGCCGAACGCCGAGCGCTGGCGGAGGCTTACCTCCGGAGCGGCCGCTTCCTGTCAGCGGCGGTCACCTTTAGCGACGTGCTGCGCTTGCGGCCGGACGACGGCCGGGCGGGGCTGCTCCGCGTCCTCTCGCTTGCCGCGCTCGGCGAGCACCGCTTGGCGCTGCACGGGATCGACGAACTCGGCGCGGACGTCTCGCCAGCCGACCGCGGGCTCGCCTTCGCGCTGGCGGGCGATCCGCGACGCGGGGCCGAACTGCTCGAGGCGGCCGCGCGCGCGTCGGGCGCCGACGCGCGGACGCGGCAGAACCTCGCCCTCGCCTACGCTCTGGACGGGCGCTGGGCGGAGGCGCGCGCCGTGGCGGCGCAGGACGTGTCGCCGGCCGAACTCGACGGGCGCATGCTCGAATGGGCGGCCTTCGCCCGGCCGAGCGCGCCGCACCAGCAGGTGGCCTGGATGCTGGGCGTCCAGCCCACGCTCGATCCCGGCCAGCCGGTCCGCCTCGCGCTCCGCGACGAGCCGGGCGCCGCCTTCGCCGAAGCGCGGGACGCGGCAGCGGTCCCGATGGACGCCCCGGCGCCGGATGGCCCGGTCGCGCCTGCGGCGGCAGTAGCGGCGGCAGCGGCGCCGATGCCGCCGCCAATGCCTGCCGCCGATCCCGGACCGGCGTCCGCGGTCGACCAGGCGCTCGCCCGGATGATCGCCGCGCAGCGACCGATGGCGGTCATCGCCCAGGTCGCCGCCGGCTTCGCGCCGCGGCCCGCGACCGCCCAGTCCGCCCGGCAGGGCCGCTTCGTGGTCCAGCTCGGCGCCTTCGACAGCGCGGCCATGGTCGACGAGGCCTGGCGCGCCGCGCTGCGCCGCTTCTCGGGGTTGAGCGGCCTGACGCCCGCGTCCGCGCAGGTCGTGCTGCGCGGTCGACGCTTCCACCGTCTCGCGGCGACCGGTTTCGCCACGAACGCGGAAGCCCAGGCGCTCTGCCGCCGTTACCAGGCCGAGGGCGGCCAGTGCTTCGCCCGCCCCGCGGCCGGAGACCAGCCGCTGCGTCGGGCTGCGCGGGGCGCTTAGCCGACCAGCACGCCGTTCTTGACCAGCGTGACGGCCTTGCCCTGCACGGGCAAACCGTCGAACGGCGTGTTGCCGGCGAGCCCCGGCAGCGTGCGCTCGTCGATCCGCCACGGCGCGTCGGGATCGACGACGATCAGGTCGGCGCGTCCGCCAACGCGGAGCTCGCCTGCGTCAAGGCCGAGGATGCGCGCGGGATTGCGGGCGAGCAGCTCGAACAAGCGCTCCGGCCCGATCAGCCCGTCGCGCACCAGCAACCAGGATAATGCGAGCAGCGTCGCCGCACCCGCCGCGCCGGACGACGACTCGGCGAAGGGCAGCCGTTTCGCCTCCGGTCCGCGTGGGTCGTGCCCGGACGACAGCACGTCGACAGTGCCGTCGGCCAGCGCGGCGCGCGCGGCTTGCCGGTCGGCCTCGTCGCGGAGCGGCGGCGACAGGTGGGCGAAGCTGCGGAAGCCGGTGACCGCTATGTCGGACAGCAGGAGGTGGGCGGGTGTGATTCCGCAGGTGACGGGCAGCCCGCGCGCCTTCGCCTCGCGCATGAGCGCGAAGGCGCGCGCCGTGGTGAGCTGGCGGAAGTGCACCCGCGCTCCCGTTTCTTCCGCGAGCAGCAGGTCGCGCGCGACGATCAGCGCTTCGGCGACCGCGGGCGCGGCGGGCAGGCCCAGCCGCGTCGCCGTCTCGCCGGCGGTGGCGACCGCGCCCTCGGCGAGCGTCGGGTCCTCCGCGTGGACGACGACGGGCAGGTCGAAGCTGGCGGCGTAGGCGAGCACGCGCCGCATCACCGCCGCGCTGCCGATCGCCTCGCGCCCCGTTGCGGCCGCCCGCGCGCCGGCCGCGTGCATTAAGCCCAGTTCGGCGAGCTCCTGCCCGCCCAGGCCCCGCGTTGCGGCGGCGAGCGGGTGTACGGTCAGTCCGGGCCCGCCCGCGCCCGCCGCTCGCTCGATCAGCGCCGCGTCGTCGAGCGGGAGCGACTGATCGGGCATGAGCGCGGCGTGAGCGATGCCGCCCGCGCGGGCGGCGGAGGGATCAATCGCGAACACGCCCAGGTCGACCAGCGCGGGCGCGACGAGCTTGCCGGCGGCGTCGAGGCGCTCCGCCCCCTCAGTTGCAAAGCCTGACCCTATGGCAGCGATCCGGCCGTCCACCGCCAAGATCTCGGCCCGCTCGCCGGACGGGAGGCGGCCACCGCGGACCAGGAGCGGGCTGCTCACGACGCGCCGCCCGCCCGCTGGTCGCGGGTGAGGAGATCGAGGCACGCCATCCGCACCGCGACGCCCATCGCCACCTGCTCGGTGATTGCAGACCGCTCGGGATCGTCCGCCACGCTGCTCGCAATCTCCACGCCCCGGTTCATCGGCCCCGGGTGCATCACAAGCGCGTCCGGCGCGGCGCGCGCCAAGCGCTCGCGGGTCAGGCCCCAGAAGGCGTGGTATTCGCGCGGGGAGGGGATAAGGCCGCCCGCCATGCGCTCGCGCTGGACGCGCAGCATCATGACGACGTCCGCGCCCTCGATCGCCTCGTCCATGTCCGTGAAGGCCGCGACGCCCATCGCCTTCAACGCCGCGGGCAGCAGGGTGGCGGGCGCAGCGACGCGCACCTCGGCGGCCATGGCGGTGAGCAGCAGGATGTTGGAGCGCGCCACCCGGCTGTGCAGCAGGTCGCCGCAGATCGCCACGCGCAGGCCGGCCAGCGCCCCTTTCCGCCGCCGGATGGTGAGCGCGTCGAGCAGCGCCTGGGTGGGGTGCTCGTGCGATCCGTCGCCCGCGTTGAGCACGGGGCAGCCCACCTTGTCGGCGATCAGCCCCACCGCGCCCGACGACCCGTGGCGGATCACCAGCACGTCCGCGCGCATCGCGTTCAGGGTGACGGCCGTGTCGATCAGCGTTTCGCCCTTGGTCACGCTGGACCCGGCCGCGTGCATATTGACTACATCCGCGCCCAATCGCTTGCCGGCGATCTCGAACGACAGCAGCGTGCGGGTGGACGGCTCGAAAAAGGCGTTGATCTGCGTCAGCCCCGCGAGCAGCGGCTCCGCCCGAGCGTCGCGCGCGTCCGCCCAACGCTCCGCTTCGTCCAGGATGCGCATGATCTGGTGCGGTTGAAGGCCGGCGATGCCGAGCAGGTGGCGGGGCGCGTCGGCGGGCATCGGGGCCGTGCGCTAACGCCGCGCCCCCGCGCGGGCAAGCGCGCCCGCACCCTTCAACCGGCGTTCAGGCGCACCATGTCAGGAGCGGAAACCGCTCCTGCGAAAGAGATACCGATGCGCTCCCTCCGTTTCCTCCTCGGCACCCTGCTCCTCGCCGCCGCGCCGCTGCAGGCGGCCGCGCCCCGCGACCCCGAAGCCGCGCTGTCCCGCCTGCTCGAAGGCCGCCAGGCCGGCGAGCCGGTCGACTGCATCAACCTGCGCTCCATCCGGTCGAGCCGAGTGATCAAAGGCACGGCGATCGTTTACGACGCCGGCGGCACGCTCTACGTCAACCGGCCGCGCGCGGGCGCCGACTCGCTTGACGACCGCGACGCCCTGGTGCTCCGGACGACCTTGTCGCGCTTGTGCAGCATCGACACGCTGCAGACTTTCGACACGGCCTCCGGTTTCTACACCGGCAACGTGTTCCTCGGCGAGTTCGTGCCCTATCGCAGGGCGAAGCGCGACTAGGCTTCGCCCTGCAGCGCGAGGGCGTCGATCGCGCCCTGCAGGATATGCGCCGCGGCGAGCTTGTCGACCAGCTCGGCGCGGCGCGCACGGGTCGTGTCCGCCGCGATCATTGCGCGCTCGACGGCCTGCGTCGACCAGCGCTCGTCCCACAGCAGTACCGGCAGCCCTAGCGGCTGGAGGTTGCGCGCGAAGGCGCGGGTGGCCTGCGTGCGCGGCGAGTCGGTCCCATCCATGTTGAGCGGCAGCCCGACGATCAACCCGCGCACGCGCTGCGCCTCCGCCAAGGCGCGGAGCCGCGCCAAGTCGGCTGTGAACTTGCCGCGCGCGATCGTCTCGGCGGGGCTGGCGAAGCTCCACCCCGCGTCGCACAGCGCGAGGCCGATCGTCCGCGTGCCGACGTCAAGCCCGAGCAGCCGGCCGCCGGACGGCAAGGCGGCGCGGTACTCGGGGACTGACGCCGTGATCACCGCGCGTTGAACGCTGCCAGCCGCCGTGCCGCGTCGGCGCGCGTCGCGCTCCAGAACAGCGCGTAGTCGTAGACGTGGTAATTGTTGCCGGGCAGCACGTAAGGACCCAGCGACGGTGGGTCGCCGATCAGCAGCACGCCGCGCTGCTCCGGCGCGCAGCGCGCGGGCACGGCGCGGGGCTGCAGCGTCGCCTTCGTCAGCTCGGCGTTGGGGATCAGCGTGCCGGGATTGGCCTCCGCCGGGGCTGCGCCGTCGCGCGTGCCCGTGAGCGGGTTGACGCACAGCAGCGGCTCGCCGCGACGCGGGCGTCCGTTCAGCCCGCGCGTTTCGTCGAAGATGGCGGTGATCTGCTCGGGCTCGGCGGGCTCGGCGAAGCTCTGCCAGGTGAGCACGCAGCCGGCTTGGTCAGCGCGTTCGCAGCCGGGCAGGCCGAGCCCCGGCAGGTCGGCGGAGAGCGTGATCGGCCAGCCCACCGGGTAGGCCGCGACCACACGGCGCGCCAGCGGCGTCCCGCGCACCCGCTCGTGGAGCAGGCGGACGACGTGGAGCGCGCCCTGGCTATGGCCTGCGAGGATCAGCGGCGCGTCGGCGGGCGCTTGGCGCAGAAACGCGTCGAAGGCGCGCTCGATGTCCTGGTAGGCGAAGTCGAGCGCGCGCTGCGCGTCCGCCTCGCTCGTCAGGAACGCGCCGAACGTCGCCTGGCGATAGCGCGGGGCCCAGACCCGGCCTGCGTTGGCGAAGGCGCTCGCTTGGCTTTGCACGAACAGCCGCGCGCGCCAACGTGACTCGCCGTCGTCAAGCGGAGCGTTCCATCGCTCCTTCTGCAGGTAGGAGGTCGGGTGGACGAAGAACACGGCGGCGTTCCCACTCGCGTCCTCACCGGCCTCGTCGAAATCGGTCGGCCGCCAGGCCGAAGCATCGTTGGCGATGCCGGGCTTGGCAATCCAGCCGGCGTCCGACGCGTAATCGGGCGCGCCCGCGTCGCCGATCGGCGGCGCGAACTTCGCCGTGGGCACCAGCGCGGCGCGCATCAGCCCGCCGCCGAACACGCGATAAGCGAAGGCACCGGCAATCACGAGCATGATGGCGGCGGCGATGAACCAAAGAAAGCGACGGGCCAGCTGAACTCTCCGGGGAAGCCGCCGGCCATGTAGGCCCGCGGGGCCCGACCCGGAAGGGCGCGGCTTGTGGGGCGGGGGCGCGGGCGCTATCCGCCGCGCCCATGTCCGTCGACTTGGCCCAAGTGAAGAAGATTGCGACCCTCGCCCGCATCGCCGTGAGCGATCGCCAAGCGGAGGCGCTCGTCCCCGAGCTCAACAATATCCTCCACTGGGTCGAGCAGCTGAACGAGGTGGACACCGAAGGCGTCGCGCCGCTGGAGGCCGTGGTGCCCAACCGGACGCGGCTGCGCGAGGACGCCGTCACCGACGGCGGCATCCGCGACGCGGTGCTCGCCAACGCGCCGGCGGCTGAGCACGGCTTCTTCGCCGTCCCCAAGGTGATTGAATAATGGCGGGCGCGGAACTCACCGACCTCACCGTCGCCGGCATCCGCGACGGTTTCCGCCGCGGCGATTTCTCCGCGCGGGAAGTTGCGGAGGCTTTTGTCGCCGCCGTCGACGGCGCGGACGCGCTGAACGCTTTCCTGGTAAAGACCCCCGACCACGCGCTCGCCGCGGCCGACGCCGCCGATCGCGCGCGGAGCGAGGGCGCGCCGCCGCCGTTGAGCGGCGTGCCGATCGGCATCAAGGACCTGTTCGCGACGCAGGGCGTGCCCACCACCGCGGGCAGCCGCATCCTCGAAGGCTTCGTCCCGCCCTACGAGAGCAGCGTCACCGCCAGGCTCTTCGCGGCGGGCGCGGGGATGCTCGGCAAGCTCAACATGGACCAGTTTGCGATGGGCTCGTCCAACGAGACCAGCGCCTACGGCGACGTGCTCTCGCCGTGGCGGCGCGGGGACGGCGGCAATGCCCCGTTGACGCCCGGCGGCTCGTCCGGCGGTTCGGCGGCGGCGGTCGCGGCTCGCCTCGCGCCGGGGGTGACGGGAACGGACACGGGCGGCTCTATTCGGCAGCCCGCCGCCTTCGTCGGCATCACCGGCTTGAAGCCGACCTATGGCCGCTGCTCGCGCTGGGGCATCGTCGCCTTCGCCTCCTCGCTCGATCAGGCGGGGCCGATGGCGCAGGACGTGCGCGACTGCGCGATCCTGCTTGAGGCCATGAGCGGCTTCGACCCGAAGGACTCGACCTCGCTCGACGCGCCCGTGCCGGCGTGGGAAGCGAGCATGTCCGGCGACCTCCGCAGCAAGCGCGTCGGCATCCCCGCCGAATACCGGATGGACGGCATGCCGGCGGAGATCGAGCGGCTGTGGGAGCAGGGCAAGGCGTGGCTGCGCGATGCCGGCGCGGAGATCGTCGACGTCTCGCTACCCCACACGAAGTACGCGCTGCCGACCTATTATATCATCGCGCCGGCCGAGGCGTCCTCCAACCTCGCCCGCTACGACGGCGTCCGCTACGGCCTGCGCGTCACGCCGGGGCAGGGCGGGCTCGCCGACATGTACGCCGAAACGCGCGCGGCTGGCTTCGGCGACGAGGTGAAGCGGCGCATCATGATCGGCACCTACGTGCTGTCCGCCGGCTTCTACGACGCCTATTTTCGCAAGGCCCAGCAGGTCCGCGCGCTGATCGCCCGCGATTTCGAGCAGGCGTGGGAGAAGTGCGACGTGCTCCTCACCCCCACCGCGCCCTCCGCCGCTTTCGCGCTCGGCGAGAAGAGCGCAGACCCGATCGCCATGTACCTCAACGACGTGTTCACCGTGCCGTCCTCGCTCGCCGGGCTGCCGGCGATCTCCGTGCCCGCGGGTTTGGACGGTCAGGGACTCCCGCTCGGCTTGCAGGTAATCGGGCGGGCGTTGGACGAGCAAGGCGTGATCGACGCGGGGCTTGCGATCGAAGAACGGGCAGGGTTCGCGGCCAAGCCGGAGAAGTGGTGGTGATCGCCGCCGTTCTCGAAGCCGTGCACGACCGTGGCGCAGATCATTGGTGAGCTGGCGGCCGGGAAAGCGATCCGTCGTCGCCTGCCGGAGAAGCGCGTCGGCGCAGGCGACGGGCGGTAGGAGCTTAGGCTGATGGCAAACTACATCATCGAAGGCGACACCGGCCCGTGGGAGCTGGTCATCGGGCTCGAGGTCCACGCCCAGGTCACCTCCAACGCCAAGCTTTTCTCCGGCGCCGCGACCTCCTTCGGCGCGGAGCCGAACGCGCAGGTGAGCCTGGTCGACGCCGCCATGCCCGGGATGCTGCCGGTCGTGAACGGCGAGTGCGTCAAGCAGGCGGTGCGCACGGGGCTTGCGCTGGGTGCTGAGATCCACCGCTGGTCGCGCTTCGACCGCAAGAACTACTTCTACGCTGATCTGCCGCAGGGCTACCAGATCAGCCAGCTCTACCATCCGATCGTCGGCGAAGGCGCGCTGGAGGTGCAGGCCGACGAGAAAAACCCGGACAGCGCGGTGCGGAGCATCGGCATCGAGCGCATCCATCTCGAGCAGGACGCGGGCAAGCTGATCCACGACCAGCACCCGACCATGTCCTACGTCGACCTCAACCGGTCGGGCGTGGCGCTGATGGAGATCGTGTCAAAACCCGACATGCGCTCGCCGGAGGAGGCGGGGGCCTACGTCAAGAAGCTGCGGAGCATCCTGCGCTACGTCGGCAGCTGCGACGGGAACATGGAGGAAGGCTCCATGCGTGCGGATGTCAACGTCAGCGTCCGCAAGGCTAACGCGCCGTTCGGCACGCGCTGCGAGATCAAGAACGTCAACAGCGTGCGCTTCATCCAGGCGGCGATCGAGTATGAGGCGCGGCGACAGATCGAGGTGCTGGAGGGCGGCGGCGCCATCGTCCAGGAAACGCGACTGTTCGACCCCGACCGGGGCGAGACGCGGTCGCTGCGGAGCAAGGAGGACGCGCACGACTACCGCTACTTCCCCGATCCTGACCTGCTGCCGATCGAGCTCTCCGACGAGTTCCTGAGCGAGTGCCGCGATAGCCTGCCCGAGCTGCCGGACGCAAAGCGCGCGCGCTACGCGGGGCTGGGTGTGAGCGCCTACAACGCCGCCGTGCTCACTGCCGAGGTGGAGACCGCGCGCTATTTCGACGCGGCGCTCGACGCGCTCGCCCGGCCCGAGCTCGCCAACGACGCGGCGAACTGGGTGGTGGCCGAGCTGTTCGGCGCGCTGAACCGGATCGGCGCCAACGTCGAGGCCAGCCCGGTCGCCCCCGCCCAGGCCGCCTCGCTGCTGCGGCTGGTGGCGGACGGCACGCTGTCCAAGACGCTCGCCAAGCAGGTCGCGGAGGTCATGTTCGAGACCGGCGGCGACCCGGAGAAGATCGTCGAGGAGCGCGGGCTCCGGCAGACCAGCGACACGGGGGCGATCGAGGCGGTGATCGCGCAGGTTCTCGCGGCGAACGAGACCAAGGTCGCGGAATACCGCGGCGGCAAGGACAAGCTGTTCGGCTTCTTCGTCGGCCAGACTATGAAGGCGATGGCGGGCAAGGGGAATCCGGCGGTGGTCAACGAGCTGCTCAAGAAGGCACTCGGCTAAGTTCTTTCGCCCGCTTGCTCTTTCGCGGATCGAGTGCCAGTTTGTTCCCGAGTGGCGTGGGAGAGGTGCGGATGCGTGGCAAGCTGTTGGCCGGGTTGGCGGCCGCGTCCCTGTTGCTCGGCGGGTGCACGAGCACCAAGCAGCTGGCCGACCTGAACTTTGCACCACCGCAGGGCGACTATTCGCTGATCGTGATGCGCCCGGACGTGCAAGTCGGCCAGCTCACCACCGGCGGGCTCGTCGAGCCGCGCGAGGAGTGGACGGAGCAGGCGCGGACCAACATCCTAGCCGCGCTCCGTGCCCAACAGGCCGAGCGCGGCGGGCGGACCAAGGTGGTCGCGACCCGCGCGGACGCGGGCACCGACCCGCAACTCGTCGCCGACCTCGAGCGGCTGCACGCCGCCGTGGGCCAGTCGATCCTGCTCCACAAGTACGTCGGGCTGACCCTGCCGACGAAGCGCCGGCAGGGGCTCGACTACACGCTGGGCGAGGACGCGCAGCGGTTCGGCCGCGCCACCGGCTACGACTACGCCCTGTTTATGAACGCTCAGTCGAGCCGCGCGTCGGACGGGCGCGTGGCGATGCAGGTTGTCGGCATCCTCGGCTGCTTCATTGGTTTCTGCGCGCCGCAGGGCGGCGGCAGCCAGACCGCCTTCGCCTCCCTCGTCGACCTGCGCTCGGGCGAGGTGGTTTGGTTCAACGTGCTGCAGGGCGGCAGCCAGCTGCCCGGCGTGCAGGGCAACGACATCCGCACGCCCGAGGGCGCGGCGGGGCTCGTCGACCGGTTGCTCGACCGGATGAAGCCGGGCCGCAACATCCGCCGCGCGCAGGACCGGAGGCAGGGATGAGCCGCGAACACCAGCATGACGCCGGCCTACTTTCGCGCCGCGCGCTGCTCGGCGGCATCGGCTGCGCCTGCTGCGCGGGGGTGCTGGGGACGGGTGAGGCGCTCGCGCGGATCGCGCCGAAGAGCATGAATTCGCTGGTCGGCCCCGGCTACAAGCCGGTCGACCGCGACGAGCGCGGTCTGTGGCAGCAGTACGACCGCTTCGAAGAGGAGGTCGCCGGCTCCAACCTCCGCATGAACGATCCGGCGATGCAGCGCTACCTCGGCGGGCTTGCCGAGCGCGTCGGCGGACCGGCGGCGCGCGACCTGCGCGTGTACCTGGTGCGCGTGCCGGAGTTTAACGCGTTCATGACGCCCACCGGCTTCATGGTCGTCTTCTCCGGCCTGCTCACCCGGATGCGCAACGAGGCGCAGCTGTCGGGCGTGATCGCCCACGAGGCGGGCCACTACCTCCGCAAGCACCAGATCCGCGCCTACCGCGACACCAAGCAGAAGGCCAACGCCTTCGCCGTGCTCGCCATGGCGGCGGGCGTCGGCGGGGCGGGGGCGGGCGTCTACCTCGGCGACGCGGTGCAGCTCGCCCAACTCGGCACCATCCTGTCGCTGTTCGACTATTCCCGCGAGCTGGAAGCGGAGGCGGACGCGATCGGGCTGCGCAACATCGCCGAGACCGGTTACGAGCCGATGGAGATGAGCCGCGTGTGGGAGCAGCTGATCGCGGAAACCGAAGCCTCGGCCCGCGTCCGCAACAAGCGCCCGCGGCGCGGCGGCTCGCTCCTCGCCACCCACCCCGCGCCGCGCGAGCGGATGAGGGACCTGCGCGCGTCCGCCGCGGAGGTTACCCAAGCCGGGCGATCCTACGAGGACGGCCGCGCGCGCTACCAGAACGCGTTGGCGCCGCACCGTGCCATGCTGCTCGACGATCAGATCAAGCTCAACGATCCGGGCGCAAGCCTGTACATCATCGAGAACCTGGCCAAGGACGGCTGGAACGGGCTGCTCCGCTTCTACGAGGCGGAAACCTACCGGCTCCGCGGCCGGCCCGAGGACCTGGCCCGCGCCGTCAGCGGCTACGCTCAGGCCGTGCGCTTTCCGGACGCGCCCGCCGAGGCGTGGCGGCAGCACGGCTACGCGCAGATCAAGGCGGGGCGCCCTGCCGAGGGTCGCCAGGCGCTGCAGACCTATCTCGCCAAGGCGCCGAACGCGCCGGACGCGAAGATGGTGCGCTTCAGCCTGGCGCAGTGAGGGGACGTGCGATGCGTAAGAAATTGGTCGCGGCGCTCGCCGCCGCGCTGCTCGCCGGCGGCTGCGCCGGCGGGGTCGATCCGCTCGGCCTAAGCGGCGGCTTCCGGCTGGTGCAGGAGGAGCCGCGCGACGTCGCGCGCTCGGCGATGGTGGTCGCCCCCGACATCCGCTGGAACCGCTTCCCGCGTACCCGTAACGACATCAACCGTGAGGAGAACTGGACGCTGAACGGCCCGCTGCTCGACGGCGTGTCGTTCCTCGGCGGGGTGGAGAACGGCCGCAACATCGTCCGGCAGCGGCGCAAGGAGGACCGGCAGGTCCCCCGCTTCCGCTCCGACATGCAGCCGCAGGAGATCGCCAGCCTGATCGAGAGCTTCTACCGCGTCCGCGGCGGCTCCACCGAGTTCGCGATGACCAACCTGGAGCCGCGGTTGTTCCTCGGCCGGACCGGCTTCCAGTTCGACTACGACCACCTCACCGGCGACGAGGTCCGCCGCCGGGGCCGCGCGGTTGGCGCGGTGGTCGACGGGCGGCTGTACATGATCTTGTGGGACGCGGCGCGCTCGCATTACTACGGCGCGGGGCTGCCGCACTACGAACGGCTGGTGACGAGCGCGCGGCTGCGGGGGTGACCTGGGCGGGGCGCGTCGGCTCTGCCGTAGCGACGGCGAATACAGTATACCTGCTGGCGATAGTCGCGCCCGCCTTGCCGTTCGCCGAACGCGGCTTTCTGGTGCAATCCTTCCTCCTGCTGCTCGCGGCCTTCGGTCCCGTCCTGCTCGCCGCAATTCTCGCTTGGAGAACGGCGAGGCGAGTGGCCGCCTTGTCGTGGACAGCCTTCGCCGCGGCAGCGGCCGCGTTGGGCTGTTTCCTCTACAGTCCCGCTCTGCAACCAAATGCGTCGCGCTTGAGCGGAGTGGTGGTTGCGCTGCTCTTCGTTTCAATGCTCCAACGGTTGGGTCTCGTCGTGCTCGCTGGGCTTCTCGGTTTCCTGAGGCGGGGACACCGCCCCCGAGCGCGCTAGCCTTGCCCCGCGCGCGCGCCCTGATATAGACCCGCGCCGACTGCCTCCTGCGGGCGTGGCGGAACTGGTAGACGCGCTTGGTTTAGGTCCAAGTATCGTAAGATGTGGGGGTTCGAGTCCCTTCGCCCGCACCAGTCCCCGGCCCGCTGCGACGGCGCGACGGGATCAGAGAAGAGGTACGGCACCCCCATGCAGACGGTCGAAACGCTCAACGACGGGCTGAAGCGCGGCTACAAGCTCACCATCCCCGCCGCCGAGATCGAGGCGCGCATCGACAAGGAGTTGCGCAAGGTCGCGCCCCAAGTGCGGATGCCCGGCTTCCGCCCTGGCAAGGTGCCCGCGAACCTCGTCCGCAAGATGCACGGACCGGCGCTCAGCCAAGAAGCGCTACAGACTGCGGTGCAGGAAGGAGTGCAGCAGGTCCTCGCCGAAAACCGGCTTCGCCCGGCGATGCAGCCAGCGGTGAAGCTCGGCGACGACTACGCGCCCGGCCGCGACGCCGAGGTGGAGGTGCAGCTCGAGACGCTGCCGGACGTGCCTGCCCCGCAGATCGATGGGCTCAAGCTCGAGCGGCTCACCGTGCCGGTCGACGAAGCCCGGGTCGAGGAGCAACTGCGCCAGCTGGCCGACCAGCAGCGCTCGTTCGACGCTGCGCCGGAGGACCACCCGGCGGCGGCCGGCGACCTCGTCGTAATGGACTTCGTCGGCAAGGTTGATGGCGAGGCATTCGAAGGCGGCTCGGGCGAGGCGATGAGCGTCGAGCTCGGCTCCGGCCAGCTGATCCCGGGTTTCGAGGATGGCCTGACCGGCATCAAGGCGGGCGAGAGCCGGTCGCTCGATCTTCAGTTCCCCGAGAATTACGGCGCGAAGCACCTGGCGGGCAAGCCGGCGACCTTTGACGTCACCGCAACCGAGATCCGGGTCCGCAAGGAGACGGCGGTCGACGATGAATTTGCCAAGGCGCTGGGGCTGGAAGGCATCGACCAGCTGCGCGGGCTGATCCACGGTCAGGTCGAGCAGGAGTTGAACGGGCTCACCCGCACCCAGATGAAGCGCCGTCTGCTCGACCAGCTGGCCGACGCGCACGACTTCCCCGTGCCACAGGGCATGGTGGAGGCCGAATTCGAGCAGATCTGGCGCCAGCTGGAGAGCGAAGCAGCCCGCGAGAGCGATCCGGAGGCCGCCCGCGCCGAGATGGAAGGCGAGCGCGAGGAATATCGCGCGATCGCCGAGCGCCGCGTCCGGCTGGGGCTGCTCCTGTCGGAGATCGGCAACGCCAACGGCGTGGAGGTGAGCCAACAGGAGATGCAGCGGCTGATCGCCCAGGCCGCCCAGCAGTACCGGCCGGAGGACCGCGAACGCTTCGTCGAGTACGTCCGGCAGGAGCCGATGGCTGCGGCGCAGCTCCGGGCGCCGCTGTTCGAGGACAAGGTGGTCGACTTCCTGTTCGGCCGAGCGGAGATCACCGAGCGCGAGGTGACGCGCGAGGAGCTGGAGGCAGCGATTGAGGCCGAGTTGCCGGCCGGGGTGCACCTGCCCGCGGAGGAGCACGTCCACGGCCCGGACTGCGACCACGACCATGACCACGCGCACGGGCACGACCATGCTCCCGCGGCGCTCGCGGCGGAGCCCGAGCAGGCCGCGGAGGTCGCGCCCGCGCCGAAGAAGGGCCGCACCAAGAAAGCCGCGGCCGAGGGCGGCGCGGCGACCGACGCCGAAACCGCCGCCGAGGTTTCGCCTAAGAAGGCGCGGGCCAAGAAGGACGCGGGCGAGGACGGCGAGGTCGCGCCGAAGAGGCCGCGGGCGAAGAAGGCCGCCGGTGGCGCAGCGGCGGAGGCTGCAGACACGGCGGGCGAAGCGGCAGCAGCCGCAGAGTCCGCTGCGGACCGGGATTAATCCTTAACCTCCCCCCGTCACCCCCGCGAAAGCGCCGGTCTATAAGTCTACAATTTCGTGGGATCGCGCTCCCGAACGTCGAGGTTTATGGATCCCCGCCTACGCGGGGATGACGGTGATGCTCGTAGAAATGGCAGTCGGTCGATCTAGGGCGGAGGATGGCGCGAGCGGGGTGGCCGGCGCGTGTCCCCGCGTCGCCGTGCTCCTCCCTTGCTACAACGAAGAGGCGGCGATCGGGGCGACGGTTCGCGCCTTCCGCGCGGCGCTGCCGGACGCGAAGATCTACGTGTACAACAACAACAGCCGTGACCGCACCGCGGAGGTCGCGCGCGCCGCGGGCGCGGTGGTCCGCGCGGAGCGGATGCAGGGCAAGGGCCACGTCGTCCGCCGCATGTTCGCGGACGTCGAGGCCGACATCTACGTCATGGCCGACGGCGACGCGACCTACGACGCGGCTGCTGCGCCCGAACTCGTGCGCATGCTTTTGGACGAGCAACTAGATATGGTCGTCGGTGCCCGGCGGTCTGAAGTCGAGCAGGCCTACCGCCGCGGCCACCGCCTCGGCAACCGTGCCCTCACGGGCCTGCTCGCCAACCTGTTCGGCCGCAGCTTCACCGACATCCTGTCGGGTTACCGCGTCTTCTCGCGCCGTTTCGCCAAGAGCTTTCCCGTGCTCTCCTCCGGATTCGAGATCGAGACGGAGATCAGCGTCCACGCGCTGGAGCTCGCCATGCCGGTCGGCGAGGCGGTCACCGCCTACGCCGCGCGCCCGGCCGGCAGTGCATCCAAGCTCTCCACCTACCGCGACGGCTGGCGCATCCTGCGGACTATCCTGAACCTGTATCGCTACGAACGGCCCGCCTTCTTTTTCGGGCTGGTCGCGCTGGCGCTGCTGACGACGGCGATCGTTCTCGCCGGGCCGCTGGTCGTCACCTTCCTGCGTACCGGCCTCGTGCCGCGCTTCCCGACCGCGATCCTCGTCACCGGCCTCGGCATCGTGTCCGTGCTGTCCTTCTTCGCCGGGCTGATCCTCGACACGGTGACGCGCGGGCGGCGCGAGATGCGGCGGCTCGCCTATCTGAGCTTTCCCGCGCCCGGCGCCGGGGCTTGAAGGCCGCGGCGCGGGGGCCGATGTAGGGCATCTTCCCGGGCAGAAGGACCGACACCTCCCATGCGTGACCACGCCGACATCGCCAACGCGCTCGTTCCCATCGTGATCGAGCAGTCGAATCGCGGCGAGCGGAGTTTCGACATCTACTCGCGCCTGCTTCGCGAGCGCATCGTGTTTATTACGGGCGGGGTCGAGGACCACATGGCGACGCTGGTGACCGCCCAGCTGCTGTACCTCGAGTCGGAGAATCCGAAGAAGGACATTTTCATGTACATCAACTCGCCGGGCGGGGTGGTGACGGCGGGCATGGCGATCCACGATACCATGCAGTACATCCGCCCGCGCGTCGGCACCGTGTGCATCGGCCAGGCGGCGTCGATGGGCTCGTTCCTGCTCGCGGCCGGCGAGCCCGGGATGCGCGTGGCGCTCACCAACGCGCGGATCATGATCCACCAGCCGTCGGGTGGCGCGCAGGGCATGGCGTCCGACATCGAGATCCAGGCCAAGGAGATCCTGCGCATCCGGCACCGGATGAACGAGCTCTACGCCCAGTACACCGGCCAGCCGATCGACGAGATTGAGCGCCGACTCGACCGCGACACCTTTCTGTCGGCGATGGAGGCAAAGGACTTCGGCCTCGTCGACGAAGTGTTCGATAAGCGCCCGTTACCGGGCGACGAGGAGATCGCGAAGGCCGCTTGAGCCTCGGCGCGCCGCCGCTCCGCCCGCCCCGCGCGGGCGGAGGATCGTCCACAGCTTCGTCCATCCGCCCGCGCAACGGAGCGGTTCGGCCCGGCGTTAATGCCTCGGCCATTGCTCCGGCCTAGCGTCGGGGTCTAGAGTCACGACCTGCAACGGGCCGCCCGCGCCCAGGGAACCTTCATGACCAAGCTCAGCGGCAGCGACAGCAAATCGACCCTCTACTGCTCCTTCTGCGGCAAGTCGCAGCACGAGGTGCGCAAGCTGATCGCCGGCCCCACCGTGTTCATTTGTGACGAGTGCGTCGAGCTCTGCAACGACATCATCCGCGAGGAGACCAAGTCCTCGCTGGTGAAGACGCGCGACGGCGTGCCGACGCCGCAGGAGATCTACGACACGCTCGACGATTACGTGATTGGCCAGGGCCACGCCAAGCGCGTGCTCTCCGTCGCGGTCCACAACCACTACAAGCGGCTCGCGCACGGCGCGAAGGGCGCCGACGTCGAGCTCGCCAAGAGCAACATCCTGCTTGTTGGTCCCACCGGCTGCGGGAAGACGCTGCTCGCGCAGACGCTGGCGCGCACCTTCGACGTGCCGTTCACCATGGCGGACGCCACCACGCTTACCGAGGCGGGCTACGTCGGCGAGGATGTCGAGAACATCATCCTGAAGCTGCTCCAGGCGTCCGACTACAACGTCGAACGCGCCCAGCGCGGCATCGTGTACATCGACGAGATCGACAAGATCAGCCGCAAGTCGGACAACCCGTCGATCACCCGCGACGTGTCGGGTGAGGGCGTGCAGCAGGCGCTGCTCAAGCTGATGGAGGGCACCACCGCCTCAGTGCCCCCGCAAGGCGGGCGCAAGCACCCTCAGCAGGAGTTCCTGCAGGTCGACACGACGAACATCCTGTTCATCTGCGGCGGCGCCTTCGCGGGCCTGGAGAAGATCATCGGCGACCGGCTGCAGGGCAAGTCGATCGGCTTCGGCGCCTACGTCGCCGCGCCCGAGGAGCGACGCACCGGCGAGGTGCTGCGCCAGGTCGAGCCGGAGGACCTGCTCAAGTTCGGCCTGATCCCCGAGTTCATCGGCCGTCTGCCGGTCATCGCGACGCTAGAGGACTTGGATGAGCCGGCGCTGATCAAAATTCTTACCGAGCCGAAGAACGCGCTGGTGAAGCAGTACGGCAAGCTGTTCGACATGGAGGATACCAAGCTCAGCTTCACCGAGGACGCGCTGTCGGCGGTCGCCAAGAAGGCGATTGAGCGCAAGACGGGCGCGCGGGGTCTTCGGAGCATCCTGGAGAACATCCTGCTCGATACCATGTTCGACTTGCCGTCAATGAATGGCGTCGCCGAGGTGATGATCGACAAGGACGTGGTGGAAGGCCGCAAGGAGCCCGTCCGCGTCTACGCCGAACAGCGTAAGGGCGACGCGGCCTAAAGGGACGTGGAAGCGGTCGCCTCGCCCGCCGCGGCGCGGAGACCGTCCTACCTCCCGCTGCCAGCGTTCCTTTTCGAGCCGCGCGGCCCGGCGCTCTACATCGTCAGGGCGTGGCTGCTGACCTTCGTGCCGGTCGTGGCGATCGCCGCAACCTTGTACGCGCTGGCGGACGGCGGGGGCTTCCCCGTCACGTTCCCGCTGAGCGGCGCGGCCGGCTTCGTGCTCGTGGCTTTGTTCGCACCGCTGGCCGAGACGGTGCTGATGAGCGGCCCGCTGCTGCTCCTTCATCGCTCCTTCGGCTTCGGCCCCGCCGTGCTCGGCAGCGCGGCGCTGTGGAGCGTGCTGCACGGGTTGACGGCCCCGGCTTGGGGGCTGACGGCGTTCTGGATGTTCCTGGTCTTCTCCACTGCGTTCCTGGCGTGGCGGCCGCGTGGCTACGGTGCGGCCGTCCTCGTCACCGCGGCGATCCACGCGCTTCAGAACAGCTTGCCGGCGCTGCTGCTGTTCGGCTTCGGGATGGGCTGAGGTGCGACGCGCGGCGTGCCGGTGGACGCCCGGTCCGCGGCAGCGTCGAGCCGACGGATGCGCACATGCTTGCCCTGCGGACGCCCGAGCAACTAACGGAGGATTGGTAACGGGATGCAGGAGCACGGCGGCATCGGCGACGCGCGCCGCCTCGTCGCTACGCTTGCTCTAGCTTAGGAGATATTATGCTGCCGTCGAACTGGGAACCGCGCGGGGCCGGTATCATGGTCCGGCTCGGGTCCAGGCACGACGGCGGCTACGTCGTATCGCGCGCCGCGGTCGATGCTTCTCGCTTGCTGATCAGCATGGGGCTCAACGCGGACTGGAATTTCGAGGCGGACTTCGCGCGGCTCAGCGGCGCGCGCGTGCTATGCTTTGACGGTACCGTCACCTCTCGCTTCTGGGCGCGCTACGCCTACGATTCGGTAACCCGCCTCCGGCCGTGGCGCGGCCTGCGCTACCTCGCCTACCGCCGCTTCTTCAACGGTCGCCGGGCCGAGCATCGCCAACTCATGATCGGCCACGACGGCCCGGGCAGCGTTTCGCTCGCTTCCGTGCTGCGCGGGGAGAGCGAGCGGGCAATTTTCTTGAAGATCGACATCGAAGGTTCGGAGTACCGTATCCTCGACCAGATCGCCGCCGCGGCCGATCAGCTCACCGGCGTCGCGATCGAGTTCCACGACGTGGATCTCCATCGGGAGCGGATCGACTCCTTCATTGCGAGCATGACGGGCTTCCGCGTCGTGCACGTTCATGCGAACAACTTCGGCGGAGTCGACGGCAGCGGCGATCCACTGGTGATCGAGTTGAGCATGGCGCGAGCGGACCTTTGCGCCGAGCCGGCCACTGCTGCGGCCCGCGGTTTGGCGCTCGATGCGCCGAACAATCCATACGCTCCCGACATCCCTGTCCGCTTCGCGCCGGGCGCCCTCGCGCCGGAGGTTGTGGCCTAGGCTACCGCCCGGCCTAGCCCAGCCGCCTTCGCTGCCTCCGGCAGGCTGATCGCGAGCGTCGTGCCGGAGATAGCGGTCGCCAACTGGCACCAGCTGCACAGTGCCTCGTTCTCCTCCCACTCCTCCCGCGCCAGCTTGAGGCAGGTCAGGAAGTCGAACGCCGCCTTGGCTGCCATTGCGATCGGCAGCGCGGGGTCGTCGTTCGCGCGGTCGCGCCCGCCCGCGGCGGCGAGCGCGGCGGTCGCGCCGTAGGTCAGGATCATCAAGGGCGCGTCCGGCATATTCAGCCGCTTGTAGGCGTAGTCGGAGGCGTCCACCTTCTCCGCGTTCCAGAACTTGCCGGGCAGGATGTCGGGCAGGCGCTTGATCAAGCCGGTCTGGTAGGCGGTCACCACGCCACCGATCGCGGCCCCGAGCAGGGACAGGCCGACGACGCGCCGACGGCGCCGCAGGTCGTCGTTTTCCTCCAAGCGGAGCTCGCGGCTGAGTTCGGCGGGCGGCAGCTTCTCTTGGCGCATGGGCATCTCCGGGCGAGGTTTCGGCCGCTCAACGCTCCACTGCGCGCGGCGGGTTCCGCCGATTGCGAGTCCCCCCGGCGACCACCATATTCCGGTTAAGCACGGCCCACCCTGGCCGATTCCCCGGAGCACCGATGACCCAGATCCTTCCGCTTCTGCCCCTCCGCGACATCGTCGTTTTCCCCCAGATGATCGTGCCCTTGTTCGTCGGGCGCGAGCGCTCGGTGGGCGCGCTCGAGGCAGCGATGGCGGGCGACAAGCGCATCTTCCTCGTCGCCCAGCACGACCCCGCCAACGACGACCCCGACCGTGCGGCGCTGCACGACATGGGTGTGGTCGCCACCGTGCTGCAGTTGCTGAAGCTGCCGGACGGCACCGTGCGTGTGCTCGTGGAAGGGCAGTCTCGCGCGACACTTCGCGCGCTCGCCGAATCCGACGACCATCAGGCGGCGGAGATCGACGAGGTCGAGGAGAACGCGCTCGATGGGGGCGAAGCGGGCGCGCTGATGCGCTCGGTCGTCAGCCAGTTCGAGAACTACGCCAAGCTGAACAAGAAGATGCCCGCGGAGACCGCGGTGCAGCTCGGCCAGATCGAGGATGCGTCGCGCCTCGCCGACGCGGTCGCGGCCAACCTCAACGTCAAGGTGTCCGACAAGCAGGCGCTGCTGGCGGAGCTCGACGTGAAGAAGCGGCTGGAGGGCTGCTTCGCGCTGATGGAGGGCGAGCTGGGCGTGCTGCAGGTCGAGAAGAAGATCCGCAGCCGCGTGAAGCGCCAAATGGAGAAAACCCAGCGCGAATATTACCTCAACGAGCAGCTCAAGGCGATCCAGCGCGAGCTGGGCGGCTCGGGCGAAGGCGGCGAGGGTGAGGGCGACGAGCTGGCTGAGCTCGCCAAGCAGATCGCCAAAACCAAGCTCGGCAAGGAAGCGCGGGCCAAGGCGGAAGCCGAGCTGAAGAAGCTGCGCGGCATGGCGCCGATGTCGGCCGAAGCGACCGTGATCCGCAACTATCTGGACGTGCTGCTTGGCCTGCCGTGGGGCAAGAAGTCGAAGTTGAAGCACGATATCGCCGAAGCGCAGCGCATCCTGGACGCCGACCATACGGGGCTCGACAAGGTCAAGGACCGCATAGTGGAATATCTTGCGGTGCAGGCGCGGACGAACAAGCTGAAGGGGCCGATTTTGTGCCTCGTCGGCCCGCCTGGCGTGGGCAAGACCTCGCTCGGCCGTTCGGTCGCTAAGGCGACGGGGCGCGAGTTCGTGCGCCAGTCGCTCGGCGGCGTGCGCGACGAGGCGGAGATTCGCGGCCACCGGCGGACCTACATCGGGAGCCTGCCGGGCAAGGTCGTCACGAACCTGCGCAAGGCGGGGACGTCGAACCCGCTGTTCCTGCTCGACGAAATCGACAAGCTCGGGCAAGACTTCCGCGGCGATCCGGCGTCGGCGCTGCTCGAGGTGCTCGACCCGGAGCAGAACGCCAAGTTCCAGGACCATTATCTCGAGCTCGATTACGACCTGTCGGACGTCATGTTCGTCACCACGGCGAACACGCTCAACCTGCCGCAGCCCTTGCTCGACCGGATGGAGATCATCCGGCTTGAAGGCTACACGGAGGATGAGAAGGTCGAGATCGCCACCAACCACCTATGGCCCAAGCAAATAGAGGCGCACGGGCTGAAGGCCGGCGAGGTCGAGATCGACGAGCAGGCGCTGCGCGTCGTGATCCGCCACTACACGCGGGAGGCGGGCGTCCGCACGCTGGAGCGCGAGTTGGCGAAGATAGCGCGCAAGGCGCTGCGCCGCATTCTGGAAGGCCATGCGGCGGCTGTCGCCGTCGACGAGGCCCAAGTCGGCGAGTTCCTCGGCGTCCGCCGGCACAAGCACGGCGTCGGCGAGGAGGAGGACCAGGTCGGCGCCGTCACCGGGCTCGCCTGGACGGAGGTCGGCGGCGAGCTGCTGACGATCGAGGCGGTCACCGTGCCGGGCAAGGGGCTGGCCAAGATGACGGGTAAGCTCGGCGAGGTAATGCAGGAGTCGGTGCAGGCCGCCTTTTCCTTCGTCCGCGCCCGCGCGCCGCACTACGGGATCAAGCCGAGCCTGTTCGCCCGCAAGGACGTCCACATCCACCTGCCCGAGGGCGCGGTGCCCAAGGACGGCCCGTCGGCGGGCATCGGCATGGTCACCGCCATCATTTCCACGCTCACCGGCCACGCCGTGCGCCGCGATGTGGCGATGACGGGCGAGGTCACGCTGCGCGGCCGCGTGCTGCCGATCGGGGGATTGAAGGAAAAGCTCCTGGCGGCGCTGCGCGGTGGCATCACCACCGTGATCATCCCGGCGGAGAACGAGAAGGACCTCGCCGACATCCCGGCGGCGATCAAGGACGGCTTGGCGATCGTGCCGGTCAAGCACGTGGACGAGGTGCTGGCGCTGGCGCTGACCGAGCCCTTGGTCGCGATCGAGTGGACGGAGGCCGACGAATTGGCGACGGAGCCGCCCCACCCGGTTGCCCACGGCGGCGAGGGCGCGGCGGCGGCGCTGCGCCACTGACGGACGGGCCGGGGCGCGGCATCGCGCCCCGGCCTTTACAGCGGGCGCTTCCCCGTCCTTTATGCGCGCTCGCCGGGGGCAAGCCCGGGCCAGCAGGGGAACGCCATGAACAAGCAGGAGCTGATCACCACCGTCGCCGACCGCACGGGCCTGAACCGCAACGACGCGGTGAAGGCGGTCGAGGGCGTGTTCGACGCCATCACCGACGCGATGAAGCGCGGCGAGGAGGTGCGGCTGGTGGGCTTCGGCACCTTCGCGTCTTCCCAGCGCAAGGCGTCCACCGGCCGAAACCCGCGCACGGGCGAGCCGCTGGAGATCGGCGCCTCCGTCCAGCCAAAGTTCAAGGCGGGCAAGGGGTTAAAGGACGCCTGCAACGGATAGCGCGCCGCCGCGCGAAAGCGGGGTGGACAGCCGGTTCGCCCCGCACTAGGAGCCCGGTCGAGCGTGGGCGCGTAGCTCAGTGGTAGAGCACTGTGTTCACACCGCAGGGGTCGCAAGTTCAATCCTTGCCGCGCCCACCACGCTCCACTTCCTAATTCCAAATCACCGATCGCGCTGAGCTTGTCGAAGCGCCTTCCTGAACAGCCCGTCGCTGAAGGGAAGGAATAGGCTTCGACAGGCTCAGCCCGAGCGGGTAAGCGATGGACGAGCCGGTCTTTCCTTGACGGCCCCCGACCGCCGCGCCTATCTGCGCGCTCCTTGCGGCGATCGTAGCTCAGCTGGTTAGAGCGCTGGTTTGTGGTACCAGAGGTCGCGGGTTCAAGCCCCGTCGGTCGCCCCACCTCCTACCGCGCGATCCTCGCGCCCCAAGCCGGAGCCGCCGCGCGTGACGCTGCCCTGGGCCTTGCCCGATTTCGACGACCACGAAGCCGTCCACCTCGCGAGCGACGCCGCCAGCGGGCTGCGCGCGATCATCGCGGTGCACTCCACCCACCTCGGCCCCGCGGCGGGCGGCGCGCGCTTCTGGCGCTACGCGCGGGACGAGGACGCGCTGACCGACGCGCTGCGCCTGAGCCGCGGCATGAGCTATAAAAACGCCATGGCCGGGCTGCCGATGGGCGGCGGCAAGGCGGTGATCCTGGCCGGGCCGGACGGCGGGAAGAGCGAAAAGCTGCTGCACGCCTTCGGCGCGGCGATCGAACGCTTGAGCGGTCGCTACGTCACGGCCGAGGACGTCGGCATGACGGACGCGGACATGAGCGCGATCGCGACGCGGACGCGCCACGTTTCCGGCCTGCCCGTGACGGGCGAGGGCGTGGGCGGCGACCCGGGGCCGTTCACCGCGCTCGGCGTCTTCCTGGGGATCAAGGCGGCAGTACGCCGCGCGCTCGGGCGCGAGGACCTGTCGGGTGTGCGGCTCGCGATCCAGGGCGTCGGCAGCGTCGGCGGTGGCGTCGCCCGGCGCGCGGCGGCGGAAGGCGCGCGGCTGGTGCTCGCGGACGCTTCGCAGGCGCGCGCGGAGGCGTTCGCGGCCGAGCTCGGCGCCGAGGTGGCGGGCACGGACGAGATCTTGGCCGTCGAGGCTGACGTAGTGAGCCCGAACGCGCTGGGGGCGATCCTAAACGAGGCGAGCATCGCCGCGCTCCGCGCGCCCGTGGTCGCGGGCGGGGCGAACAACCAGCTGGCGACGGCGCAGGACGGCGCGCGGCTCGCCGCGCGGGGCGTCCTCTACGCTCCTGATTACGTAATCAATGCGGGCGGCATCATCAACGTCGCGCTCGAGTACCTGGGGCAGGGCAGCCGCGCGGAGGTGGAGGTGCGCATCCGGCGCATCCCCGAGCGGCTTGAGGAAGTCTGGGCGGCGAGCGCGGCGCAAGGCCGCGACCCAGCGGCGGTGGCCGACGACATGGCGCGAAAGCTAATCGGGCGGGGGTAGGATCCGCTCGCTCTCAGCAACCCGTTTGCGCTAAGCTTGTCGAAGCGCCTTCCTGGACGGCCCGCCGCCGGAAGGGGAACGGGAAGGGAGAGCTTCGACAAGCTCAGCCCGAACGGAGTTCTGCTAAACAGCGGGTTCTCAGCTCGCGAGCGCTTGCTTCGCCCGCACCCGCTCCCGATGCACCACGTACAGCCCGCTCGCCACCACCACGCCCGCGCCCGCCCAGGTGCTCGGCGCGGGCACGTCGCCCCAGATCGCCCAGCCGAGCAACGCGGCGACGCCGATCGCGAGATAATCAATTGGCCCCACCACCGACAGCGGCGCGGCCTTCAGCGAAGCCGACATAAACAGCTGGCCCACCCCGCCGGCCAGCCCCGTAGCGAGCAACGCGCCCCAGGTGCCCAGGTCGTGCCGCTCGCCGACGAAGGGTAGCGCCAGCGCGGTCGCCAGCGCGGCGGTCGCTCCGAACCAGAACACGGTCGCCTCCGGCCGCTCCGTCCGGCTGATGTGGCGCACGGTGACGTTGGCCGCCGCGATGCCGAACGGGGTGAGCAGCCCGAACAGGACGCCCAGCGCCGGCAGGTCACTCGCGCCGCCCGGCCGGGTGACGATCAGCACCCCGGCGAAGCCGACCAGCACCGCCGCCCAGCGGTGCCGGCCGACCGGTTCGCGCAGGAACAGCGCGGCCATCGCCGTCGCGGCGAGCGGGGCGGCGAAGGAGAAGGCGGTCGCCTCCGCCAGCGGCAGCAGCGCGATCGCCGAGAAGTTGGCAATCATCGCGGCGAGCCCGACCGCCGCGCGCCACAGGTGCGCGCCCGGCCGGCGCGTCCGCACCGCGCCCCAGCCGGGGCCGGCGGCCAGCCACGCGGCCAAGGGCAGGAAGCCGAACAGGAAGCGGTAGAATATCGTTTCTAGTGGGTGCGCCCCGCCCTCGCTCGCCAGCTTTACCCCCGCGCCCATGCAGCCGAACGCGAGCACGGAGCCGAGCCGCAGCGCCAGCCCGAGCATCGGCCGCGCCGGCGCGTGCGCCGCAGCGGCGGGGCGAAGGAGGGGAGCAACATGGGTCATCGCGCGGCCTTGGCCGCTACCCTGCAGAGCCCTAGATAGCACCCGCAAATGCACGCCCTCGCGAACCCCGCACGCTTTCTGTCCTTCGCGCGCCCGCTCACCCCTTGGCTCGGCTGGGGCGGGGCGGCGCTGCTCGGGGCGTCGCTGTTCGGCGGGCTGTTCCTGTCGCCGCGGGACTATCTGCAAGGTGAGACCGTCCGCATCATGTACGTCCACGTGCCCACCGCCTGGCTCGGCATGGGCGGCTGGGCGGCGCTCGCCGCGGCCAGCGCGTCCCATCTCGTATGGCGGCATACCCTCGCGGGCATAGCGGCGCGCGCGATCGCCGTGCCGGGCGCGGTGATGACGGCCCTGGCCCTAGCCACCGGCGCGATCTGGGGGCGGCCGACCTGGGGCACCTGGTGGGAATGGGATGGGCGGCTGACCTCCATGCTGCTCTTGTTCTTCCTCTACTGCGGCTACCTCGCCTTGAACGCCGCCGAGCGCGAGCGCGGCGGGGAAGCGAAGCTGAGCGCCATCTTCGGGCTGGTCGGCGCGGTGAACCTGCCGGTGATCCACTTCTCCGTGATTTGGTGGAACACGCTGCACCAGCCGCCGAGCCTCACGACGGAGGGCTCCGCCATCGATGCGTCGATCGCATGGCCGCTGCTGGGCTCAACGATCGGCTTCACCCTGCTGTTCGCCGCGATCGTGCTAATGCGGATGCGCGCGATCCTGGGGCAGGCGCGCTTCGCGGCGCGGCTGCGGAGGGCGGCGGCGTGAACCACTGGCCGTTCGTCATTGCTGCCTACGTTCTCACGCTCGGCGCGACGGGAGTTCTGACGCTCGCCAGCCTCCGCGCGATGCGCCGCGACGAAGGCAGGGCCGAAGCGCTGCGCCGGCCATGAGGGCGAAGAACCAGCGAATGACGCTCGTGCTACTCGGCATGGGCGCGATGCTCATCGCGGCGCTTCTCGCCATGTGGGGCCTGCGCGACCGCGCGGCGCTGTTCCTGTCGCCGGGCGACCTGCGGACGCGCAGCGTGCCCGCGGGCCAGGCGGTGCGGATCGGCGGCATGGTGCGGCCTGGCTCGCTCGTTCGCGCGCCCGACGGCGTGTCGCTGTCCTTCGTCGTCGGCGACGACACGCCGCGCACCGTGCCCGTCAGCTTCCGCGGCGTGCCGCCCGACCTGTTCCGCGAAGGGAGCGGCGTGATCGCCGAAGGGAGCTTCGCGCCCGACGGCCGTTTCGTCGCCGCCGAGCTGCTCGCCAAGCACGACGAGAACTACAAGCCGCCGGACAAGGTCGCGGCCGCGCACCGCACGGAGACGCTGCGGTGATCGCCGAGTTCGGCCTTGCCGCCCTGTGGCTCGCCGCCGCGCTCGGCCTGCTTCAGCTGCTGCTGGCGAGCGCCGCCGCGCGCGCGGAGGGGCCGGCTGTCGCCCTGCGCAGCGTCCGCGCGGTCGCGGGCGTGCAGGGGCTGATGGCGGGCCTGAGCTTCGCCGCGCTGCTGCTGCTGTTCTGGCGCACGGACCTGTCCGTCGCGCTGGTCGCGGCGAACAGCCACTCGAGCAAGCCGTTGCTCTACAAGCTGTCGGGCGCGTGGGGGAACCACGAAGGCTCCATGCTGCTCTGGGTTACGGTGCTGGCGCTCGCGGGCGCGGCGGTGGCGCTGCTTGAGCGGCGCTTGAGCGACCGTACGCTGGCGGCGACGCTCGGCGCGCAGGGGGCGATCGCCGCCGGCTTCTACGCCTTCCTGCTGTTCGCCTCCAACCCGTTCGCGCGCTTGGCGCAAGCGCCGCCGGACGGCCAAGGCCTGAACCCGCTGCTGCAGGACCCCGGCCTCGCTTTTCACCCGCCGACGCTCTACCTCGGCTACGTCGGCATCTCGGTCGCCTTCTCCTTCGCCGTCGGCGCGCTCGTCACGCGGGAGGTGAACCCCGTCTTCGCCCGCGCGATGCGGCCCTGGGTGCTCGGCGCCTGGACCATGCTCACGCTCGGCATCGTCGCGGGCAGCTATTGGGCTTATTACGAGCTCGGCTGGGGCGGTTGGTGGTTCTGGGATCCGGTTGAGAACGCGAGCCTGATGCCGTGGCTCGCGGCCACCGCGCTGCTCCACTCGGTAACGGTGCTCGCCGCCCGAGACGGCCTGCGCGCCTGGACTATCGTGCTCGCGGTGGTCGCCTTCTCCATGTCGATGGTCGGTACCTTCCTCGTCCGCTCGGGCATCCTGACGAGCGTGCACAGCTTCGCCGTCGACCCGGCGCGGGGCACGTTCATCCTCGCACTGCTCTTGCTCTACATCGGCGGCGCCCTGCTGCTCTTCGGCTTGCGCATCGGCACGGTGCGCGCGGGCCGGCAGTTCGAGGCGGTGAGCCGGGAGGGCGCGCTGGTCGCGAATAACCTGCTGCTCTCGACCATCCTCGGTGTGGTGCTGTTCGGCACGCTATATCCGCTCGCGCTCGAAGGGCTGACGGGCGAGAAGATCTCGGTCGGCCCGCCCTACTTCAACGCGGCGGCGGGCCCATTGGCCTTGCTGATGATCGCGCTGATGGGGGCGGGGCCGCTGCTCCGTTGGCGGCGCGACGAGCTGCGCGCGGCGGCGCGGCGCATCGCGCTACCCGCGGCGCTGGGGATCGCGGCGTTCGCGGCGGTGCTGCTGCTGCGGCCCGACATCGGCGTGCTGCCGCTCCTCGGGCTGGTGCTCGCCGCCGGCGTCGGCTTGGCGAGCGTCGCGCCCTTGTTCGGCCGCTCCTTGCGCCGCACGCCCTTGTTCACTTGGGGCATGGTGGTGTCGCACCTCGGCATCGCCGTCGCGCTCGCCGGTGCGGCGGCGGACGCGGCGTTCACCAGCGAAACGCTGGTCGCGCTGCGGCCGGGGCAGGCGGCGGACGTCGGCCCGTACCGCGTCCGGCTGGACGGCGTGCGCCCCATCGCCGGGCCGAACTGGACCGCGGTCGAGGCGCGGCTGAGCGCGACCCGCGGCGACGGCGGCTTCGCCCTCGCGCCCCAATCGCGCGCCTTCAGCTCGCCGCCGACCGAGACCGCGGAGGCGGCGATCTCCACCCGGCTCGACGGCCAGCTCTACACGGTGCTCGGCCGCCCGACCGAGGACGGGCGCTGGCAGCTGCGGCTGTGGTGGAAGCCGTGGGTCACGCTGATTTGGCTCGGCGGCGCGCTCGTCGCGCTCGGTGGCGCGCTGACCCTCGTCGGGCGCTGGCGGCGCGAGCGGCGGTCGGCAGAGCGGTTGGCCTGGGCGTGAGGCGCTGGCTGCTCTGGGCGCCCCTGGCGCTGTTCGCGATCTTCGTCGGCGTGGCGATGATGGGGCTGCGGCGCGAGCCGGCGACGCTCACGCCCTCGCGGCTGGTAGGCCAGCCGATGCCCGCCTTCAGCTTGCCGCCCATGCTGCCCAGTCGCCCGGGGACGTCCGGCGGCGGGCAAGGGCCGCGGCTCGTCAACCTGTTCGGCAGCTGGTGCGTCCCCTGCATCGCCGAAGCGCCGCAGCTGCTGCAGCTCCGCGAGGCCGGGCTGACGATCGACGCCGTCGCGATCCGCGACCGGCCGGAGGACGTCCGCCGTTTCTTGGCGGAGCACGGCGACCCGTTCCGCTTCATCGGCAGCGACCCGATCAGCCATGTGCAGGTCACGCTCGGCTCCTCCGGCGTCCCCGAAACCTTCCTCGTCGACGGCGCGGGTTTGATCCGCGCCCACCACGTCGGGCCGATCCTGCCCGAGCACGTCCCCGACCTCGTCTCTCAGGCACGGGCGCTGCAGTGAAGGCGCTCGCGGCCCTGCTGCTGCTCTTGGCCACGCCCGCCGCGGCGCAATCGAACCTGCCCCCGGCGGAGCTCGCCGACACGCAGCTTCCCGACCCGGCGCGCGAGCGCGCGGCTCGGGCGCTCATGGAGACGCTGCGCTGCGTCGTCTGCCAGGGTCAGTCGATCGCTGACAGTGACGCCGAGCTCGCCGGCGACATGCGCGCGCTCGTCCGCCAGCGGGTCGCCGCGGGCGAGGAGCCGGCGGCGGTGCGCGCTTGGTTAGTCGAGCGCTACGGCGAGCAGGTGAGCTACGCTCCGGGCCTGTCGGCGGCGAGTGCCCCCTTGTGGGCCGCGCCGCTGCTGCTGCTGGCGGCGGGCGCCTTGCTCGCGCGCGGGACGCTGAAGCGGCGGCGCAAGTAGAAGCTTGTCCGTGCATCCAACTCCGTCAGCCCTGAGCTTGTCGAAGGGCGAGCGACACGAACCGACGGCGGCACTTGCGGCCCGCCTTTCAACAGGCTCAGGGCTGACGGGAATGATTGCGGATTGCCCGTCGCTGGACCGGAGCCGGCCATGGGCTGGCTGATCCTCCTCGGGCTCGCCGCGCTTGCCGTCGCCGCCCTCTGGCGCTTCGGCGGGCTCGACCCGTCGCTGCGCCTAGCAGTTGCCGCCGCGCTCACCCTCGCCGCCGCCGGCTACGCTTGGCAGGGCAGCCCCGGCCGGCTCGGCGCCGCACCCGAGAGCGCGCGCGCGCGGGTCGCGGGCACGGCGGACCGCGCGTTCACCGTCGAGCGGCGCATCCTGTTCGGCAACTTCTCGACCGCCGAACCGTGGCTGATCACCGCCGACGCTTATCTCCGCATCGGCCAGACGGAAGCGGCGACCTCCTTGCTGCGCTCCGCCATTCGGCAGAACCCGCGCGACCCGGTGCTGTGGCTCGGCCTCGCCGACGCGCTCACCGCCCATGCGCAAGGGCTGGTCACGCCCGCCGCGCGCCTCGCCTTCGCGCGCGCGCAGCAGCTCGACCCGAGTTCGCCCGCGCCGCGCTGGTTCCTGGGCCTCGCGCTCGTCGGGGCCGGCGACGTGCCGGGCGCGCGGCGCGAATGGGAAGCGCTGCTCGCTGACGCGCCGCGGGACACGTCGTGGCGCCCGACGCTCGAACGGCGGCTCGGGCTGCTCGGCCGGCTGGAGCGCGCCGCGCCGCCGATCGCGCCCTGACTTGAAGGGGTCATATACCTTAGAGACCCTGTCACGCCGCTTCGTAAGGCAAGTCCAGCGCCTCCGCGACCGCCGGGTGGCGGATTTTCCCGCCGGACACGTTAAGCCCATTCGCCAGGTGCTCGTCCGCCTCCATCGCGTCGGCCGCGCCCATGTTTGCCAGCCGTAGCACGAACGGCAGGGTCGCGTTGTTAAGCGCGAAGGTAGAGGTTCGCGCCACCGCGCCGGGCATGTTGGCGACGCAATAATGGATCACCCCGTCGACCTCGAATACCGGGTCCTCGTGCGTGGTCGCGTGCGACGTTTCGAAGCAGCCGCCTTGGTCGATCGCGATGTCGACCAGCACGGAGCCGCGTTTCATGGTACGCAGCATGTCGCGCGTGACGAGCTTGGGCGCCGCCGCGCCCGGCACCAGCACCGCGCCGATCACCAGATGCGCGCGCGACACGGCCGCCGCGATCGCCGCGCGCGACGCGTAGGCGGTCTTGATCTGGTTGCCGAAATAGGTGTCGAGCTCCGCCAGCCGCTCGTTGGAGATGTCGTAGATAGTCACGTCGGCGCGCAGGCCCACCGCCATCTGCGCCGCGTTCAGCCCGGATACGCCGCCGCCGAGGATCGCCACCCGCGCCGGGGCTACGCCCGGCACGCCGCCCAGCAGCACGCCGCGCCCGCCCTGGCCCTTCTCCAGATAATGGGCGCCGACCTGCACCGACATTCGCCCCGCCACCTCCGACATCGGCAGCAGCAGCGGCAGCGCGCCGCGGCGCGAGGTCACCGTCTCATAGGCGATGCATGTCGCCCCGCTCTTCATCAGCCCTTCCGCCTGCGGCTTGTCGGCGGCGAGGTGGAGGTAAGTGAACAAGGTGTGCCGCGGCTCTAGCCGGGCGATCTCGTCGGGCTGCGGCTCCTTGACCTTCACGATCATGTCCGACCGGCCGAACACCTCGGCCGCGTCGCGCGCCACGGTCGCGCCCGCCGCCGTGTAATCCTCGTCGGTGAAGTCGATGCCTGTCCCCGCGCCCGTCTCCATCACCACCTCGTGCCCCGCCGCGGTCAGTTCGGCGACGGCGGACGGCGTTAGGCCGACGCGGTATTCGTGGTTCTTGATTTCCTTGGGGATGCCGACGCGCATGGATGATCCTCGGGTGGATGGTCGCGGCCGGCAATAGCCAGCGGGGCGGGGGGTGGGAAGCCCGCCGGCCCTTCGTGTTGCGGCTCCGTTCCCGCCATGCTAGTCGCGCCCGCCCGGCCCCAGGAGCCCCCGCCGGGCGGACGACGTCACCGGGGCGAAGGTCCAGCGCAGCCTATGAGCACCGTCGAAGCGGATGGCACGGCCCAGCCCGGCGTCCCCGCGGAGCAAGCCCACGGGCATGGGCACGGGGCCGACCCGCTGCTCAAGCTCGCGGTCGGCGCGATCGGCATCGTCTTCGGCGACATCGGCACCTCGCCGCTCTACGCTTTCCGGGAAACCTTCGCCGGCCACCACCCGCTCGCGCTCGATCAGCTGCACATCTACGGCGTGCTATCGCTCGTTTTCTGGTCGATGCTGATTGTGGTGGCGCTGAAATACGTCACCATCATCATGCGCGCCGATAACAAGGGGGAAGGGGGCAGCCTCGCGCTGCTCGCGCTGATCAGCCGCAAGACGGAGGGCGCGCGCTGGACCTCGGGCATCGTGCTGCTCGGCGTGTTCGCCACCGCGCTCTTCTATGGCGATTCGATGATCACCCCCGCCGTGTCCGTGCTGTCGGCGGTCGAAGGGCTGTCGGTCGTCTCCAGGGCGTTCACCCCCTTTGTGATCCCGCTCGCGGTCGGCATCATGGTCGCCTTGTTCGCGATTCAGTCGCGCGGCACGGCCAAGGTCGGCGCGCTGTTCGGGCCGGTGATGCTGACCTATTTCGCGGTGATCTCCGTGCTTGGCGTCATCAGCATCGCCGCGCATCCGGAGATCTTCGCCGCGTTGAGCCCGCACTGGGCGGTGCTGTTCTTCCTCGACGATCCGCTGCCCGCTTTCCTCGCGCTCGGCTCCGTGGTGCTGGCGGTCACGGGTGCGGAGGCGCTCTACGCCGACATGGGGCATTTCGGCCGCAACCCGATCCGCGTGTCGTGGCTGTTCTTCGTCATGCCCGCGCTGATGCTCAACTACCTTGGCCAGGGTGCGCTGCTGCTCTACGAGCCCGCGGCGATCGAGAGCCCCTTCTTTTTCCTCGCGCCCGAAGCGCTGCGCCTGCCGCTGGTGCTGCTCGCCACCGCCGCCACCGTGATCGCCAGCCAAGCGGTGATCACCGGCGCCTTCTCTGTCACCCAGCAGGCGATCCAGCTCGGCTTCATCCCGCGGCTGCGCATTACCCACACGAGCGAGAAGGCCGCCGGGCAGATCTACATCCCGGTGATCAACTGGGCGCTGATGATGATGGTGATCCTGCTCGTGGTCACCTTCCAGACCTCCAGCAACCTCACCGCCGCCTACGGCATCGCGGTGACGGGGGCGATGTTCATCGATAACTTCCTGCTCGCCGTGGTCCTGTTCTCGCTTTGGAAGTGGCCCAAGGCGCTGTCGATCCCGTTGCTCGCGCTCTTCTTCATCGTCGACGGGGCTTACTTGGCCGCGAACCTGACCAAGGTGCCCGACGGCGGCTGGTTCCCGCTGCTGATCGGCTTCGTCGCCTTCACCCTTCTCACCACTTGGGCGAGCGGGCGGAAGCTGATGACGGAGCGGCTGCACGAGTCCTCCATCCCGATCGGCGTGTTCATCAAGAGCGCCACGGGCTCCGCTGCCCGCGTACCGGGCACCGCCGTCTTCATGACCACCGCGCGCGACGGCGTGCCCCACGCGCTGCTCCACAACCTCAAGCACAACAAGGTGCTGCACGAGCGCGTGGTCCTGCTCACAGTCGTGATCGAGGACGTGCCGACGATCCCGGAGGACCGCCAGCTGGAGACGACGGAACTCGGCGACGGCTTCTACCGCGTGATCCTGCGCTTCGGCTTCATGCAGGAGACCGACGTCCCCGCCGCGCTCGCCCGTCTCGACAGGTGCGGCGGCATGTTCCGGATGATGAACACCAGCTTTTTCCTCGCCCGCCAGACCCTGCTCGCTACCGCGCGCTACCCGGGCATGGCCTTGTGGCGCGAAAGGCTGTTCGCCTGGATGCTGCGCAACGCGGAATCAGCGATGGAATTCTTTAAGCTGCCGCCGAACCGCGTGGTCGAGCTCGGCAGCCAGGTCGAGATCTGACGCTGGAGACCCCGCACGCCGCGCCCCCGCGCCCGATCATCGTCTCCGCCGAACTCGGGCCCGCCGACCAGGCCTGGGCCGACGGGCTGCGGCGGCGCTACTTCCCGCCCGAGCGCAACCAGCTCGCCGCGCACCTCACGATGTTCCACCACATTCCTCCGTCGGCCGGCGACGAGCTCGACCGGCGCCTCGCCGCGCTGTGCCGCCGCCCGGCGCCGGCCGCACGCGTGCCGGGGCTGATGAACCTGGGGCGCGGCGTCGCCCTTAAGGTGGAAAGCCCGGAGCTGCAGGAGATCCGCGCCGAGCTCGCCGACGCGCTCGAAGGATTGCTCCTGCCGCAGGATCGGCAGGGGTGGCGGCCTCACGTCACCGTGCAGAACAAGGTGGAGCCGGCGCAGGCGCGCGCGACCCTAGCGGAGCTCCAGGCCGGCTTCGCGCCGCGGATCATCCGCGTCGCCGGGCTGGCGAGCTGGAACTATCTCGGCGGTCCTTGGGCGTTGCGGAGCCGCTTCGCCTTCCGGGGCTGACCGCCGCCGCTCAGCTCATCTGGCCGACGCCCTCGCAGCTATAGTCGAAGGCGGCGAGACCGGAATCGAGGTAGCCGGCGAGCATCCCCATATCCATCAGCTGGTCGGCGATGTCCTCCGGGTCGTTGTCGGACGCCTCGGCAAAAGCGTCCTCCCATTCCGACGCGTCGAACGTGCCGCGGCCGACCCAGCACAGTGCGAGCACCTCGGCGATCTGATCGTCGGCGAGCTCGTCGAACATCGCCCGCAACTCCTCCTCGACGCCGGTGTTGAGGTCGTCGTCGAGCACGCTCATCGCGTGCGGGCCGCCCTCGTCCTCCTCCACGTCATCCAGGCTGTCCGGGTCCTCCGCGCCGGAGTCGGTCGGCACCTGCGCCTCATATTCGCGCGCGCGGATGATGATGCGGCAGATGCTCTCGAGCGGGGTGAGGAGGTCCATGTGTCGGCTCCGAATGGCGGTCGGGCGGGCTAACGGCGGGCGCGCGCGCCGGGTTCCCGCGCCCGGAGATTGATCCAGGTGAGGAACCGGAACCCGCGCGCCGGCGCGGCTTTGTGAACGCGCACCGCGAGGAGCACGCCATGAACGTCCGGACCTTCGCCCGCATCTGGGGCATCATCTTCCTCGTTATCGGCACGGGTGGCTTCATCCCCGGACTAACGCAGCCGCACGACCACCCGGATGTCGCGCTCAAATCCTTCCTCGGGCTGGAGCTCGGGCTCTTTCCAGTGAACCTGCTCCACAACATCTTCCACCTGCTCTTCGGCGTGCTCGGCCTGCTCGCGGCGCGCAGCGTCAGCGGCGCGCGCAACTACGCGAAGTCCGTGGCGATCATCTACGGCGTCCTGGCGATCTTCGGGCTGATCGAGGCGGGCAACGTCCACACGACCTTCGGGCTGGTGCCGCTCTACGGCAACGACGTGTGGCTCCACCTCCTGCTCGCCGCACCCGCCGCCTGGTTCGGCTTGGTCCACCGCGCCGGGACGGACGCGGTATCGCTGGACGGGCGCGCCCGCTGACCTTCGGTTGACCGGGCGCGGGCGGGCCCATATAGGCCGCGCCGGCCCACGGGGCGGAGTAGCTCAGCTGGTTAGAGCAGCGGAATCATAATCCGCGTGTCGGGGGTTCAAGTCCCTCCTCCGCTACCATCCCCATGTTGCAGGCCGCGCGGCGCGCTTCTAAGCCCCGCCCATGAACCAGTTCGAGCTCACTGACGATCAGCGCGCGATCCAGGACGCCGCGCGCCGCTTCACCGCCGACGTGCTCACCCCCAACGCCGCGGAATGGGACGAGCACCACATCTTTCCGCTCGACGCACTGCGCGCCGCGGGCGAGCTCGGCTTCGGCGCGATCTACGTTTCGGAGGAGCAGGGCGGCATCGGCCTCGGCCGGATCGAGGCGGCGCTGGTGATGGAGGCAATGGCCTACGGCGACCCGTCGACCTCCGCCTTCATCTCCATCCACAACATGGCGAGCTGGATGGTCGACCGCTTCGGCTCGCCGGAGGTCAAGGCGCGCTACCTGCCGCGGATGGTGACTATGGAGACCATCGCCTCCTACGCGCTCACCGAGCCCGGCTCTGGCTCGGACGCCGCCGCGCTCAAGACGCGGGCGGTGCGCGACGGCGACGACTACGTCGTTAGCGGATCGAAAGCGTTCATCTCCGGCGGCGGCGCGAACGACCTCTACGTCACCATGGTCCGCACCGGCGAGGACGGGTCGAAGGGCATCTCGTGCCTCGTGATCGAGCACGACATGCCCGGCGTCTCCTTCGGCGCGAACGAGCGCAAGCTCGGCTGGCGCTCGCAGCCCACCACCCAGGTCAATTTCGACGAGGTGCGGGTGCCCGTCGCGAACCGCGTCGGCGCGGAAGGCGAGGGATTCCGCATCGCGATGATGGGCCTGGACGGCGGCCGGCTCAACATCGGCGCCTGCTCGCTCGGCGGCGGGCAGCGCTGCCTCGATCTCGCGATCGATTACACCAAGCAGCGCAAGGTGTTCGGCCAGACGGTGGCCGACTTCCAAAACACTCAATTCACGCTGGCCGACATGGAGACGGACCTCCAGTCCGCGCGCATCCTGCTCTACGCGGCGGCGGAGAAGGTGCAGAACAACGCGCCGGACAAGACGCGCTTCGCCGCCATGGCCAAGCGGCTGGCGACCGACAACGGGATGACAGTCGTCGATCGCGCGCTCCAGCTCCATGGCGGCTACGGCTACCTCCAAGACTATCCGATCGAGCGCTACTTCCGTGACCTGCGCGTCCACCGCATTCTCGAAGGCACCAACGAGATCATGCGCATGATCATCGGCCGCGACCTGATCCGCCAGTAGGAACGCCAATGACTTACGAGACGATCCTAGTCGAGCGTCGCGACGCGGTGACGCTGATCCAACTGAACCGCCCGGGGGCGCTCAACGCGCTCAACCCGCAGGTGCTCGCCGAACTCACCTTGGCTTACGCTGCTTACGACGCGGATCCGGAGCAGCGCTGCCTAGTCATCACCGGCTCCGAACGCGCCTTCGCGGCCGGCGCGGACATCAAGGACATGGCTGACCGGAGCTTCGCCGAGATGTACGCCGCCAACTATTTCGGCGGCTTCGACGCGCTCACCCGCACGCGCAAGCCGTGGTTCGCCGCGGTCGCCGGTTTCTCTTTGGGGGGTGGGTGCGAACTCGCGATGATGGCTGACTTCATCATCGCCGCCGACACCGCCAAGTTCGGCCAGCCGGAGATCAAGCTCGGCGTCACCCCAGGGATGGGCGGCTCGCAGCGGCTCGCCCGCGCGGTGGGCAAGGCCAAGGCTATGGAAATGTGCCTCACCGGCCGGATGATGGACGCGACCGAAGCCGAGCGCAGCGGCCTCGTCGCGCGCGTCGTACCCGCGGCGGAGCTGGACGCCGAAGCGCTGAAGGTCGCGACCGCGATCGCCGCCATGCCCCCGCTCGCCGCGATGGCGTGCAAGGAGATGGTCGACGCGGCGTTCGAGACAACCTTGGCGCAGGGCGTGCTGTTCGAGCGCCGCCTGTTCCACGGCCTGTTCGGCACGGAGGACCAAAAGGAGGGCATGGCCGCCTTCGTCGAGAAGCGGCCGGGGAAGTGGACCGGCCGTTGAGGCGCGCTGGACGATGACGACGTTTCGGCTTCTTTTCGTCGCGCTGCTGATCACGCTGATGGCTTACACCGCGCCGGTCATCGCCGAGCACGAACTGAACCTGCTCCCTATCTTCTTCGGTGACATCGCCTCGATGGGGTGGCCCGGTCAGTTCGATTTCGACTTCCTGACGCTGCTCGTGCTGTCGGCGACGTGGACCACTTGGCGCAATCATTTCTCGCCGGCGGGACTGCTGCTCGCCGCGCTGGCCCTGTTCTTCGGTGGCGGCTTCCTGACCGGCTATCTCCTTTTTCTCAGCTTCCGGCACCGCGGCGACATCGCTGCCACGCTGCTCGGCAGCCAGCGCGCGGGACGACCCTCATGACCAGCATTGCATTCATCGGCGTCGGCCACATGGGCGGTGGTATGGCGCTGAACCTCGCCCGCGCGGGCCACGAGGTCCGCGCCTTCGACCTCGCCCACGCCGCACTCGAGCGGGTAGTCGCGGGCGGGTGCCGACGTGCGGGCTCGGCTGCGGAGGCGGTGCGCGGCGCGGACGCCGTGGTTACCATGCTCCCCGCCGGTCGCCACGTCGCCGAAGTCTACCGCTCGACCGTGTTCGACGAAGCTCTGCAAGCGGCGGTGCTGATAGACTGCTCCACCATCGACATCGCGACCGCCAAGAGCGTGGCCGCTGAGGCGGAGCGCCGCGGCTTCGCCATGGTTGACGCGCCCGTCTCCGGCGGCACGGCGGCCGCCGACGCGGGCACCTTGACCTTCATGGTCGGCGGCACGGCCGACGGTTTCGCGCGGGCGAGGCTGATTCTCGACAAGATGGGCCGCGCGGTGATCCACGCCGGCGAGGCCGGGGCGGGACAGGCGGCGAAATTGTGCAACAACATGGCCTTGGCGATCGGCATGATCGGCACGTGCGAAGCGTTCAACCTCGCCCAGCGGCTCGGGCTTGATCCGCAGACTTTCTTCGACATCAGCTCCAAGGCGTCGGGGCAGAACTGGTCGATGACGAGCTACTGCCCTATCCCCGGCCCGGTCCCGGCCGCGCCGTCGAACCGCGACTACGAGGGCGGCTTCGCCACCACGCTGATGCTCAAGGACCTGAAGCTCGCGCTGGAAGCGGCGCAGGGCTCGGACGCGAGCGTGCCGCTCGGGGCGGCGTCGGAAGCGCTCTACCAGATGTTCGCCGGGCTCGGCGGGGCGGGGAAGGACTTTTCGGCGATCATGAAGATGATCGATGGGAGTTGGACGGCGCCCGTGAGGTGAGCTGCCCAAGTTCCCCTCCAACATTCGCGGGAGGGGTTAGGGGGTTGGCACTTTTTCTTGACCCACTCGGCGCTGCGCGCCGACACGAGCCTGTGAAGGACAGGTTCGTGCCCACCCCTAACCCCTCCCGGAAAGCCGGGAGGGGAACAGGGCAGCTCTCTTCCCTCACCCCTCCTTCGTCACCGGGATCACCCCCCGCCGGATCTGATCCAGCTCGATCGACTCGAACAGCGCTTTGAAGTTGCCCTCGCCGAAGCCTTGGTTGCCCTTGCGCTGGATGATCTCGAAGAAGATCGGGCCGACCATGTTCTCCGTGAAGATCTGCAACAGCAGCCCTTCGCCCGTCTCCGGCGAGCCGTCGATCAGCACGCGGCGGCGGCGCATCTCCTCCACGTCGTGCGCGTGGCCGGGGATACGCTGGTCGATCATATCGTAGTAGGTTTCGGGCGAGTCCTGGAAGCGGACGCCGTTGGCGCGGAGCTTGTCCACCGTGGCGAAGATGTCGTCGGTGGCGAGCGCCAGGTGCTGGATGCCCTCGCCCTTGTACTCGCGCAGGAACTCCTCGATCTGGCTGTGCTCGTCCTGGCTCTCATTGAGCGGGATGCGGATCTTGTCGTCGGGCGCGGTCATCGCGCGTGAGAGGAGGGCGGTCTGCTTGCCCTCGATGTCGAAGTAGCGGATCTGGCGGAAGTTGAAGATGCGCTCGTAGAAGTCGGCCCAGTAATCCATCCGGCCGCGGTTCACGTTGTGCGTCAGGTGGTCGAGCGTGTGCAGCCCGACCGAACGATCGTTCTTCGCCGCGCCGGGCACCGGCACGAAGTCAATGTCGTAGATCTCCTGCGCGCCGTAACGGTCGACGAGGTACAGGTAAGAGCCGCCGATGCCCTCGATCGCGGGAATGTCGAGCTCCATCGGCCCGACTGGGCCGCGCACGCGCGTCGCGCCGCGACGCACCGCCTCCTCGATGGCCTGCGAAGCATCCTTCACCCGGAACGCCATCGCGTTAGCCGAAGGTCCGTGCGCGTTGCGAAACTCCGCGGCCTGTCCCTCCGGCTCCATGTTGAGCAGGAAGTTGATGTCGCCTTGGGCGTAGCGCCGGACGTTCTTGGAACGGTGGTTCGCGAGGTGGGTGAAGCCCATCGCGACGAACAGCCCCGCGAGTGCTTCCGGGTCGGGGCTGGTGAACTCGACAAATTCGAACCCGTCGAGCCCGAGCGGGTTGTCGCGCGAGGCGGTGGTCGTCTGCGTCATGTCCTGCGTGGCCATGGGAACCTCCTGCATACTGGCGTACCCGGCGTTTAGCGGCGGCGCGTCGCCCCGCCAAGCTTGCCAGCGGCTCGCCCCCCTACCTATCTGGGCGCTACCTGCTTCCCGGAGTCCCCCACGTCATGGCCGTCCACCGCACCCGCTTGCTCATCCTCGGCTCGGGGCCGGCCGGCCTGTCCGCCGCGATCTACGGGGCGCGCGCGGGGCTAGAGCCGATCGTGGTCCAGGGGATGCAGCCCGGCGGCCAGCTCACCACCACCACCGACGTCGAGAACTACCCCGGCTTCCGCGAGGTCATCCAGGGCCCTTGGTTGATGGAGGAGATGCAGGCGCAGGCCGAGGCCGTCGGCACGCGGCTGCTGTGGGACCAAGTGGTCGACGTGGACCTGTCGCAGCGCCCGTTCCGCCTTACCGGCGACGGCGGCGACGCTTACGTCGGCGACACGCTGGTGATCGCCACCGGCGCGCAGGCGCGCTGGTTGGGGCTCGACAGCGAGGAGGCGATGAAGGGCAAGGGCGTGTCTGCCTGCGCCACCTGCGACGGCTTCTTTTATCGCGGCAAGAAGGTCGTGGTGATCGGCGGCGGCAACACGGCGGTCGAGGAGGCGCTGTACCTCACCAACCATTCGCCAGACGTCACGCTGATCCACCGCCGCGACTCCCTGCGCGCCGAGCGCATCCTGCAGGAGCGGCTGTTCGCCAACCCGCGCATTCGCACTTTGTGGAACAAGCGGATCGAGCGCTTCGTCGGCGGCGGCGAGCCGGCGGGATTGGTCGGGCTCGACGTGGTCGACACCGTCACGGGGGCGCCGTCGCACGTCCCTACGGACGGCGCCTTCGTCGCCATCGGCCACCTGCCCGCGACCGAGCTGTTTAGGGGCAAGCTGACCTTGGACGAGGACAACTACATCGAGGTCGAGCCCGGCACCGCGCGCACCAGCGTGCCCGGCGTGTTCGCCTGCGGCGACGTGATGGACAAGGTCTATCGCCAGGCGATCACCGCCGCGGGCACCGGCTGCATGGCCGCGCTCGACGCCGAGCGCTTCCTTGCGCACGAGGCATCGCGCGTGCCCGAGCCCGCGGCGGAGGTGGAGGAGCAGGAGCGCGAGCGGTCGATCGCCGCTTGGTAGGGCTCAGCCGGCCGGCGTCGTGCTGCGCGGGTCGCGGTCCTGCCGGCCCCAGTCGAGCGCCTTCTTCCACGCGAACAGCAGCAGGGTGCCGTAAGTCTCCAGCGTGTCCGCCGAAACGTCCTCGTCGTCGATGGTGATGCCGAGCCGATCTTCCAGCTCGGTCAGAAGCGTCGCCACCGCCATCGAGTCGAGCTCGGGCAAGTGGCCGAACAGGCCGGTCGCCTCGTTGAACGCCGCAACGCGCTCCGGCGCGAGGCCGAGCACGTCGACCAGCGTCGCCCGCAGCGTCCGGTCGACTTGCTGCTGTTCGTCGTGCATCGTGGCTCCGCTTCCCTGTTCGCGCCGCGCCTAGCCGCGCGTCGGGGAGGGGGCAAGCCGGGGTGGCCCGCCGCGCCCTCCCGCGCTAGAGCGACGCGCATGGCGATCCCCGCGCTGGACGCGCCGCCCCGGCCGCTCGACCACCTCACCCTGCAGGGCGCGCCGGACGCGCCGGCGCTGCTCGACCGCGCGGGCGCGCTGAGCTTCGCCGAGCTGGAAGCGGCGGTGGGCGCGCTCGCCGCTTGGCTCGCCGCGCGCACCGCGCCGGGGGACCGCGTCGCGAGCTGGCTGGCCAAGACCCGGCTCGCCTGCCTCCTGCCGCTCGCCTGCGCGCGAGCCGGGCTGGTCCATGTGCCCGTCAACCCGCTGCTCAAGCGCGCGCAGGTTTCGCACATTCTGGAAGACAGTGGGGCCAAGCTGTTGATCTCGAGGCAGGGGAGGTTGGCGACGCTGGAAGCGGGCGACTTGCCCATCGATTGCGAGGCGGTGGAGGAGGCCGCTCCGACGCCGGCCGGCGACGCGCTCCCGCCTTCCACGCGCGACCCGGCCAACCTCGTCCAGATCCTATACACCTCCGGCTCCACCGGCCGGCCCAAGGGCGTGATGCTGAGCGGCGCCAACCTATGGCTCGGCGCGGTGAGCGTGGCGACCTATCTCCGGCTCGGCCCCGACGACCGCGCGCTCGCTGTCCTGCCGCTCAGCTTCGACTACGGCCAAAATCAGCTGCTCTCGGCTTGGATGGCAGGCGGCGCGGCCGTGCCGCTGGATTACCTCGCGCCCGCCGACGTGATCCGCGCCGTCAAGCGTTTCGAGATCACGACGCTCGCCGGCGTGCCCCCGCTCTGGGTGCAGCTGGCCGACGCCGCATGGCCGGCTGCGACGGAGCTCCGCCGTCTCACCAACAGCGGCGGCCACCTGCCGACCCTGCTCGTGCGCCGCTTGCGCGCGCTGTTCCCGTCGGCCGAGCTGTTCCTCATGTACGGACTTACCGAGGCGTTCCGCTCGACGTTCCTCCCGCCCGCGATGGTCGACGCGCACCCGGACGCGATCGGCGACGCGATCCCGCTCGCGGAAGTGATGCTGGTCCGCCCCGACGGAGGCGAGGCCGGCCCGGGCGCATTAGGCGAGCTCGTCCACGCGGGCCCGCTGGTGGCACAGGGCTATTGGCGCGACGCCGAGCGCACCGCGCGTCGCTTCCGCCCCGCCCCGTCTTGGTCGCAATACGGCGGCACCGCCGCCTGGTCCGGCGACACCCTCGTCCGCGGCGCGGACGGGCTGCTGCGCTTCGTCGGCCGCGACGACGAAATGATCAAGACCGCCGGCAACCGGGTCAGCCCGACGGAGGTGGAGGAGGCGGCGCTCGCGAGCGGCCTCGCGGCGGAGGCTGCCGCCTTTGGCGTCTCAGATCCGCGGCTCGGTCAAGTGATACACCTTGTCGTGCGCTCCGCCGCTACGCCGGACGAGGCCGCGCTGCGCGCGCATCTCAAGCGCGAGCTGCCTAACTTCATGCAACCGGGGCGCGTCTCCTTCCGGGCCGAGCTGCCGCGCAACCCGAACGGCAAGCTTGACCGGGCGAAGCTCCGTGCCGACGCTGAGGCGGAGGCGGCGGCGTGAAGTCGCTCGGTCCGATCCCCAACGGCTTCGGCCTGATCGACGGCGAGCTGGCGATCGCCGGCGTGAAAGCCTCCGACCACGTCCGAGCCGCGGGCGACACGCCCTTGTTCCTGTACGACTTCGGCCTGGTCCGCGCCCGCGTCGCTCGCTTTCGCGCGGCGATGCCGGCGGACGTTCACCTCCACTACGCGGTCAAAGCCAATCCCTTCCCCGGACTCGTCCGAGCGCTGGCGCGGCTGGTCGACGGGCTCGACGCCGCCTCCCTCGGCGAGTGCCGGTTGATCGCGGCTTCCGGTGGCGACCCGGCCCGCGCGAGCTTCGCCGGCCCCGCCAAGCGCGACGATGAGCTCGCGGGCGCAATCGCCATGGGCGTCGCGATCAACCTGGAGTCGGAGAGCGAGGCCGACCGCGCGCTCGCTGCCGCCGATCGGCTCAGCGTTCGCCCGCGGCTCGCCGTGCGCGTCAATCCGCCGTTCGAGATCAAGGGCTCCGGCATGCGCATGGGCGGCGGGGCCAAGCCGTTCGGCGTGGACGCGGAGCGCGCGGGAGCGCTCGCGCGGCGCGTTATCGCCGCGGGGGCCGAGTGGCGCGGCTGGCACGTCTTCGCGGGCAGCCAGGCGCTCGCCGCCGGTGCGGTGGCCGACGCGCAGGCCGCCGCCGTCGCGCTCGCGGGCGAGCTGTCGGACGAGGCGGGTGCGGCACCGCCCCTGGTCAACCTCGGCGGCGGCTTCGGCATCCCGTATAGCGCCAACGACCGCCCGCTCGACGTCGAGGCGATCGGCGCGCGGCTGGGCGAGGCGCTCGCCGCGCGCGCGTCCGGGCTCGCCGACAGCCGCTTCGCGCTCGAGCTCGGCCGCTGGCTGGTCGGCGAGGCGGGCGTGTACCTGACCCGGATCGTCGATCGGAAGGAAAGCCGCGGCAAGCTCTTCCTCGCCTGCGACGGCGGCCTGCACCACCAGCTCGCCGCGACCGGCAATCTCGGCCAAGTGGTGCGCCGCAATTACCCCGTCGCAATCGCCACGCGCATGGGATCCCCGGCCGAGGAGGTCGCCTCCATCGTCGGCCCGCTCTGCACCCCGCTCGACCGGCTCGCCGACGAGGTCGCGGTACCCGCGGCCCACCCGGGCGACCTCGTCGCCGTGTTCCTCGCCGGCGCCTATGGCCTCACCGCCAGCCCGCAAGCCTTCCTTTCTCAACGGCCGGCGATCGAGCGGCTGCTCGTCCCAGATTAAGACAAGTTACCCAAGCACTTCGCGCCGGGGGGCGCGCTCCGCGCTGCGCCGCGCTATAAGCTCGCGGATGGGGGAGGGGAGTATGGGGCCGGCGAGTGACGCCGTCGTGTTGCGCGGAGCGGCGCCTGCGCCCTGGTTCGCGCCCAATCCGGACCCGTCCTGCTTCTTCAAGTCGCGCGGCCACAAGAAGGCGCTGGCCTATCTCGAATTTGGACTCGCGCAGGGCGAAGGCGTCGTGGTCATCACCGGCGCGGCCGGCGTGGGCAAGACCGCGCTCGTCAATCAGCTGCGCCGCCGCGTCGACGCGGGCCGCGTCGCGATCGTTGCACTTCCCCGGAGCGGCACAGATGATGTCCGGGCGCGAGCGCTCATCGACGAGCAGGTACGGGGTGGGCGGCGGGTGCTCCTCGTCGCCGACGACGCGCACGAGCTGGCGCCGGCCGCGCTCGACGCGCTCGGGCGCCTGGTCGATGGTGGGCGGGACGGCCGCCCGGCGGCGCAGCTCGTGCTGCTCGGCGAGCCGGCGCTCACCGACGTTCTCGCGCTCGACGAGCTCAGCGCGCTCCGCGCGCGCGTCGTCGCGGCCTTCGAGCTTAAGCCGCTGCAGCCGGAAGAGGCGGATGGCTATGTCCGCTGCCGGCTGAGCTCCGGCGGCTGGCGCGGCGTCCCGGCGCTGGACGACGAGCTCGCCGCGGCGCTCCACGCCCGCGCCGGCGGTGTGCCGGGCGCGATCGATCGGCTCGCCGCTCGCGCCTTCGCCGCCGCGGCGATAGCCGGCGCGGAGCGCGTAGGACTCGATCAAATGATCGAAGTCGCGGTCCCGGTCGCCGCCGCGACCGCCGCCGACGAACGTGTCGCGTCCTTGGAGCGACGCGTAGCGGAACAGGAGGCGGTGCTCCGCCGCGTCCTTTCCTTGTTTGTCGACTTGCTCGACGAAGTGCGCGACGTGCGCCCCGTCCGCCCGCGCTGGAGCGATCAGGGCGAGGGGTAGCCCGCCCCTGTGAAGTAGAGCCCGTCCGGCGGCGCATTGTACCCGAGTGCGCCGCGCGTCCGCGCTTCCAACGCTTTACCTAAGTTCTCGACGGTCCACGTGCCCCGGCCGACTAGCGCCAGGCAGCCGACCATCGACCGCACCTGATGGTGGAGGAACGAGCGCGCCTCCGCCGTCACCTCCACCCGCGTTCCGTCCCGCCGCACGTCGAGCCGGTCGAGCGTCTTGACCGGGCTCTCCGCCTGGCATTGGACGGAGCGGAAAGTGGTGAAGTCGTGCCGGCCGACGAGCAGCCGCGCCGCCTCTGCCATCGCCTGCTCGTCCAGCGGCGCGGAGACGCGCCATGCGAAACCCTGCTGCCGGGTCAGCGGCGCGCGCCGATTTTCGATGACGTAGCGGTAGCTCCTGCCGACGCAGCTGAACCGCGCGTGCCAGTCCGGCGCGGCTTCCGCCGCCTCCAGCACCGCCACCGGCTGCGGTCGCAGCGCGAAATTCAGTGCCTCGGACAGGCGGAACGGCGTGAGCGGCCGGGCCAGGTCGACGTGCGCCGCCATCGCCGCCGCGTGCACCCCGGCGTCCGTGCGCCCCGCCGCGTGCACCGTCGCCGCCTCGCCGAACAAGCGCAGCAGCGCGTCCTCCAATGCGCCCTGCACGCTCGGCCCGTGCGCCTGGCGCTGCCAGCCCATGAACGGCCGCCCGTCCCACTCGAGCAGCAGCCGGTAACGTGTCACGCCAGCCGCGCGCCCGCCGCGATATGGAAGCCACGCAACAGCTGCGGAGCATCCATCGCCCCGCGCCCCGCGCGCTGCACCAGCGTCGGCCGGATCGCGCCCGCCCCGCAGGCGACGAGCAGCCGATCGTCGAGCACCTCGCCCGGCGCGCCCGCGCCCGCCGCCACCTCCGCGCGGAGCACGCGCACCCGCTCGCCCGCGTGCTCGAACCAGGCCCCCGGCGCGGGGTCGAAGGCGCGCACCCGCCGCTCGACCGAGGCGGCCGGCTCGTCCCAGCGCAGCCGCGCTTCCTCCTTCAGCACTTTGGGCGCCAGCGTGACGCCATCCTCGGGCTGCGGAACGGGCCGGTGCGCCGCGGGATCGGCCAGGTAGGCCGCCATCAACCGCGCGCCCATCCCGGCCAGCTCGGCGGTGAGCTCGCCCGCGCTCTTGCCGTCCACCGGCGTATCCTCCGCGAGCAGCATCGCGCCCGTGTCCAGCCCTTCGTCCATTGCCATGATCGTCACCCCCGTCCTTTCGTCTCCAGCGAGGATCGCGCGCTGGATCGGCGCCGCGCCGCGCCAGCGGGGAAGGAGGGAGGCGTGGACGTTGAAGCAGCCGAGCCGCGGGGCCTGGAGGATCGGCGCGGGCAGGATCAGGCCATAAGCGGCGACCACCGCCGCATCCAAGCGGAGCATGACGAAGGCGGCCTGCTCGTCCGCCCCACGCAGCCGGGCGGGGGTGCGGACCTCGATCCCCAGCGCCTCCGCGCGCGCCTGCACCGGCGACGCGCGCAAGGCTTTGCCCCGGCCCGCAGGCCGCGGCGGCTGGCAATAGATGGCGGCGATCTCGTGCCCGTTCTTCAACAGCGTGTCGAGCGTCGGCACCGCGAAATCCGGCGTTCCCATGAAGGCGAGGCGCATAGCCGCGCGTCCTGCCCCGCCGCGCTCCGCTTTGCAATTCGGTCCCGAAAACCAATATCGAAGTGCGATGGCCTCCCCCGAAATCGACCACCTCACCCAAGCGCTCGCCCGCCTGCCCGGGCTCGGCCCCCGCTCCGCGCGGCGCGCGGTGCTGCATCTGCTCAAGAAGCGCGAGACCGCCCTGCAGCCCCTTATCCGCGCGCTGGAAGCGGTGGAGGCGCGGCTCACGCTCTGTTCCACCTGCGGCAACGCCGACACCTCCGACCCTTGCACGATCTGCGCCGACCCGCGCCGCGACTCGCGGATGCTGTGCGTGGTAGAAGAGGTCGCGGACCTTTGGGCGCTCGACCGCGCGCGCCTCTTCCCCGGACGCTATCACGTGCTTGGCGGTCGTCTTTCAGCGCTCGACGGAGTGCGCCCAGAGGACCTCGACATCGACCGGCTCGTCGGCCGCATCGCCGGCGGAGGGGTCGACGAGGTGGTGCTCGCCATGAACGCCACGCTCGAAGGCCAGACCACGGCCCACTACCTCGCCGACCGGCTCGAGCGTTATCCGGTGCGCCTGACCCAGCTCGCCTACGGCCTGCCCGTCGGCGGCGAGCTCGACTTCATGGACGAAGGAACGCTCGCCCAGGCGATGCGCGCGCGCCGCCCCGTCGCTTGACGCCCCGATAGGCGCGACCTAGCTCGCGCCCATGGCCGTCCGCGAGATCATCGAGGTTCCCGACCCGCGCCTGCGGGAGAAGTCCGCCCCCGTCGACGCGATCGACGACGAGGTGCGCAGCCTAGTGTCCGACATGTTCGAAACGATGTACGCTGCCCCCGGCATCGGCCTTGCCGCGATCCAGGTCGCGGAGCCCCGCCGCGTAGTCGTGATCGACCTCCAAGACCCGGAGGTGGAAGGCGGCGAGCCCGTCCGCCGCCCGCGCGCCTTCATCAATCCAGAGATCGTCTGGGCTTCCGACCGCACGGTGCCCTACAACGAGGGCTGTCTGTCGATCCCCGAGCAGTATGCCGAGGTCGACCGCCCCGACCGCGTCCGCGCGCGTTGGACGGACCTGGAAGGCCAAGTCCGCGAGGAGGAGATGGACGGCCTCCTCTGCGTTTGCCTCCAGCACGAGATCGACCATCTGGACGGCGTGCTCTTCACCGACCGCCTGTCGCGGCTGAAGCGCGAAATGGTGATGAAGAAGCTCGCCAAGTACCGCGCGGCGAACAAGGCGGCCTGATCCCGCCCCGGCGCGCGGCGCCGACGCCTCCGACTTCCCACCCACGCCGGCCTCGGCTACGTTCCCCCTCCGTTCCGAAGGGAAGCCGTAGATGGACCCGAGTCTCGCCGTCGTCCTCGCGCTGGTCGCGCTCGCCTTCGGCTTCGCTGCGGGCTGGCTGCTGTCCGCCCGCGCCGCCGCCCCGCTCCGCGCCGAGCGCGACGGCCTCCGCGACGAGGTGCAGGCCGCGCGAACGGAGCTCGCCACCCTCGCCGAGCGCGCTAGGGACGTCGAGCTCGTCCGCGCCATGCTGACGGAGGTCACGCGCGAGCGCGACGGCGCGCGCGAGCAGGCGGCGGCGCTCCGCCCAGTGGCCGAGCGGGTAGGGGGGCTGGAGCATCGGCTGGCGGCGGTGCAGGCCGAGCGCGATGGAGCACAGGGCGACGCCGCCGCGCTCCGCCCGGTGGCCGAGCGGGTCGCGGGCCTGGAGCAGCAATTGCGCGCGGTGGCCGCCGAGCGCGATGCCTTGGCGCAAGCCAAGGCCGCCTTCGAGCGTGGCGAAGCCGAGCGCCAGCGAGCCCACGCCGAGCAGCTATCCAGTCTGCAGAACATGGCGGCCCAACTCGAAGCGCGCTTCGGCGAGCTCGCCGGCAAGGCGGTCGAAGGCGCGCATGAGCAGTTCCTGCGGCGCGCCGCGGAGCGGATGGGGGCGGAAGGCCAGCGCAACGAGGAAAAGCTCAAGCGCCTGCTCCAGCCCGTCGAGACCACGCTCCAGCGCTACGAGACCAAGCTCGCCGAGGTCGAAAAGGAGCGCGTCGACCACTACGCGGGCCTGCGCGAGCAGATCGAGCACGTCCGCTCGGGCCAGACCCAGGTCAAGGAGGAGACCGCGCGGCTCGTCAACGCGCTCCGCTCCAGTCCCAAGGCGCGCGGCCGCTGGGGCGAGCAGTCGCTCAAGAACGTGCTCGAGCAGGCCGGCTTGTCGCCCTACGCCGATTTTCGCATGGAAGTATCGGTCGATACCGACGACGGCCGGCTCCGCCCCGACGTGGTCGTGCGCCTGCCGGGCGGGCGGCAGCTCATCATCGATGCGAAATGCTCGCTCAACGCCTTTCTCGACGCCAACGACAGCGTCGACGACGCGATGCGCACCGCCCACCTCCGCGCCCACGCGGGCGCCATCCGCAACCACGCGCAGCAGCTCGGTTCCAAGAACTATTGGGAGCAGTTCGGCGACGCCGCCGATTATGTCGTGATGTACATCCCCGGCGAGCACTTCCTTACCGCCGCGCTCGAGCAGGACGACGGTCTGTGGGATTGGGCCTACGAGCGCCGCGTGCTGCTCGCCACGCCCACCAACCTCGTCGCCATCGCCCGCACGGTGGCCACTGTTTGGCGGCAGGAAAAGCTAGCGGAGCAGGCGGCGGAGATCGGCCGCATGGGCAAGGAGCTGCACGCGCGGCTTGCCGTGATGGGCGGCCACGTCGCCCGGCTCGGCCGCAACCTCGAGCAGGCCACGGGAGCCTACAACAGCTTCGTCGGCAGTCTCGAGTCCCAAGTCATGACGCAGGCCAAGCGCTTCGAATCGCTCGAGGTCTCGGGCGCCAAGGAGATCGAGGCGCTGCCGACCGTCGACTCCGCGCCGCGGCGCCTGAGCAAGCTCGCGTCGCCCGCCGCCGAAGCGGCCGAGTGATCGCCGCCGGGCGGCCCGGGCCCCGCTGGGTCCGACTCTGGTTCCGCGGCGCGACGGCTTACGGTCTGCTGGTCCTCTTGCCGCTGCTGTTCGGCGAAACGGGGCTGGCCGGCGCGCGCGAGCTCCGTGCCGATCCGGTGAGCTACTACGGCTTCGTCAGCACCGCGCTCGCCTTTCAGCTCGTTTACTGGACGATCGGCGGCGACCCGGCCCGGTATCGGCCGCTGATGCCGGTCGCGGCCACGGCCAAGCTCGCCTTTCTCCTGCCCGTCCTGATTCTCTTCGCGCAGGGGCGGGCGGGCCTGGGCACACTCATCTTCGCCGGCATCGACGGGCTGCTCGCGGTCGGCTTCCTCGCCGCGTGGCGCGCGACGCGCAGCCCCGACTAGTTGTCCCACTCCGGCCTACGCGCGCCGCCGCAGCCCCAAAAGCTCCGCCCGTCGGCGATCACCAGCACTTGGTCGGCGTAGCCGAACCCACTCATCTCGTCGTTGCAGCGGCCGCGGGTGACGTCGACGAGCAGGCTCCGCCCGTCGGCGGACGCCGTCTCGTGGCGGCACCCGTTGAACGTCGTCCTGGGCTCGCCGGCGGGGGCGTCGATGCGGACCTCGCCATAGTCGCCCGTGTAAGAGATGCGGCCGCCTGCGATCCGCACGATCCACCCCGGCTCCTGCCCACGCGCGACATAGGCGTTCTCCGCGACGCTGGGCGGCGTGGCGCAGGCGGTCGCCGCGAAGAGGAGGATACCGATCCGCTTCACGCGGCCATCATCTCGCGGCGCGCTCCGTCCGGCAAGCGAGCGGCGCTGTCCTGCAGCCCGGCGCTTCCGCTATAAGCTAAGTCGGCTCTTCCCATCGTCCGTTCCCGCCCCGCGCGCCGCCCAGGCGGTCCCGCCGGGAGGTCGTCGGCGAGGAGCCTCGCCGAGCGACGCAGCGTCAACTTCGTCACGTTCTGCGCCGCAGCTGGTTCAACACTTCATAGGCCATCACTGCCGCCGCGACCGCCGCGTTGAGGCTGTCCGCCCGCCCGCGCATCGGCATCTTCACCAGCAGGTCGCATTCCGTCTCGTACGCCTCCGGCAACCCCTGAGATTCGTTGCCGATCAGCAGGAACACCGGCGGCGCGTAGGCCGGCTCCTGGTAGTCCAGCGCCGTCCGCAGGCTCGTTCCCACCAGCTGCCCCGGCCCCTCGCGCAACCACTCCACGAACTCGTCCCACCGCGCCCGCGCGATCGCTTGCGTGAACAGCGCCCCCATGCTCGCCCGCACCGCCTCGACCGAGAAGGGGTCGGCACAGTCGTCAAGAAGGATCAGCCCGCCCGCGCCGACCGCGTCGCCGGTGCGGAGCGTGGTGCCGACGTTGCCCGGGTCGCGCATCGCCTGCGCGCACAGCCAAAGCGGTGCCACCGTCCGGTCGACCGCGCGGAGCGTCGTCGCGAACTCGGCGAACACGCCCACCACGGCGCCCGGGTTGTCCTTGCCCGACAACTTGGCGAGGATGTCGAGCGTCGTCTCCAGCGCCTCGCCGCCGTTGCGTTCGACCGCCGCGACCAGCGCCCGCACCAGCGGATGACCGCCGCTCGGGCCGGCGAAGAACAGCTGCTCGGGCACTCGCCCGGCCTCGCGCGCTTCCGTCAGAATGCGCAGGCCCTCGGCCAAGAACCGTCCCTGCTCGCGCCGCCCCTTCTTGTCGCGCAGATCGCGTGCGGCGCGGACCGCGGGGTTGGAGTAGCTAGTAACGAGCTTCGGCAGCCCCGCCTACTCCTCGCCGAACTTGTTCTCGACTAGGGCGGCGAGCTGCGCCACCGCGTCCTCCGCTCCGTCGCCGGCCGCGCTGATAGTGATGCTGTCGCCCATCGCCGCGCCCAGCATCATCAGCCCCATGATGGAGGTGCCGCACACGGCCGCGCCGTCCTTGGCCACCTCCACGCTCGCCGGCAGCCCGCTCGCCAGCGTCACGAACTTGGCTGACGCGCGCGCGTGCAGCCCGCGCCGGTTGGTGATCGGCACGATGCGGGATGCGTTCACGCCGCTTCCCCGAGCACCTCGGAAGCGACCGAGATGTACTTGCGCCCTGCGTCGCGCGCCGCCGCCACCGCAGCCTTGACAGGCATGGTTCGCCGCGCGCCCTCTAGCCGGATCAGCATGGGCAGGTTTATGCCCGCGATCACCTCCACGTCGTCCGAACGCATGAGCGAGATGGCGAGGTTGGACGGCGTGCCGCCGAACAGGTCGGTGAGCAGGATCACGCCTTCGCCCCGGTTCACCCGCTCGACGGCTGCGCCGATGTCCGCGCGGCGCGCCTCCATGTCGTCGTCCGGCGCGATGCAGATCGCCTCCACCGCTTCCTGCGGCCCGACCACATGCTCCATGGCGCGCACGAATTCCTCCGCCAAGCGGCCGTGGGTCACCAGTACGAGTCCGATCATTCAAAACACCTGATGGCCGCGCGTCCGGGGGATCAGGCCGCGCGCGCCGGAAAGGCTTCCACCGCGTCCTGGGGGCTCGTCCCCAGATCCCGATGCTCGACCGTGGGCGAAAACCCCGCGACGCGCAACCGTGCCGCCATTGTCTCCGCGACGTGGACGGAGCGGTGCCGTCCGCCCGTGCAGCCGAAGGCGACGGTGACGTAGCTCTTGCCCTCCCGCGCGTAGCCGGGAAGCAGCGTCAGCAGCAGCCGCTCCGCCGCGTCCAGCGCGGGGGCGTAAGCCGGGTCCGCGGCGACGTAGTCCTGCACCGGCCGGTCGAGCCCGGTCAGCGGGCGCAGCTCGTCTACCCAGTGCGGGTTGTGGAGGAAGCGCATGTCGACCACGTTGTCGGCGTTGCGCGGCAGCCCGCGGGCGAAGCCGAACGACATGATCGTCAGCGTCGGCCCCGGCGCATCCCGCCCGAACTCGCGGCGGATTTCCTCCTGCAGCGCGCGGGCGCTGAAGTCGGTGGTGTCGACGATCCGGTCCGCCGCGCGGCGCAGCGGGTCGAGCAGGCTCCGCTCCGCCGCGATGCCGTCGGACGCGGGCCGGTCGAGCGCGAGCGGGTGGCGGCGGCGCGTTTCAGAATAACGGCGTACAAGCTCGTTTCCGCCACAGTCGAGGAACAGGGAGGAGACCTGCCGGTCGCCGCCGACGCGCTCGGCGATCGCCTGTGCGTCGAAGCCGCGGGTGCGGCTGCTGATGCCGATGGCGAGCGGGCGCGACTCGCCGCCAAAGGCGGACGCTGCCGGCGTATCGAGCAGCCGGCCGAGCAGCGGCAGCGGCAGCTGGTCCACCGTCTCCCAGCCGAGATCCTCCAAGGTCTTCAACACCGTCGTCTTGCCCGCGCCCGACATCCCGGTGACGAGCAGAATGCGGTCGGGCCGCGGCGCGGGGCTCACCGGGCCGGCCCCGGCTGTGCGAGCGCCAATCGCACTTTGGCCGGGGCGGACGCCTCCAGCGCACGCAGCGCGATCGCCGGCAGACGCAAGCCCGCCACCACCCGGGTCGGGCGCGGGTCCGGCAGCCGCTCCACCGGGCTATCGAGGTCGACGAACAAGCGCACGGGCACGTCCCTTACATGAGGCAGGGTCAGGATGCCCACCCCGCGCGCCTCGATCTTTCCCACGATGTTCGCCGGCGGGCTCGCCAGCAGCCGCTCGCCGTCACGGCGGACGACGGTGTAGTCGTCGCTAACCAGCGCCGCGCCGCCGTCGATCAGGCGCAGCGCGAGGTCCGACTTGCCCGCGCCCGAGCGCCCCGCGATCAGCACCGCGTGGCCGTCGATTGCGACGGTCGACGCGTGGATCGTCTCAGTCGTCACGCGGGCGCGCCGGGCAGGCAGATAACGAACCGCGCGCCGGGGCGGCCGTCCCCGCGAGCGGTAACGCCGATCGTGCCGCCGTGCCCTTCGACGATCGCCCGCGCGATCGCCAACCCCAGGCCCGAATGCCTCCCAAAGTTCTCGCCGTCCGGCCTGATGCTGTGGAACCGCTCAAAGACAGCTTCCCGCGACTCCTCCGGCACGCCCGGACCCTGGTCCACCACCGTGACCTTGACCTGCTCGCCGTCGCGCGTCGCGCCCACCCGGATCAGCCCTCCGTCGGGCGAAAAGGACAGCGCGTTGTCGAGCAGGTTGTCGAACACGCGCGCCAGCCGCCCTTCCTCGCCAAGCACCACGGTCGTGCCGAGATGTGGCCGGGCGAACGCGAAGGCGACGCCGCGCGGCAGCCCGCGCGCTTCCCGCACCCCGATCAGCGCCTCCAGCAGCTGCCCGACGTCGACCGGCTCGAACCGCGCGCGGCTGAGCTCCGCGTCAAGGCGCGAGGCTTCAGCGACGTCCGTGATCAGCCGGTCGAGCCGCCGCACGTCGTCGCGAGCAACGTCGAGCAGCAGTCGCCGCTGCTCGTCGTTGTGGACGTAGCCGAGCGTGTCGAGCGCCGAGCGGAGCGAGGCGAGCGGGTTCTTCAACTCGTGCGTCACGTCAGCGGCGAAGGCTTCTGTTGCGTCGATCCGCTGCCGGAGCGACTGCGTCATGTCGCCGAGCGCGCGGGCCAGCGTGCCGATCTCGTCGCGCCGCTCGGGCAGCCGCGGCACGACCACGTCGCGCGCGCGGCCTTGGCGAACGCGGTGCGCCGCGGTCGCCAAGCGACGCAGGGGGGCAGCGATCGTTCGGGCGAGGAAATAGGACAGAAAGGCGGAGAACAGCGTCACGCCGATCAGCAGCAGCGCCAGCGTCGAACGCTCCGCGCGCACCGCCCGCGTGATCGCCCGGTCGTTCGCCGTCAGGAGCAGCACGCCGCCGTCGGCGAGTCGCGCGGCGGACAGGAACACGGGCGTCAGGTCGGGGGCGCGGCGCACCTCGGCCAAAGGCGGAGCCGCGCCCGCCGCGGCGCGCACGGCGACCGGCCAGGCGCCCAGCCCGTCCAGTTCGGGCTCGACGAACAGCGGCGGGGGCCGGATGCCCGACAGCCAGTCCACCGTCCGATCGAAGAAGCGCGCCGCGTCCTTGCGCCAGGGCTGCGTTTCCGGGTCACGCAGACGGTAGCTTTCGCCGGTCGCCGCCCAGCTATCGTAGCGTTTCGCCCCGTCCGCTCCGTACACGCGCAGCCGCGCGTCCGACAGGCGGCCCACCGACCCGGCGAGCGCCGCGCGCCGCTCGGGGGGCGTGGCGGACAGCGTGGCGGCCGCGACCGTCGCGTCGCGCGCGGCGAACGTGGCCCGTTGCTCGACGAGGCGCGAGCGCAGCCCATCGAGGAAGAAAAGGCTCGCGGCGAGCATCAGCAGCACGAACACGTTCACCGCCAGCACGCGGTGTGTCAGGCTCCACCGCTTGGACCAGGTGAGGACGTCCTCCGCTTCGGCCCCGCCGTTAGCCGTCGTCGCTGAAGCGGTAGCCGACGCCGTAGAGCGTTTCGATCGCCTTGAACTCGGGATCCACCAGCCGGAACTTGCGGCGAAGCCGCTTGATGTGGCTGTCGATGGTGCGGTCGTCGACATAGACGTCCTCCTGATAGGCCGCGTCCATCAATCCGTCGCGCGATTTCACCACGCCCGGCCGCTGCGCCAGCGCTTCCAGGATCAGGAACTCGGTGACGGTGAGCGTCACCTCCAGCCTGTCCCACTGCACCCGATGCTGCTCCGGGTCCATGCGGAGCCGGCCGCGCTCCATGATCTCCCCGCCCGGCGCGCGCTCCGCCGCGGGCGCGGCAGCGCGCAGCTCCGCCCGGCGCAGCAAGGCGCGGATGCGCGCGATCAGCAGGCGCAGCGAGAACGGCTTGGTGATGTAATCGTCCGCGCCCTGCGCGAGCCCTTCCGCTTCCTCGCCCTCTTCGTCTTTGGAGGTGAGGAAGATCACGGGCAGCTGCGATTGCTCGCGCAGCCGGCGCAGCAGCTCCGATCCATCCATGCGCGGCATCTTGCGGTCGAGCACGGCGAGATCGGGCGGATTGTCCGTTAGCGCTTTCAGCGCCGCCTCGCTGTCGGCGTAAACGCGGACCACGAAACCCTCGGACTGAAGCGCGATGGACACGGAGGTTAGGATGTTGCGGTCGTCATCGACCAGCGCGATGGTGGCCGTCATTTCCGCTCCGCAAAGGTCCGGGCCCCGGGTCCCGGCGGGATTGACAGCCCCGGGCGAGCCGCGCAACCGGAACCAGAAAGGCGGCCCCGGCGTCCTGCCGGGTGAAGCCAAGTAGCAGGACCCACGGGAGAACAGCAATGGCGACGGCTACGCCGGCCAATCCGATGACCGCGCTCGGGATTGAGACCCGCGCCCAGATCCACCACAACCTCGGCACGCCCGCGCTGGTGGAGGAAGCGGTGCGCCGCGGCGAGGGGATGCTTGCGAAGGACGGGCCGCTGGTCGTGCGCACCGGCCGGCACACGGGCCGCTCGGCCAAGGACAAATACCTCGTCCGCGACGCGGAGACGGAGGGCAGCGTGTGGTGGGACAACAACCTCGCCATGAGCCCCGAGCACTTCCGGGCGCTGAAGCAGGATTTCCTGCTGAGCTTGGGCGAGGCCGACACGCTGTTCGTCGCCGACCTGTACGGCGGCTCCCAGCCCGAGAACCGCGTCAACGTGCGCGTGATCAACGAGCTCGCTTGGCACAACCTGTTTATCCGCACGCTGCTCGTCCGACCGGAGCGGGCGGACCTGGCCGGGTTCGCTCCCGACTACACGATTATCGACCTGCCGAGCTTCCGCGCCAGCCCCGAGCGCCACGGCTGCCGGAGCGAGACGGTGATCGCGGTCGACATTACCGAGAAGCTGATCCTGATCGGCGGCACGGCTTATGCGGGCGAGATGAAGAAGTCAGTGTTCGGGCTCCTGAACTACCTGCTGCCCGCGAAGGGCGTGATGCCAATGCACTGCTCCGCCAACGTCGGCTCTGACGGGCGCACCGCGGTGTTCTTTGGCCTGTCGGGCACCGGCAAGACGACCTTGTCGGCCGACGCCAGCCGCACCCTGATCGGCGACGACGAGCACGGCTGGTCGGACACCGCCGTGTTCAACTTCGAGGGTGGCTGCTACGCTAAGATGATCCGGCTGTCGGCGGAGGCCGAACCGGAAATCTTCGCTACCACCGAGCGCTTCGGCACCGTGCTGGAGAACGTCGTGCTCGACGACGCCACCCGCGAGCTGGACCTGCACGACAACAGCCTGGCCGAGAATAGTCGCGGCGCTTACCCGCTCGAGTTCATCCCCAATGCCGCCCCCGACAAGATGGGGCCGGTGCCGTCCAACATCATTATGCTCACCGCCGACGCCTTCGGCGTGCTGCCGCCGATCGCGCGGCTGACGCCAGACCAGGCGATGTACCACTTCCTGTCGGGCTACACCGCCAAGGTCGCCGGTACGGAGATGGGCGTGACGGAGCCGGAAGCGACCTTCTCCACCTGCTTCGGCGCGCCCTTCATGCCGCGCCACCCGTCTATCTACGGCAATCTGCTGAAGGAGCGCATCGCCCGCGGCGGCGTGACCTGCTGGCTGGTCAACACCGGCTGGACGGGGGGTCAGTACGGCACGGGCAGCCGCATGCCGATCAAGGCCACGCGCGCGCTGCTGAATGCCGCGCTCGACGGCTCGCTCAACGACGCCCAATTCCGCACCGATCCGAACTTTGGCTTCGAAGTGCCGGTGTCGGTGCCGGGCGTCGACGGGGGCATCCTCGACCCGCGCTCGACGTGGAGCGACCCTGCAGCCTATGACGCCGCGGCGAAGAAGCTCGTCGGCCTTTTCATCGACAACTTCGCGCGCTTCGCCGACCACGTCGACCCGGGGGTGCGCGAGGCGGCACCGAAGGCGGCCTGAACGGTTTTCCCGTCGCAACGAACGGGAGAACATGAGTGCAGCAGGCCGCAGACGAGCTAATCGAAGAGACTGACGGCGTTGACGTCCCTACCTTGTCGCGCCAGTTCGGCTTGAGCGAGGGGCAGACGCGCTCGGCGGTCGCCTCGCTCCTGCCGATGGTGATGGGCGGGATGCAGCGGACGCACGGCGCCGGCGGGCTCGAGCAGCTGGCGGGCGCCGCCGGCGGCTTCGGCCACACAGCGATGGCTGCGCCGCAGGGCAACGCAATCCTTGGCCAGATCTTCGGCTCCAAGGACGTCAGCCGCCAAATCGCCTCGCACGCGTCCCAGCAAACGGGCGTCCCGGACACGATCCTGAAGGCGATGCTCCCGGTGGTCGCGGCAATGGCGGCGCAGGCCGTGGCGCGGCGCATGGGCGGCGGCATGCTCGGCCAGCTGGCGGGCGCCGCGGTGGGCGGCATGGCGGGCAACGCGATGGGCGGCGGCATGGGCGGCGCGAGCAACGGACTCGGCGGGCTCATCGGCATGATCACGGGCGGCGGCGGGGGCGGGGGTAATCCGCTCGACGCGATCCTGGGCGGGCGGCGCTGACGCTCGCCTTCCAGCTCACGCGCGTCCGCGCCGCGCTATTCGTCCCGGCGGGCAACCCCCGCGCGCTCGCCAAGGCGGTTGAACTCGGCGCGGACATGGTGATCGTTGACCTAGAGGACGCTGTTCCGGACGGCGACAAGGATCGGGCGCGCGACGCGGCCGGACACGCGCTCGCCGCCGGCTTCGGCGACGCGGTGCGCGCGTTGCGGATCAACGCGGCCGGCACGCCGGCGCATGGCGCCGATCTGATCTTTGCCCGCGACTCGGCGGCGGACGTTGTCGTACTGCCCAAAGCGGAGGACGCGCGCCGTTTCCAGGACCTCCGAATGCTCGTGGTCAAGCCGATGCTGGCGATGGTCGAGACGCCGGCGGGCGTGCTGGACGCCCGGGCGATAGCGGCCGGCGCGGCGGGGCTGATTGCCGGGACCAACGACCTGGCCGCCGCGCTCGGCCTGCCACCCGGCGCCGGCCGCGACGGCCTGCGCACCGCGCTTCAGCTTGTGGTGCTCGCCGCGCGCGAGCGGGGGATGGCCGCGCTCGACGGCGTATCCAACGCACTCGACGACCCGGCGGCGGTCGGGCGCGAAGCGGCGGAAGCGCGCGGCTGGGGCTTCACCGGCAAGACCCTGATCCACCCGTCGCAGCTCGCCCCCGTCCGCGCCGCCTTCGCCCCGACCGCGGCGGAGGCGGCGGAAGCGCGCCGCTTGATCGCCGCCCATGTCGGCGGCGCGCAGCGGTTCGAGGGGCAGCAGATCGAGGCGATGCACGTCGCCCAAGCCCGCGCGCTGCTGGCGGAGGCCGAGCGCCACCGCCCCGCTTGAACGCGCGCCCGCGCGCGCTGTATGGGCGCGCATGTTCGCGCCCTTCCTCGCCGCCCTCCTCGCGCCTCCCGCGGCGGACCTGGTCAGCGAAGCCGACCTGCGCCCGCACATCGCCGAACTGGCTAGCGATGCCTACGAGGGCCGCGCGCCCGGCACGGCGGGCGAGGGCAAGGCGGTCGGCTACATTGCGAAGGCTTGGGCGCGCGCGGGGCTGCAGCCCGCCGGCCTCAACGGGAGCTGGTACCAGCCCGTCACGCTCGTGCGCCGCACGCCTTACACGTCCCGCGCGACCTGGCGCGCCCGCGGCCGGAAGGTGCGGCTGCTCGCCGCCGACTACCTGCTCACTGCGCGCGAGGCGAAAGTTGGGCTTGATCGTGCACCCTTGGTCTTCGCCGGCTACGGCCGCCCTCTGCCCGCCGGCGCGCGGCTCGACCGCGCGGCGGTGCTCGTCTTCGCGAACGCGCCCGCGGCGCTGACCGACCTCGGCCGAGCCGACGAGCGCCGCGCCCGGCTCGTCGCGGCCGGGGCGGCGGCGGTGCTGACCGCCGTTCCCGACCCGGCATTCGCGGCGCTCGCCGACGCGCAGCGCGCGCGCGGCCCGGTGCGTGTCGCGGGCGACGCCGCGCCCTCCATAGAAGGGCTGATCAGCGAGAGCGCCGCCCGGCGGATCCTTCTCGCCGCCGAGACGGACCCCGACGCGCTGCTCCGCGCCGCCGCGGCAGCGCCGGGCTTCGCGCCTGTCCCGCTCAAGGCGACGCTCGCGGCGGAGGTCGCGACCCGAGTCCAGCGCTTCGCCAGCAGCAACGTCGTCGGCGTGCTGCTGGGCGCTGGCAGGGCATCCGAGCACGTCGCCTTCACCGGCCACTGGGACCACCTGGGGCTTTGCCGGCCGGCGGGCGCGCCCGACCGCATCTGTAACGGCGCGGTCGACAACGCGTCCGGCATCGCGGCGATGATCGAGGTTGCCGAGCGGCTCGGGCGCGGCCCGCGTCGGCCTGAGCGGAGCGTGCTGTTCGTTGCCACCACCTCGGAGGAGAACGGGCTGCTCGGCGCGCGGACCTTCGCCCAGAACCCGACGGTGCCGCTCGGCAGCATCGTCGCCCTGTTCAACATCGACACGCTGGCGGTCGGCCCGCGCGGCGCACCCGTGGCGATGGTCGGCCGCGGCAGGACGCCGATGCTCGACGCCGCGGTCGATCGAGTGGCGGCGAGCCTCGACCGTGCAGTCGACCGCGACGAGGAAGCGAACGATTTCTACACGCGTCAGGACGGCTACGAGTTCGTTCGCGCGGGCGTCCCCGCCGTCATGGCGGGCGGGAGCTTCGCCGATATGGGCCGGCTGCAGCGCTTCCTGCGCGGGACCTATCACGGGCCCGAGGACGAATACGCGCCGACCATGGAACTCGGCGGCGCGGCGGAGGATGCCACGCTCCACGTCGCGCTCGGCCGCGCCTTCGCCGACCCCGCCTTCTACCCCACGCCCGCCGCCGCGCAGCCCGGAGTTCGCCCGTGACCATCCCGCTCGGCCTCACCTTCGACGACGTGCTGCTGCGCCCTGCCGAGTCGTCTGTTCTGCCGAGCCAGGCGGACACGCGGACGCGGGTGACGAGCGGCATCCCGCTCAACATTCCCGTGCTCTCGGCGGCGATGGACACCGTGACGGAGGCTTCCATGGCGATTGTCATGGCTCAGCTTGGCGGGCTGGGCGTACTGCACCGCAACCTGTCGGTCGAGGAGCAGGCGGACGCCGTGCGCGCGGTGAAGCGCTACGAATCGGGCATGGTCGTTAATCCGATCACCATGACGCCCGACCAAACGCTGGCGGACGCGCTCGAGCTGATGGCGCGGCACCGCATCTCGGGCATCCCCGTGGTGGAGGCCGACGGCCGGCTGCAGGGCATTATCACGAACCGCGACGTCCGCTTTGCAGAGAACCCGCGTCAGCCGGTGGCCGAGCTGATGACGCGCGACGACCTCGCCACGGTGCCCGAGGGCGTAGGCCAAGAGGACGCGCGGCGGCTGCTCCACCAGCGGCGGATCGAGAAGCTCATCGTCGTCGACGACGCCTACCGCTGTATCGGCCTGATCACCGTCAAGGACATCGAGAAGGCCGTGACCTACCCGCACGCGACCAAGGACGGTTCGGGCCGGCTGCGCGTCGCGGGGGCGACCACCGTGGGAGACAAGGGCTTCGCCCGCTCCGAAGCGCTGATCGACGCGGAGTGCGACCTCATCGTGATCGACACCGCGCACGGCCACAACAAGGACGTCGCGGCGGCGGTGAACCGGGTCAAGCGGCTCAGCAACCGGGTGCAGGTGGTCGCCGGCAACGTCGCCACGGCCGAAGCCACCCGCGCGCTGATCGACGCGGGGGCGGACGCGGTGAAGGTCGGCATCGGCCCGGGCTCCATCTGCACGACGCGCGTCGTCGCGGGCGTTGGCGTGCCGCAGCTTACCGCCATCATGGACAGCGCGGCGGCCGCGGCCGCCAGTGGCACCCCCATCATCGCCGACGGCGGACTCCGCACCAGCGGCGACGTCGCGAAGGCGCTCGCCGCCGGCGCGTCCTGCGTCATGGTCGGCTCGCTTCTCGCGGGCACGGAGGAAGCGCCGGGCGAGTCCTTCCTGTACGGCGGGCGGACCTACAAGAGCTACCGCGGCATGGGCAGCGTGGGCGCGATGGCGCGCGGTTCGGCCGACCGCTATTTCCAGCAGGACGTCGCCGACCAGCTCAAGCTCGTGCCGGAAGGGATCGAGGGCCAAGTGCCTTACAAGGGGCCGGCGCGCGAGGTCGTCCATCAGCTCGTCGGCGGGGTGAAGGCGGCGATGGGCTACACCGGCACGGCGACGCTCGAGGAGCTCCGTTCGCGCGCGCAGTTTGTCCGCATCACGGGCGCGGGCCTGCGCGAGAGCCACGTCCATGACGTGGCGATCACGCGCGAAGCGCCCAACTACCCGACGCGCTAGGCCGGCCGGTGACGCCCGGCGCGCGCGCGGGAGCGGCGATCGAACTGCTGGACGAGGTGATCGGTTCGGCGCGGGCCGGCGGGCCGGCGGCGGACGCGCTGGTCGCGCGCTACTTCGCCAAGCGGCGCTACGCGGGATCGAAGGACCGGCGCGCAGTGCGCGAACTGGTCTACCGCGCGATCCGGGCGAGCGGCGCGCCGCCCGTGGACGGGCGCGCGGCGCTGCTCGCTGTGGCGGCGGTGGACGAGAGCGTGGGGGCGGCGTTCGACGGTTCGCCGCACGCGCCGGCGCCGGTCGCCGCCGGCGAGCTGTCGGTGGCGTCCGACCCGCTCCCCGGCTGGCTCCGCGACCGTTTCGATCCGCTGGTCGGCGAAGGCGAGCGCCCAGCGCTGCTCAGCCGCGCGCCCTTGGACCTGCGCGCGAATCGGCTGCGCGCGGAGCGCGGCGCGGCGCTCGCCGAGCTGGCCGGGGAGGGGGCGGAGCCCTCGCCGCTGTCGCTGCTCGGCGTGCGGCTGCCGGGCGGCACCAAGGTGGACGGGCTGCCCGCGTGGCGCGAAGGCCGGGTGGAGGTGCAGGACGAGGGCAGCCAACTCGTTTCCCTCGCCTGCGGCGCCCGCCCGGGCATGACTGCGGTCGACCTCTGCGCCGGCGCGGGCGGCAAGACGCTCGCGCTCGCCGCAGAGATGGCGAACGAGGGTCGGATCGTGGCGGCCGACGCCAACCGCGACCGCTTGGGCAAGCTGCCGCCGCGCGCAGCGCGGGCGGGCGCGACGATCGCCGAGCCTCGCCTGCTCGACCCGCACCGCGAGGCCGAGATGATGGCCGATTTGGCGGGCGTCGCCGACCTCGTGCTCGTCGACGCTCCCTGTTCGGGTTCGGGCACCTGGCGGCGCAACCCGGAAACGCGCTGGTGGCTCACGCCCGACCGACTCGCCGCGCTGGTCGCGCTCCAGGCGCGGCTGCTCGGCGTCGCGGCCGGGCTGGTACGGCCGGGCGGGACGCTGGTCTACGTCGTCTGCTCCCTGCTGGCAGAGGAAGGGCGGCATCAGGCAACCGCTTTCGCCCGCGGACGTTCAGCTTTCGTCCAACTCGATCCCGGCATGGAGGCCGGGCGTTCTGCCGGTCCGGGCCGGCTGCTGACTCCCGCGCACGATAGGACCGACGGGTTTTTCATCGCGCGCTGGACGGCGGCCTGATAGGCACGGCGGCGGCCATGCTTTCGGAGTTCGTGATGCGCTTTTCCCCCGTCGCCCTGTCCGTCGGCCTCCTCGTCGCCACCATGGCGAGCTCGGGGCAGGGGCAGCGGCCCGACGATCAGGTGAACCCGCAGTCCGTCGCGCTACTGCGTGCGGGCGAGGCGCGGCTCGCCGCCGCTGACTACCCGGGCGCGACCGATTTGCTGGAGACCGCGCTCGCCGTCGATCCGCGCAACCGCGCGGCCTATTCCGTGCTCGGTCGCGTGGCGCTCGCGCAAAAGCTGCCGGGCAAGGCGATCCGCTTCTACAACGAGGCGCTCGGGCTCGAGCCGAACGACGCGGTCGCGCTCGCCGGGCAAGGTGAGGCCTTCGTTGCGCGGGGCGCGGTGGCGCGGGCGCAGGCGAACCTCACCAAGGTGCGCGCCTTGTGCAAGGGTGCCTGCCCGGAGGCGACCCGCCTGTCCGCCGCGATCGCCAAGGGCCCGCCGCCCGCGGCGGTGACGGCCGCGACGCCCGCCCCGGCAACGTCGCCCGCGCCGGTGCGGCAGTAACACTGCTTAGCCCTCTCCCCTTCAGGGGCGCGGTGGCCGGCTTCCCGGCCGCTGCTGGTTGGGAGAAGCGCCGAGCTGTAAGCTCGGTTCTTTTCACTGCTGTAGCAGCCCCTCTCCGCTGCGACTAAGCTTTCGCGGACGCGAAGACTAAAACTCGCGCCTCTCCCCTGAAGGGCAGAGGGCTGCCGCGCCCACCTCCCGCGCCAACGCGACGAACTCGTCCACGCTCAGCGTCTCCCCCCGCCGCGTCACGTCCAGCCCCAGCCGGTCCGCTGCGTCCAGCGCGCCCGGCACGGCCTTAAGGCTCTGGCGCAGCATCTTCCGCCGCTGTCCGAACGCCGCGCCCGTGAGCGCCTCCAGCACGCCCGTGCGTACCCCGTCCGGCGCAGCGGCGGGCTCCAGATGCACCACCGCGGACATCACCTTGGGCGGCGGCACGAAGGCGGAGCGGTGGACGCGCAGCGCGAGCCGCGGCTTCGCGCGCCACTGGGCGAGCACCGACAGGCGGCCGTAGGCCTCGCTTCCAGGTCCCGCGACCAGCCGCTCGGCGACCTCCGCCTGGAACATCAGCGTGAGCGACGCCCACCAAGGCGGCCACGTCTCGCCGCCCAGCCAGCGGACGAACAGCGCGGTGCCGACGTTGTAGGGTAGGTTGGCAACTACGTGCGCGCCGTCGCCCGCCAGCGCGCGCTCGTCCACCCGTAGTGCGTCCGCGTCGATCACCGTTAGCCGCCCGTCGAAGGCTTGCGCCACCTCGGCCAGCGCGGGCAGGCAGCGGCGGTCGCGTTCCACCGCGACCACCGTCGCGCCGCGGCGGAGAAGCGCGCGGGTGAGCCCGCCGGGGCCGGGACCGACTTCGTAAGCGGTGCGGCCAGCCAGCTCGCCCGGCACCGCGGCGATGCGGTCGAGCAACTGCTCGTCGAGGAGGAAGTTTTGGCCGAGCGCCTTTTCCGCGCGGAGCCCGTGCGCGCGGATCACCTCGCGCAGCGGGGGCAGGGCGGGCGCGTCGGTCAAGCAGCGGCGGCGGCGGCGTAGCGGTGCGCCGCGCACTCGCCCGCCGTGCGGATCGCCGCAATAATTGCGCCGGGCGACGCTTCGCCCTTGCCCGCCAGCGCGAAGGCTGTGCCGTGGTCGGGCGAGGTGCGGACGATGGGCAGGCCGAGCGTGACGTTCACGCCCTCGTCGAAGTGCAGCGCCTTGAGCGGGATCAGCGCCTGGTCATGGTACATGCACAGCGCGGCGTCGTAGCGCGCGCGGGCGCGTTCGTGGAACATCGTGTCGGCGGACAGCGGGCCGACAACGTCGTGGCCCTCCGCCCGGAGGACGTCGATCGCCGGGCGGATTACGTCCCGTTCCTCCGTCCCCAGCGCGCCGTCCTCGCCCGCGTGGGGGTTGAGGCCGGCGACGGCGAGCCGAGGCGCGGGAACGCCGAAGTCGCGCGCCAGGCCGCGCAGCACCACGCGCGCTTTGGCAAGCAGCAGCTCGGTCGTCAGCGCCCCGGGTACCTGAGCCAAGGGCAGGTGCACCGTCGCGGGCACGGCGCGCAAGGAAGGGCCGGCCAGCATCATCGCCGCGTTCGCCGCCGCCACGCCGCACGCTTCGGCGATGAATTCGGTCTGCCCAGGGTGGACGAAGCCGACGGCGTAGAGCGCCGCCTTGGACACGGGCCCCGTCACGACCCCGGCCGCCGCGCCGCTCCGCGCCAGCCCGACCCCGATCTCCAGCGCGCGTAGCGCGAGGTACGCGCCTTCCATGCTCGGCCGCCCGGGCTCGACCGGCTCGGCCCCGCCCAAGTCCAGCAACGGCAGTGCCTCGTCGAAGATCGCCCCCGCATCGCCCGGCTCATCGACAACCCGCACCGGCCCGCCCCAGACTGCTTCCAGCGCGCGCCGCCCGCCGATCGCGAAGAAGGGCGGAAGACTGCCAGCCCTCCGCCCTTCCCAGGCGCGCGCGACAATCTCCGGACCGATGCCGGCCGGGTCGCCGAGCGGAACGGCCAATGCCTCGTTAGCGATAGTCAATCACCGCGTCGCGGCGCAGGTCGCGCAGGTAGCGGCGCGAGCGGCGGCCGACGCGCTCCTCCTCGAGCTGCGCGTAGATCTGGTCGAACGACGGCGCGCCACCGGCCGAGGCCTCGTCGCGCCCGCACAGCACCAGCACGCGCACCCCGTCCTCGATCGAGCCGAAGGGCTGCGTCGCCTCGCCGACCTGGAGGTTGAGCATCATCTGCTGCAGCGGCCCGGGCAGGTCGCGCACGCGGACCTGGTCACTCGACACCACCTCGCCGCCGAGCTTGGTCGCCACCGCTTCCGCATTACCGCAGCCGCCGATCGCGCGGCTCGCCTTGAGCAGCGCCTCCACACGCGGCGCGGCAACCGCCTGAGTCGCGCCCTTGGGAAAGGTGACGGAGATCTGCTTCACGCTGAGCTGCGCGTCGCGCGGGTCGGCGCTGAGCAGCTGGCGCGAGTCCTGCATGACTAGGATTGAATAACCGCCGTCGACCGCGATCGGGTCGGATACCCGGCCGACGCCGAGCTGCGGCGCGACCGCGGCGAGCTGCTCGGGCAGCTGCTCGGCGCGCACCCATCCCAGATCGCCGCCGACCGCCGCGGTCGACGCCTCGGAGAACTGGCGCGCATAGGCGGCGAACGGCGAACCGTTGCGCACCTGCTCCACAATCTTCTGCGCGTTGGCGCGCACCTGCGCCGCGTTTTCAAGCGTCGCGGCGAGGAAGATTTCGCCGATGCGATATTCCTGGGTGCCCCGGCTCTTCTCAAGCTTGTCGATGATCGCCCGTACCTCGTCGTCGCCGACGTTGACGAACGGCGAGATGGTGCGGCTCTGCAGCCGCTGCCAGGACAGCTCTCCCTGGATCTGCCGCTTCATGGAGGTCTCGCTGGAGCCGACGCTGCGCAGGAACGCGGCGAAGTCCGCAGGCTTGCGATTAAAGTTCTGGGCGACGCGCGCGTAGTAGCGGTCGACGTCGACCATCTCGACCTTGATCTCCTCCTGCTTGGCCGCCTGGATCTGCAGGGTTTCGTCGATCAGGTTGCGCAGCACCTGGAGGCGGAGCCGCTGCAGCTCCTCCTTCTCCACCTGCCCGCCGGCCGCCGTCACCATCAGCGCGAGCCGGTGATTGACGTCCGTCTCGGTGATCACGTCGCCGTTGACGATCGCCGTCGCCTTGCGGACATTCGGGTTCGCCTGGCCGAAGACCTGCGGGTTCTCCGGCAGCGCGAGGCGCGCCGCGGGCGCGCCCGCGTACGGCTGGCCCTGCGCCGCCGCCGCGACCGCCAGTACAAGCCCCGCCGTGCCCAATCCGAACCTCAGCCCTAAGCGCTTCTTCATCGCCGTTCCCGTTCTTTCCATCGTTCAAGGGATCGCCGCCGCGCTTGCCGCACCCACGCTGAACGGCGGCTTAGCGCCCCAAGTTCTTGAGCGACACGCGTAATTGGAACGTGTTGCCGCGCCCGAAGTCCCCGAAGCCATCATAGTCGCGCCGCCAGGTCAGCGCAAACTCTGCGCACTCGTCCTCGTAGGCGAGGCCCAGTCGGTGGCGCACGGGCTCGTAGCCGTCGGCCGACGACAGCGGATCCTCCTCCGCGTCGGTGAGGTCGACCACCGCCGAGCCGAACACGGACCAGTGCCGCAGGAATTTCACGCGCCCGCCTGCGCGGACCTCCTCGCGGTCGCGCAGGTCTTCGACGTCGAGCGAGATGTCGCGGTTGAGGCGGAGGTAGCCGAAGCGGAGGTAGGTTTCGTAGGAGCCCACGGTGAGGTCCACCTCGTTACGGCGAATGCCGAGGCTGTCCTTGTCGAGCCGGTAGCGGTGCACGAGCTCCACCTGCCGCCCGTAGCGAAGCGAGGTGCGCCCGACGATGTCGGAAAGCCGGTCGCCCAGCCCCGTGCCCGGCGGGGCGATGATTGCCTGCCGGTCGAGCCGGTAGCTCTGCCCCACCGTCGCGCGGAGGGCGAGGTTCGGCCCATCGAGCGACCAGTCCGCGCCGTAGGTGACGCGCGCGCCGTCCTCCCAACGGTCATAGCCGGGGAAGCGGTTTAGCGCGAACAGGTTGGAATCCTCCAGTTCGAGCGCGCGCGCGTCTTCGTTGGGAATTGATAGGTTCTCCGTCGGCGGCGAAGCGACGAGCTGGACTCGCGGCGTCAGCCGCTGCGACAGGCCAAACAAGCTGCCGATCAGCGGCCAGCGCACCTCGGCGGCGAGCGCCGCGATACCGCGCGCCTGCCAGCCGTCCTCGCCGCGGTAGATGGCGGTCACCGTCTCCAGTGACTCGTCCGTGTGATACAGGTCGCCGCGCACCAGCGCAGTGAAGCGCAACTCTTGGCCGAGCGGCGTCAGCCGGCGCAGGTCCCACTGTCCGCGGACGAACGCGCGCTGCGTGTCCTGGCCGTCGCGGCGGATGATGCCCAAGGTGTTCGCCTGCAGCTCCAGGCGGCCGCCGAGCTCCGTCTCGCGCGTGCGGAAGCGCGCGTCTATCGCGGGCACGGCGATTGGTTGCTGCCCGGCGACGTCCGTCGCGCGCAGTCCCTGGAATCCCCAGCCGGCGATGGACACGTAGCTCCGCTCTGCGATCCGCTCGGCGTTCAGCACCGAGCGCAGCCGGTCGTCGCGCGAGATGTCGTAGCGGCGTAGGAAGGTGCGGTCACTCGCCACGCGGGCGGACGCGGTGAGCGTCCACAGCGGGTCGAGCTGCAGCCGCCCGTTGGCCTCGAAATAGCCGCGGATGCTCTGCTCGCTGTCGCCCAAGTCACCGAGCGTGGCGGATCGGCGGCGGCCGTAGGTGATGATCCCCCCCAGCTGATAGGCGCCCAGCTCGGTCAGGTGGCGGTAGCGCGCCTCCAGCGCGGGCAACACTTCGCTGTACAGGTGCGGGGTGATCGTCAGGTCGCGGTTGGGCGCGAGCTTCTTATAATAGGGTAGCGCCACCTCCACCCCGTTCGATCGGCTGACGCGCAGGTCGGGGACGAGCAGGCCGGAGCCGCCGCCCTCGCCGCCAGCCGGGTGGGAGAAGCCGGGCAGGGCGACAATTGGCACGCCGAAAAGGCGGAGCGCCGCGCCGCGGTAGCGGATGCGGTTGGCGACCGGGTCGACCACCACGCGCACTGCCGTGATGTTCCACGTCGGCGAACGCGGGCAGCCGTCCTCGTCGACCACTGGGCAGGCGGAGTAGTTGGCGCGGAACAGAGTGGTCACCCCGTCCTCGCGGGTTGCGCGGTCGGCGGCGAGCCGGCCGCCGCTCTCCAGCACCAACAGCAGGTTCTCCACCGCGCCGTCGCGCAAGGTGTCGGCGAGCACGACGTTTTCGCCATACACCACGTCGCCCTGCGGGTCAGCGACGGAGACGGCGCCCTCCGCGCGCACCTCGCCCGTGGCCCGCGTCCAGATCACGCGCTCGGCGGCGAGCCGGTTGCCCTCGCTCTCCATTCGCACGTCGCCCGACGCGGTGACCACGTCCGCTTCGCTGTCGTACTCGATCCGGTCGGCGGCGAAGCGCACTCGGCGCTCGGCGTCGGCGGGCGCGAGCACGACGGCCACGTCGGGAGTCGCAGCGGCGGACCCGTCATCGCCGGCCGGGCGCGCTTCCTGCGCAAGCGCGGGCGCGGCGCTCAGCAGCGCGCACGGCAGCGCCGTCAGGAACCAATGCGCGTTCTTCAATGACCTACCCCGCCCGGACCGCCCGGACCTAACCCATCGCCCGCCACTCCCGCAACCGCGCGTCGCGCTGGCGTGGCGGCGGGGGCGTGGCTACATACCCGGCCTGAACCTTCCCGAGGACCGCCGCCCATGCAGATCAGCTTCGCCTCCACCCGCCCCGAAGGCGCCCACGCGCTCGCGTTGGTCGTCGCCGCCGGCGCGTCGCTCGATGGGCTGACCGGGCTCGACGCGGGCGCGGCGCGGCTGGTCGCGGAGGCGGCCAAGGCGGCGCGCTTCGACGGCGAGGCGACCAAGGTCGTCGAGCTGTTCGTGGCCGAAGGCGAGGGCGTCCGCCGCCTCCTCCTGCTCGGGCTCGGCAAGGATCCGGCGGAACCCGGCGAGCTGCAGCGCGCTGGCGCAGCGCTCGCCGCCAAGCTGCAGACGTCCGGCGAAGCGCGGGCGGTGCTGGACCTGACCGGATCTCCGCTCTCCGGCCCTCAAGCCGCCGAGCTCGGCTTCGGCGCCGTCCAGCGCGCGTGGCGGCACGACGCCTACCGGACCAAGCTGCCCGCCGCGCAGCGGGCCAGCCTGAACGAGCTGGTGATCGTCGGTGCGGGCGAGGGCGCGGCGGAGGCGTCCGCGCGGCTCCGCGCGGTGGCGGACGGCATGGCCTTCACTCGCGAGCTGGTGACGGAGCCCGCCAACGTCATCTTCCCCGTCTCCTTCGCTGAGCGCTGTCGCGAGCTGGAGGCTATGGGCGTCGAGGTCGAGGTGCTCGACGAGCCCGCGATGCGCGAACTCGGCATGGGCGCGCTGCTCGCAGTTTCGCAGGGCTCCGCCCAGCCGCCGCGGCTCGTCGCCATGCGCTGGAACGGGGCGGGAGATGCCGGAGGCGCTCCGCCGCTGGTCCTGATCGGCAAGGGCGTGACCTTCGACACCGGCGGCATCTCCATCAAGCCTGCGGCGGGCATGGAGCAGATGAAGTGGGACATGGGCGGCGCGGGCGCAGTAGCTGGCACGATGCGCGCGCTCGCCGGCCGCAAGGCCAAGGCCAACGTCGTCGGCGTGGTCGGTCTGGTCGAGAACATGCCGTCGGGCACCGCGACGCGACCGGGCGACGTGGTCACCAGCATGAACGGCCAGACGGTGGAGGTGATCAACACCGACGCCGAGGGCCGGCTGGTGCTTGCGGACGCGATGACCTGGGCGCAGCGGCAGTACAAACCCAAGGTAATGATCGACCTAGCCACGCTCACGGGCGCGATGATCATCAGCCTCGGGCACGACTATGCCGGCGTATTCTCCAACTCAGACGAGCTCGCCGCGCGGCTCGACGCGGCGGGCAAGGCCACCTGCGACCTCGTCTGGCGAATGCCGATGAACGCCGAGTTTGACAAGCTGATCAACTCGGACATCGCCGACATCAAGAATGTCGGCCCGCGCGAGGGCGGCTCCATCACCGCCGCTCAGTTCCTGAAGCGCTTCGTCGACGAGGGGGTCGAGTGGGCGCACATTGACATCGCGGGCGTGGTGTGGGCGAACAAGCCGGGCGCGACCTTCGACAAGGGAGCCACCGGCTGGGGCGTGCGCATCCTCGACCGGTTCGTCAGCGAGCATTTCGAGCAGGCGTAGGAACAACTTGAGCTCCTTCCCTTCAGAGGAGGGGCTAGCCGTCGTTCATGCCCCAGGTCGACTTCTACCACCTCACCGCGCGCCCGCTTGACGACGTGCTGCCGCGCCTGGCCGAGCGTGTGTTGGGCGCGGGCGAGCGGCTGCTGATCGTCGCGGGCGACGGCGCGCTGCGGTGCCACCTCGACGGCCTCCTCTGGAGCTGGTCGCCAGCCAGCTTCCTCGCCCACGGGCTGGCGGGGGAGGTCGGGGAAGCGCGCCAGCCAATCCTCCTTTCCGCCGCGCCGGAGCCGCTGAACGGCGCGACCAACCTCTTCCTCGCCGACGGCCGCTGGCGGGACGCAGCGCTCGGCTTCGCCCGCAGCTTCCTCCTGTTCGGCGCGGCCGAGCTTCCCGGCGCGCGCGACGCGTGGCGCGCGCTGGCGGGCAAGGAAGGGGTGAGCCGCCAGTACTGGAAGCAGGACGACGCCGGCCGCTGGTGCGAGGGGCCCTGAGCTTGCGCGCGGCGCGGCGCCCGGTTAGGCGCGCGCCCATTCCCCACATCGGAGCTTCCAGCGCACCATGGCCGCCAACCGCACCTTCTCCATCATCAAGCCCGACGCCACCCGCCGCAACCTGACGGGCGCGGTGACCAAAATGCTGGAGGAAGCCGGGCTACGCGTGGTCGCCGCCAAGCGCATCCGTATGTCGCGCGAGCAGGCCGAGCAGTTCTACGGCGTTCACCGCGAGCGACCGTTCTTCAACGACCTCGTCTCCTTCATGACCTCCGGCCCGGTGGTGGTGCAGGTGCTCGAAGGCGAGGACGCGGTGCAGCGCAACCGTGAAGTCATGGGCGCAACCAACCCGGCCAACGCGGCGGAAGGCACCATCCGCAAGGCGCTCGCCGAGTCGATCGAGGCCAACAGCGTTCACGGCTCGGATAGCGACGAGAATGCCGCGACGGAAATCGCCTTCTTCTTCCGCAACGAAGAGATCGTCGGCTAGGCCGGGAGCGGGGCCTCGCCCCGCACCAACTCCGCCAGCACCCGCGGGTAAAGGTCGTGCTCCGCCGCCAGCACCCGCGCGGCGAGCTCTTCGGCAGTGTCGCCGGGCAGCACCGGTAAGCGCGTCTGGCCGAGCACCGGCCCGTCGTCCAGTGCCTCCGTCACTAGGTGGACGGAGCAGCCGGCTTGCCGGTCGCCCGCGGCGATTGCGCGGGCGTGGGTTTCTAGCCCCTTGTACTTGGGCAGCAGCGAGGGGTGGATATTGACGATCCGCCCGCGCCACTTGCCCACGAGTTCCGGCGACAGCAGCCGCATGTAGCCGGCGAGCGCGACCCACTCGACGCCGAGCGCCGTCAGCTGCTCGTCCACTAGCACGTCGAAGGCAGCCCGTGGCATCCCCACGTGGCTGTGCGACCAGGTCGGGATGCACTGCCCGCGCGCCCAGGCCAGCCCCGCCGCGGCCGGATCGTTGGCGGCGACCAGGACGACCTCGTAGGGGCAGTCCGGCGCGGCGCTCGCCTCGACCAGCGCCGCCATATTGGAGCCGCGCCCGGAGATCAGCACCCCGACGCGCGCGCGCTCAGCCATCGTGCGATGCTTCCCACGGCTCGCGCCCGTGCCAAACCTCCACGCCCCCCCGCACGATGCAGCCGCGCTCGCCCGGCTCCACCCGGCCGATTGCGACGACCGTCTCGCCCGCCGCCGCCAGCGCGGCAATCACTTCGGCCTCATCGTCGGGCGCGACGAACGCGACCATCCCGATCCCGCAGTTGAAGGTGCGCGCCATTTCCGCCGGCTCGATCCCGCCGCTCGCCTGCACGAAGGCCATCACGCGCGGGTAGGGCCAGGCGTCGGCGTCGATCACCGCGCGCAACCCCTCCGGCAGCACCCGCGGCACATTTTCCAACAGGCCGCCGCCCGTGATGTGGGCGAGCGCGCGCAGCTTTCCCGCACGCGCCAGCGGCAGCAGGCTCCGCACGTAGATGCGCGTCGGCTCCAGCAGCGCGTCAATCAGCAGCCGTTCGGGGTCGAACAGCGCCGGGCGGTTCAGCTTCCACCCCTTGTCGGCGGCCAGCCGGCGCACGAGCGAAAAGCCGTTGGAGTGCAGCCCGGACGAGGCGAGCCCCAGCAGCCGGTCGTCCACGCGCACCGCTGCCCCCGTCAGCGCTTCCCCGCGCTCCACGGCGCCGACGCAAAAGCCAGCGAGGTCGTAGTCCTCCTCGGCGTACATCCCCGGCATCTCCGCCGTTTCACCGCCGATCAACGCGCAACCGGCGATCCGACATCCTTCCGCGATGCCAGCGACCACTCGCTCGGCGACCTCGGTGCTGAGCTTCCCGCATGCGAAATAGTCGAGGAAGAACAAGGGCTCGGCGCCCTGTACGACCAGGTCGTTCGCGCACATCGCGACCAGGTCGATGCCCACCCCATCGTGCCGTCCGGCGTCGATCGCGAGGCGGAGCTTCGTCCCTACCCCGTCGTTGGCGGCGACGAGCAACGGGTCCCGATAGCCGGCCGCCTTGAGGTCGAAGAAGCCACCGAACCCGCCGAGCGCGGCGTCGGCCCCCGGCCGCGCTGTCGCCTTGGCGAGCGGCGCGATCGCCCGGACCAGCGCGTTGCCGGCCGCGATCGACACGCCCGCGCCCTCGTAGGTGTAGGGCGAGGTATTCTGCGGCGGCAGGTCCTTCATCATATCGGCCCAACCACAACCCGCTTGGATTTCCAAGGCGCACCGGCCAAAAGAGCGCCCGTGACCTTCTCGTTCCGCGTATCCCTCCTCGCCGGCCTAGCCGCGGCCGGCCTGCTCGCCGGCGATGTCCTCGATGCCCAGATCGAGGCGGTCGAGCGCGGTGTCATGCCGATCGACGAGTCGAACGTGCTTGAGGTGTCGGGCGTCGAGGTCGACGCGCGCGGCAAGAACGCTGAGGACGCGCGGGCGAACGGCTGGCGGGAGGCGCAGCGCGAAGGCTGGGCCATGCTCTGGGCGCGCGCCAACAACCGGCCCGCCGCCCAAGCCCCCAAGCTGGCGGATGGCGCGCTGGACGCGATGGTCAATTCCATCGTCGTGGAGGACGAGCGCATCGGCCCGACGCGCTACCTCGCCCGGCTCGGCGTGCTGTTCGACCGTTCCCGCGCCGGCGCGCTGCTCGGCTTCGGCGGCCCCGCGCAGCGCTCGGAGCCGATGCTGGTGATCCCGGTCCAGGTAAACGGCATCACGCCCGTGAGCTTCGAAACGCGCACCGAATGGCAGCGCGCCTGGGCGCGCTTCCGCACGGGTACGTCGGCCATCGACTATGTCCGCACCACTGGGCTCGGGGCCGATCCGCTGCTGCTCAACGTCGCCCAAGCGCGCCGCCCCGGGCGCGGGCGCTGGCGCTACCTACTCGACAGCTACGGCGCGGCTGACGTGCTCGTGCCGGAGGTCCACCTGCAGCATCTCTGGCCCGGCGGTCCGATCCTCGGCCGCTTCGTCGCGCGCTACGGCCCCGACGGGCGCGAGGTCGCGCGCTTCGGCCTGCGCGTAGAGCGCGGCGACCTTCTGCCCAAGCTGCTGGACGAAGGCGTGCGCCGCGTGGACGCCGCCTACACGGCCGCGCTGGCGGCGGGCATCCTCGTCCCCGATCCGTCCCTCGTCGTCCCCGAACCGCCGATAATCGAGCTGCCGGAGGAGGAAGCTGAGGGCGAGGAGCGCCAAACGGTCGAGCGCGCGCCGGTCGAGAACTCGAACTTCACCTACCGCACCTTCCTGATCCAAATCGCGGACGGCGACCTTGGCGCGGCGCTGGCGGCGATCCGCTCCGTCTACGGCGTGTCGGACGTGGGAGGGGCGGGGGGCGTCGTCAGCGTTCGCTACGGCGGCGACCTATCGAGCCTGGCGCTCGCGCTGCGCGCGCGCGGCTACCAGGTGAGCGAGGGCGGCGGCGGCTTGACGATCCGCCGCCCGGACGGTCCCGCCGCCGCCGCCCCGCCGCCCACCGCCGACGCGCCCCGGGCGGAGGAGCCGGAGGAGGAACGTGAAACGCGCGACGAGCGCCGCGCCCGACGCCGAGAGGAGCGCCGCGCCGAGCGTGAGGAGCGCGAGCGCGCCCGCGCCGAGCGCCGCGCCCGCGAACGCCAGGAGCGCGAGGACCTCAAACGCCAGCTCGACGAGGAGGATCGATAGGGTGGCGCAGGCTGCCCTGCCGTTCGACTGGCCCGCCGACGAGGACGACGCCGCCTTTCTCCCGTCCCCCGCCAACCGGGCCGCGCGCGACCACTTGGCGCGCTGGGCGGACTGGCCGGTGATGGCGACCGTGCTGACCGGCCCGCGCCGCTCCGGCCGCTCGCTGCTCGGCCGCGCTTTCGCCCGGCGCGCTGGCGGCGTCCTGATCGACGAGGCCGAGCGCGCCGACGAAGAGGCGTTGTTTCACGCCTGGAACCGGGCGCAGCAGGTTCGCCGCCCGCTGCTGCTGGTCGCGGACGCGCCCGCGCCGTCCTGGGGCGTGCGGCTGCCCGACTTGCGCTCACGGCTCCTGGCGACGCCCCATGTCGCGATCGAGGAGCCGGACGACCTGCTGGTGCACGAACTCCTGCCCAAGCTGCTCAATCAGCGCGGATTGCTCGTCCCGCCGGAGGTGGTGACCTTTCTCGCTCCCCGTGCGGAGCGGAGCTATCTCGCGCTTGGGAGGTTGGTAGAGGCGCTCGACCGCGCCGCGCTCGCCGGCCGCCGCCGCCTCTCCGTGCCGCTCGCCCGCGAGGTGCTGGCGGGGCTGGGCGAGGGGGCAGACGCGGCGCGCCCGTAACGGAGTTTCCCCCCGTGGCCACCGCCGCCGTTCCGACCGAAATTCAGCACGGCTCCTCCGTCCCGGCGTTCGCCGCCGATCGGCACCGCTTCTTCAACCGAGAGCTGTCCTGGCTCGCCTTCAACCGCCGCGTGCTGGAGGAGGCATTCAACCCCGCCCACCCGCTGCTCGAGCGGCTGCGCTTCCTGTCCATCTCCGGCAACAACCTCGACGAGTTCTTCATGGTCCGTGTCGCCGGGCTGAAGGGCCAGCAGCTCGAATATGTCGACGAGGTCTCGGTCGACGGGCTGACCCCCGGCCAGCAGCTGGCGGCGATCGCCGAGGAGGCCGACCGGCTGCTCGCGAGCCAGCAGCAGGTCTGGACGGACCTCGCGGCGCTGCTGGCGGACGCGGGCGTCGAGGTGCTCGACTTGCACGCGGTCGACGCCGACACCGCCGCTTGGCTCGACCAGCACTTCCGCGAGCAGATCTTCCCGGTCATCACGCCCCAGGCGATTGACCCGGCGCATCCTTTCCCCTTCATCCCGAATAAGGGGTTCTCGCTCCTGTTCGACCTCCGCAGGCTCAGTGACGACGAGCCGATTCGCGAGGTGGTGATGATTCCGCCGAGCCTGCCGCGCTTCGTCCGCCTGCCCGGCGAGCGCGCCCGCTACGCGGCGGTCGAGACGCTGATCCGCCACCAGGCCGCGACGCTCTTCCCCGGCTACGAGCTGCTGGGCGGTGGTGCATTTCGCATCATCCGCGACTCGGACATCGAGGTGGAGGAGGAGGCCGAGGACCTCGTCCGCGTGTTCAAGTCCGCGCTCAAGCGGCGCCGCCGCGGCCGCGCGATCCGGCTGGAGCTGGAGGCGGGCATGGCCGAGGAGCTGGAGGAGCTCGTGCGCGACGGCGTCGACGCCGAGCACGCGCTAGTCTCGCCGTTCACCGGCTTCCTCGGCATCGCCGACCTCGGACTGCTCGTCGAGGAGGACAGGCCGGACCTGAAATTCCCCGCTTTCGCTGCGCGCTTTCCCGAGCGCATCCGCGAGCACGGCGGCGACTGCTTCGCCGCCATCCGCTCCAAGGACATCGTCGTCCATCACCCTTACGAGAGCTTCGACGTCGTGCTGGCGTTCCTGCAGCAGGCGGCGCGCGACCCAGACGTGGTGGCGATCAAGCAGACCCTCTACCGCGCCGGCAAGCAGAGCGCGGTGGTCCGCGCGCTGATCGACGCGGCTGAGGCGGGCAAGTCGGTCACCGCCATCGTCGAGCTCAAGGCGCGCTTCGACGAGGAGCAGAACCTGCTGTGGGCCTCGGCCTTGGAGCGCGCAGGGGTGCAGGTCGTTTACGGCTTCATCGACTGGAAGACGCACGCCAAGGTGTCGATGGTGGTCCGCCGCGAGACGGGCGGTTATCGCACCTACTGCCACTTCGGTACCGGCAATTACCACCCGGTCACCGCGCGCATCTACACGGACCTTAGCTTCTTCACCGCCGACCGCCGGCTCGGCCACGACGCGGCGCGGTTGTTCAACTACATCACCGGCTACGTCGAGCCGCGCGACATGGCGATGCTCACCACCTCGCCGCTTTATCTGCGCGACCGCTTGTCCGACCTGCTCGACGCGGAGATCGCCCACGCGGGGGCGGGGCGACCAGCGGTGGTCTGGGCCAAGATGAACTCGCTGGTCGATCCGGCGCTAATCGACAAGCTGTACGAGGCGTCGCGGGCTGGCGTGGAGATCGAGCTGATCGTGCGCGGCATCTGCTGCTTGCGGCCACAGGTGCCGGGGCTGTCCGAGACGATCCGGGTCAAGTCGATCGTCGGCCGCTTCCTCGAGCACAGCCGCATCTGGGTGTTCGGCGGCGGCGAGGAGCTGCCCAATGCCAAGGCACCGCTCTTCATCAGCTCGGCCGACTGGATGCCGCGCAACTTCGACCGGCGCGTCGAGTACATGCTGCCGATCGAGAACCCGACGGTGCACGCGCAGATCGTCGACCAGGTGCTCGTCGCCAACCTGATCGACAGCGAGCAGAGCTGGGTGCTGCGCCCCGACGGGAGCTACGAGCGCTGCGATCCGGGCCCGCGCCCGTTCAACCTCCACCGCTACTTCATGACCAACCCCTCGCTGTCCGGCCGCGGCGCGGCGTCGGAAGAGGATGTCGCGGTGCCAAAGCTTCGGCTGCGAGCGCGCGGTTGATGGCCGCTTCGCCCGCGCCGCTGCCGACGGCCCAGGAAGACTCGCGTGTCGGCATCGTTGACATCGGCTCCAACTCGGTCCGCCTCGTCGTCTACGCCGCCGCCGCGCGCGCGCCCGCCATCCTGTTCAACGAGAAGGTCATGGCCGGGCTCGGCAAGGTGGAGGCCGACGGCCGACTGTCGCCGGCGGCAGTGGCGCGCGCGATGACGGCGCTGCGCCGCTTCCGCCTGCTCCTCAATTTGATGGGCGTGCGCCAGGTCCACGCGGTGGCTACCGCCGCCGCGCGCGACGCGGCGGACGGCGCGGCTTTCGTCGACGGGGTGCGCGCGCTGGGGCTGCCGCTGCGAGTCATCAGCGGCGGGGACGAGGCGCGCTTCGCGGGCGAGGGCGTGCTCGCCGCCGTGCCGGACGCGGCAGGGACGGCGGGCGACCTCGGCGGGGGCAGCCTCGAGCTGGTGACCCTCGGCGGGGGCCGAGTGGGCGAGGGCATTTCGCTCCCGCTCGGCGTGCTGCGCTTGGCTGCGGGACGCGCGGCGGGCGACGGCCCGGCCGACGCGCTCCGCCGCGCGCTCGCTGGTCGCCCGCTGCCGCCCGGCTCCGCCGCGAACCGGCCCTTTTACCTCGTCGGCGGCTCGTGGCGCGCGCTCGCGCTGCTCGACATGCGCCTGACGGGCTACCCGCTGCCTGTGGTCCACGGCTACGCCATGCCGCCGGGCCGCGCCGCCGAACTCGCCGTCTTCGTGTCGGGCAAGAGCGTGGCCGAGCTTCGCGCGCTGGGCGTCGCCAAGGGGCGCGCGCCCATGCTCCGCGACGCGGCCGAGCTGCTCGCCGCGCTGGCCGAGCGGCTCGCGCCCAGTCGCTTCGTCGCCTCCGCTCAGGGCCTGCGCGAGGGCCTGCTGCACGACCTGCTTTCCCCGCACGAGCGCGACCAGGACCCGCTGCTCGCCGCGGCGCGCGACATGGGTCAGGAGGGCGGGCGCTTCGGCGCAGTCGGCGACCGGCTCTGCGCTTGGCTCCAGCCGCTCTTCGCCCACGACCCACCGAAAATGTGCCGCCTGCGCGAGGCCGCGTGCCTCTTGTCGGACGTCGCCTGGCGCGCGAACCCGGACTATCGAGCCGAGTGGGCGGTGGAGCTGGCGCTGCACGGCCACTGGGTAGCGATCGACGGACCCGGCCGCGCGCTCCTCGCCCAGACGCTGCACGCGGCCTTCGGCGGCGGCCCGGAACCTGCGGTGCCCGCGGTCGGCGCGTTGCTAAACGGCGCGGAACTCGCCCGCGCCCGCGCTTGGGGCCTTGCCATGCGGCTCGGCCAGCGTCTTGCCGGCGGCGTGGCGGACGCGCTGGCGGGCGCGAGCCTGCGCGCGGCGGACGGCGCGCTCGAGCTCGCGTTGCCGGAGGAGAGCGCCGCGCTCTACGGCGAGGCGGTGGAGCGGCGGCACCGGCAGCTGGCGAACGAGCTTGGGTTGGCGCCGATTCTGGCGGCGGGGTGAAGCCTCCTCACCCGCACCGGATCGCCGTCACCTTGTTCTCGCGATCCAGCTCGATATTCAGCCGATCCCTCCGATAGTCCATCGTCACCACCGTCCCGGGTCGGACCCAGCGCATCGCCCCCGCGCCCGTCAGCCGCAACGCTTCCTGCGGCAGCACTTCGGTCGCCGGTCGTCCCACGAACCCCTGCGCCTTCGCCGCGTCGCACCGGCCCGTGGTGACGCCGTGCTCGGGCACCTCCTCATCCACCGTCGCGCATCCCGCCGCCGCCAGCGCCAGCGCCGCGGCCAGCGTCCTCACGCCGCCTCCCCCGTCCGCGTCATTTTAAGTTTCCCCCGCTCGATCGCGAAGGCGAGCCGCCCTTCGACCAGGTCCAGCGCGTCGCGCCCGAACTCCTCGAAGCGCCACCCTTGCAGGATCGCCAAGCCGTCGCGCTGCCCGGCGGCGAGCGCCTCCAGCTCGTCCGTGCGCGCGATCAGCTTGGCTGCGACGTCCGACTCGCGCGCCCTGATCTTTAACAACAGCTTGAGCAAGTCGGCGACCAGGCTACCTTCCTTGCCCAGCCCCGGCTTGCGGTCGTCGCGCGGCGGCAGCTCGTCTTTTGGCAGCTCCTTCGCGCCTTCCACCGCCGCCATCAGCCGCGCGCCGATGTCATTGGACCGCCACCCGGCCGAGAGCCCGCGCACGTCGCCCAGCGCCGCTTGGCTCTTCGGCGGATGCAGCGCGAGGTCGGCCAGCGTCTCGTCCTTGACGATGCGACCGCGCGGGAGGTCTTTAGATCTGGCCTCCGTCTCGCGCCAAGCGGCGAGCGCCTTCAGGCGGCCGAGGACCTCCGCCTTGCGGCTGTTGATCTTGACCCGCTTCCACGCGTCGTCTGGAAGGCTCGCGTAGTTCGCGGGGTCGCCTAGCCGCTCCATCTCCTCGTCGAGCCAGCCGCCGCGCCCCGTCTTCTTCAGCCGCTGGAGCATCTTGGGGAACAGCTGGACGAGATAGGTAACGTCGCCGATGGCGTAGTCGATCTGCCGCTTGTCGAGCGGCCGCTTGCCCCAATCGGTGAAGCGCGCGCCCTTGTCGAGCGCGACGCCCAGCAACGTCTCGACCAGCCCCGAATAGCCGATCTGCTCGCCCATGCCCAAAGCCATCGCCGCCACCTGCGTGTCGAACAGCGGATACGGCGTCTTGCCGGTCAGGTTGTAGACGATCTCCAGGTCCTGGCCGCCGGCGTGGAAGACCTTAAGCACCTCCTCGTTCTCCACCAGCAGGTCGAGCAGTGGTCGCAGGTCGAGCCCCGGCGCCTTCGGGTCGATCGCAGCCGCCTCCCGTTCGTCGGCGATCTGGACCAGGCACAGGTCGGGCCAGTAGGTGTTCTCGCGCATGAACTCGGTGTCCACGGCGACGAAGGGCGAGGTGGCCAGGCGATCGCAGAGCGCGGCGAGCTCGCCGCTGTCGGTGATGAGCGGGTGGATGTGCATGGCGCCGCATAGCGCGCCGCCCCTGCCTTGACAAAAGGGCGGACCGGGGGCGAAGCGCGCGCCTTTCCCGGACACCCCGGCAGAGCATCGCGGAGCGCCCATGCATCCCTATCGCACGCACCACTGCGGCCAGCTCCGCGCCGACCAGGTCGGCGCGCAGGTGCGCTTGTCGGGCTGGGTCCACCGCAAGCGCGACCACGGCGGGCTGCTGTTCGTCGACCTGCGCGACCATCGAGGCATCACTCAGGTCGTCGTCGCAGCCGGCGCGCCCGCCTTCGCCGCGCTGGACGAGGCGCGGGCGGAAAGCGTCGTCACCGTCACCGGCAAGGTCGTTGCACGCTCGGAAGCCACGGTGAACCCGAACCTGCCGACAGGCGGGATCGAGGTCCAAGCGGGCGAGGTCACGGTGCAGAGCGCTGCGCAAGAACTGCCGCTGCCCGTCGCCGGCGACCAAGAGTATCCGGAGGACATCCGGCTCCGCTACCGCTACCTCGACCTCCGGCGCGAGCGCATCCATGCCAACATCGTGCTCCGCTCCAACGTCATCGCCTCGATCCGCCGCCGCATGGTCGACCAGGGCTTCACCGAGTTCCAGACGCCAATCCTCACGGCATCCAGCCCCGAAGGTGCGCGCGACTACCTCGTCCCTTCCCGCGTTCACCCCGGCAAGTTCTACGCGCTCCCCCAGGCGCCGCAGATGTTCAAGCAGCTGATCATGGTCGCCGGCTTCGATCGCTATTTCCAGATCGCCCCCTGCTTCCGCGACGAGGACGCCCGCGCCGACCGCTCGCCCGGTGAGTTCTACCAGCTCGACTTCGAGATGAGCTTCGTCACGCAGGAGGACGT
>CADCVW010000105.1 GCA_902806235.1 uncultured Sphingomonadaceae bacterium | reverse complement strand
CAGCGGCGGCGGGGCGGCGGCGCGCGCGGCGAGCTGCGCCCGCTCGTCGAGCAGCAGGCGCGCCGGCTTGTTAAAGCGTTCGACGTCGCCCTTCGCGCCGACCAGGAAGGCCCGCCCGCCGGCGAAGCTCAGCACCGCGCGGTAGCCCTCCCGCGCGTCGCCTAGCAGCGCGGCAGCCTGAACCGTGGCGTCCCCGCGCGGCGGGAGGTAGCGCAGTTCGGGCAGCAGACCGCGCGGCAGGTTGGGCCGCAACCGTGCTTCCGCAGCGCGGAGTTCGGCGGCTCCCGCCGGGTCGGCGAGCACCGCGACGATCTCCCGCTCGCGCTCCTCCGCGCGTACCCCGATCATCGCAAACATGGCGCCGAACAGGATGGGGAACAGCGGCCCGACGATGAACAGGAGGAAGGAGCGCGAGAACACGGTGGCGGTGAAGTCGCGCCGCGCGATCACCAGCGACTGGCGGAGCAGCTCGCGCATCAGGCCGCCTCCTCGAGCACGGCGGCCGGGGCCGGACGTCCCATGCCTTCCACCGCCGCCGCGCCGGCAATCTGCACGAAGGCGTCGTGGAGCGACGGGCGCTCGATCGACAGAGCCTCGATTCCTACCTCGCCGTCGAGCAGGCGGCGGAGCAGCGGCTCTATGCCGCCCGGCGGCAGGTCGAAGCTCCACGCCCCGTCCTCCCGTGCGGTGCCGGCGGGCAACGCGCTGGTCCAAACGCCGTCCGTCGCGCGCGTGACCAGCCGCACGCGCGGGGCGAGCCGGCCGCGCGCCTCGTCCACCGTGCCGGCGAAGCGCACCCGCCCGCCCGCGATGATCGCGATCCGCTCGCACAGCCGCTCGGCGTGGGCGATGACGTGGGTGGAGAAGATCACGGTGACGCCCGCCTCCGCCTGCGCCCGGATCATGCCCTCCAGCCGTCCCTGGTTGAGCGCGTCGAGGCCGGAGAAGGGCTCGTCCAGCACGATCAGGCGCGGGCGGTGGACGATGGTGCCGAGCAGCTGCACCGTCTGCGCCATGCCTTTGGACAAGGTGCGGATCGGCTTGGCGGCGGCCGAGCCCAGCCCTGCCTCCTCCAGCAGCTCGCCCGCGCGCCGCCGTCCTTCGGCCAAGGGCAGTCCACGCAGCGCGCCCATGAAGGCGATGCTCTCCCGCGGGGTCATGTTGGGGTAGAGCCCGCGCTCCTCCGGCAGGTAGCCCACTTCGCGCGCGCGGGTGAGCGGGCGGGGCGAGCCGAGGAGGCGCACCGCGCCCTCGTCCGGGTCGATGATGCCGAGCAGGGTGCGTAGCGTGGTCGTCTTGCCCGCGCCGTTGGGGCCGAGCAGGCCGAAGATGGTGCCGGCCGGCACGGCGAGGCTCACCCCGTCAACCGCCCGCTTGTCGCCGAAGCGCTTGGCGATCCCGCGCGCCTCCAAAGCCAATGCTTCCACGCCCGCCCCCGTTCAGCCTCCCTGTGCTATAAGGCGGCGGTGGTTACCGACAAGCAAGCCTTGCGCGAGCAGATCGCGGACCGGGCGCGCGCGCTCGGCTTCGCCGCCTGCGGCTTTGTCGCGGCCGACGCCGCGCCGCGCACGGGTGAGCGGCTGCGCGAGTGGCTCGCGGAGGGCCGGCACGGCGACATGCTGTGGATGGAGGAGAAGGCGGACCGGCGCGAGAGCCCGCGAGCCTTATGGCCCGAAGTCCGCACGGTGATCGCGCTCGGCATGAGCTACGCGCCGGCCGCTGACCCGCTGCGGCTGGCGGGGGAGGGCGGCGTCGGCCGCGTGTCGGTGTACGCGCAGGGCGCGGACTACCACGACGTGCTGAAGAAGGGCCTGCGCCAGCTCGCGCGCTGGATTGCTGAAAGCACAGCCCACGACGTCAAGCTGTTCGTCGACACCGCGCCCGTGATGGAGAAGCCCCTGGCCCACGCCGCCGGGCTCGGCTGGCAGGGCAAGCACACCAACCTCATCAGTCGCGCGCACGGCAACTGGCTGTTCCTGGGGGCGATCTATACGACGCTGGACCTGGCGGATGCTCCTCACGCGCACGCGGTCGCGCCCGGCCACCGCGACCTTTGCGGCAGCTGCGACCGCTGCCAGCGCGCCTGCCCGACCGATGCCTTTCCCGCACCCTACCGCTTGGACGCGCGGCGCTGCATCTCCTATCTGACGATCGAGCACCGCGGGCCGATCCCGCACGAGTTCCGGGAGGCGATCGGCAACCGCGTCTACGGCTGCGACGATTGCCTGGCCGTGTGCCCGTGGAACCGCTTCGCCAGCGCCGCGCAGGCGAACCGCGCCTTCCTGCCGCGCGCGGAGCTGGCGGCGCCGGCGCTCGCCGACCTGCTCGACTTGGACGACGCCGGCTTCCGGCGGGTGTTCGCGGGCTCGCCGATCAAGCGGATCGGGCGCGGGCGGATGGTGCGCAACGCGGCGGTGGCGGCGGGCAACAGCGGGGACCCCGCCCTCCTGCCCGCGCTGGAGCGGCTGGCCGGCGATCCCGACCCGGTGGTCGCCGAAGCCGCCGCCTGGGCGTCAGCGCGCCTGCGCGGCAGCGGCGGCGAGGCAGGAAGCGCGGTCGAAGTCCTCGCCGCTGGGCCGGCGCGCGTCGATGTGGGTAACGACGGGCTCGGCGCGCTCGCGCGGGGGATAGAGGTAGAAGTCGATCACGCACAGCGGTGAGCGGAACTGGAGCTTGCGTGCGGTTCCCTCGCGGACGTCGAGCGCGGGGGCGCCCAGCAGCGCTTGGAGCTGCGCGGCGCTGCGGCCGATCCCGGCGCTGAGCGGTTCGGTCGGGGTCGCGGCGACCGGGCGGGTAGGTGCCGGGGCGGCCGGGCGCTCGCCGCCGCCGCCCGCGCAGGCGGCAAGGGAGAGCAGGGCGGTGGGGGCGAGGAGGCGCAACAAGGTCATGTGATAGCTTCCTAGCTCCTTCCGTCATTCCCGCGAAGGCGGGAATCCATAACTCCCGACCGGCGTGGGTGCGCACCTGCCGGCCGTGGAGGGTCATGGACCACCGCGTGCGCGGGAGTGACGGTTCCCATCAAAGTCGGCGGCCGCTAACGCGCGTGGCGTCTTCACAAGGAGTGCTCCGCCCATGCCCGAACCCAGCCTCGACGTCCTCGCCATCGGCAACGCCATCGTCGACGTATTGTCCCCCGCCGACGACGCGCTGCTGGAGACGGAAGGGCTCGCCAAGGGTTCGATGCGGCTGGTCGACGCGGAGGAAGCGACGCGGCTCTACGGGCGGATGGGGCCGGGGCGCGAGGCGAGCGGGGGATCGGCGGCGAACACGGCCGCGGGCGTCGCCGCGCTGGGCGGCCGCGCGGGCTTCGTCGGCCAAGTGGCGGACGACCAACTGGGCGAGGTGTTCGCCCACGACATCCGCGCGCTGGGAGTCGCCTTCGACACGCCGTTCGCCGGGCCGGAGGTGCCGACCGCCAGGTGCCTGGTGCTCGTCACCCCCGACGCGCAGCGGACCATGAGCACCTTCCTCGGCGCGGCGCAGCACCTGCCCGCCAGCGCCATCGATCCCGAACGGATTGGGCAGGCGGGCATCCTGTACCTCGAAGGCTACCTATGGGACCCGGCAGCGCCGCGGGCGGCGATGCGGAACGCCATCGGCGCGGCCCGGACGGCGGGGCGACGGGTGGCGTTTAGCCTGTCCGACACCTTCTGCGTCGAGCGGCACCGGGGCGACTTCCTCGGGCTGATCGAGCGGGGCGAGGTGGACGTGCTGTTCGCCAACGAGGCGGAGGCGAAGAGCCTCGTCCAGGCCGAGGATCTGGAGAGCGCGGTGCTGGCCATCGCGCCCAAGGTGCCGCTGCTGGTGGTGACGCGGGGCGAGGCGGGCGCGCTGGCCGTCGAAGGGGGCATCCGGCACGAGGCTCCGGCCGAGCCGGTGGTGGAGGTGGTCGACACCACGGGCGCAGGCGACCTGTTCGCGGCGGGGTTCCTCGCCGGGCTGGCGCAGGGTCGGCCGGTCGCGCAGTGCCTCCGCATGGGCGCGATCGCCGCGGCGGAGGTGATCTCCCACTACGGCGCGCGGCCGGAGGCGGACCTTCGGGCGCTAGTGGCCGAGCAGCTGGAGGGCGCGGCGCCCGCGGCCTAGCTACTGCACGTCGCTGGCCGTGCGCACTTCGTCAGCGTGCTCTATGTTGCGCGACGGGTCGTTGCGGAAGTCGGGCGGTGGCGCGCCGGCGGCGGCGCCGCGCATTAGCGCGGGGGCCTTGGGAAAGCCGCTGCGGTCCGAATAATCGGCGCTGCCGTCCGCCTTCGTCCGCCCGCGCTCCTGGGTGAGCGCGGCGGCGACGAGGAGGTCGACCACCGCGATGCCCGCCACCACGGCGGTTGCGGTACGGACGTTGCCCTGCTGCTCGTTGTCGGCGTCCCGGGGCACGAGGTAGAGCGTGGCGAGGTCCACCGCGTCGCCCGCGACGCGGCCCCAGATGTGCGGCGTCGGCTCCATGGACAGCGCGCCGACGCCCGCCAGCACCTCGCGCGCGCCATAGGCGCGGAGCAGCGTCTCGCGGCCTTCCATCCCCAGCGCGCGGGCGATGCGGCCAGGGGCGATCAGCTCGGCCGCGCCGAGGCCTAGCGAGAACCAGCCGAGCAGCCGCGCGGCGCGCAGCGCCGGGGTCATGGAGCCGGTGGTGGGGAGGTAGGAGGGTTCCATAATTAATCCTATTCTCGGTTAGGTACCGTTGCCCTAGCGTAGGCTGGGGCCGCTCTCGAACAGGGCCGCCGCGCTTAGGGGCCGTCCGCTGCGATGGTGGTCCCAGCTTGCGCTGGGACGACGGGGAAGGGGCGCGGAGCCGTCACGGTTTCAGGACCACCTTGATGCAGTTGTCCTGCTTCTTCTCGAACACCCGGTACATCTTGGGCCCTTCGGCCAAGGGCGCTTCGTGGGTGATGACGAAGCTCGGGTCGAGCAGGCCGTCCTCGATGATGCGCAGCAGGTCGTCCGTCCAGCGCTTCACGTGTGTCTGCCCGGTCTTCATGGTCAGCCCCTTGTTCATGAAGATGCCCATGGGGAACTTGTCGATCAGCCCGCCGTACACGCCGTCCACCGACAGGATGCCGCCGGGCCGGCAGACGTAGACCATCTCGCGCAGCACGTTGGGTCGGTCGGACTCGCCCAGGCTCATCTGCTTGGCGCGGTCGTAGAAGGTGCCGAAGGCGTTGAAGCCGTGCGCTTCCATGCCGACCGAGTCGATGCACTTCTCCGGCCCCTTGCCGTCCGTCAGCTCGTTCAGCCGGTCGAGGACCGACTCTTCTTGGAAGTTGATGGTTATCGCGCCGGCCGCGGCGGCCATCGACAGTCGCTCGGGCAGGTAATCGATGGCGATCACTTGGCGTGCGCCGAGCAAGATGGCCGAGCGGATCGCCATCTGGCCGACGGGGCCGCAGCCCCAATTCGCCACCGTGTCGTCCGGCTGGATGTCGCACTGCACCGCCGCCTGCCAGCCGGTGGGCAGGATGTCCGACAGGAACAGGAGCTGCTCGTCGGTGAAGCCGGACGGCGCGCGGATGTGGCTGGTATCGGCGAAGGGGACGCGGAGGTATTCGGCCTGGCCGCCGGGGTAGCCGCCGGTGAGTTGGGTGTAGCCGAACAGGCCGCCCGTGCGGTGGCCGAACGCCTTTTCCTGAAGCGCGGCGTTGCGGTTGGACTCCTCGCACAAGGAGTAGTTGCCGCGCTTGCACTGCCAGCAGTCGCCGCAGAAGATGTTGAAGGGGACGACGATGCGGTCGCCCACTTTGAGCTTCTTGTTGTCCGCGCCGACCTCGACGACCTCGCCCATCGTCTCGTGGCCGACGATGTCGCCGGGCTTCATCGCCGGGATGACGTTGTGGAACAGGTGGAGGTCCGAGCCGCAGATCGCACAGGCGGTGACCTTGATGATCGCGTCGCGCCCGTGCTCAATTTCCGGATCGGGCACCGTGTCGTAACGGATGTCCTGCTTGCCGTGCCAGACCAGGGCTTTCATGCGCGCGCTCCCGAGCGAAAGGTTAACGGCGTAACTCCGCCCGTCGGGGGCTGTTCCGAGCCCGGTAAGTTGACGAAATTGACACTGGGTCGGGGTGGGAGCGCCCTCCTCGGCCGACCCATACCCCGGTGGGCAAGGAAGCAGCGGCGGAGGACGAGAAACGTCACGCGACCGATATACCGGATCGCCGGGGCTGTAGGACAGCGGCTTGCGGACGGCCCGCGCCGGGCGCAGATGGGCAGCAACCTCTTCAGGAGCGCCCCATGAACGCCCCCACCCGCACCATCGCCGCCCAGCCCGACTATTCGGCGGCCGCCCGCGCCGCGCTGGGCCGCGCGCCCGCGCACTTCATCGACGGCGCGTGGCGCGCGTCGGAGCACGGGAACACGATCGCGGTGTTCGATCCGTCGACCGGCCGCGAGGTGGCGCGCATCGCCGACGCGTCGCCGCAAGAAGTCGACGCCGCGGTCGCCGCGGCGCGCACGGCGTTCGACGACGGGCGCTGGACGGAGATGCCGTCGGCCAAGCGCGAGCTGCTAATCCACCGGCTGGCCGACCTGCTGGAGGCCCACGCGGCCGAGTTCGGCGAACTGGAGGCGATCGACAACGGCAAGCCCCGCACGCAGGCGGAAACGGTGGACGTCGCCGCTTCGGTGCGGACCCTGCGCTACACGGCGGGCTGGGCGACCAAGATCCAGGGCGCGACGCAGGAGCCGATCGGCGCTCCTAGCGGCTCCTTCCACGCCTACGTCCGGCGCGAGCCCGTCGGCGTGGTCGCGCAGATCGTGCCGTGGAACTTCCCGTTGCTGATGGCGGTGAAGAAGATCGCGCCTGCGCTCGCCGCGGGCTGCACGGTCGTCCTCAAGCCCGCCGAGCAGACCCCGCTCACCGCGCTGCGCCTCGCCGACCTCGTCGCCGAGGCGGGCTTCCCGGCCGGCGTGGTGAACGTGGTCACCGGCATGGGTGAGACGGCGGGCGACCGGCTGGTGCGCCACCCCGACGTGGACAAGATCGGCTTTACCGGGTCGACGGAGGTCGGCAAGATCATCAACCGCGCGGCGACCGACACGCTGAAGCGGGTGACACTCGAGCTCGGCGGCAAGTCGCCGGTGGTGGTGCTGCCGGACGTCGATGTCGCCAAGGTGGCGGCGGGCGCGGCTAACGCGGTGTTCTACAACTCCGGCCAGGTTTGCGTCGCGGGCACGCGGCTCTACGCGCACTCCTCCGTCTTCGACCGGCTCGTCGAGGGCGTCGCGGCGGCGGCCGACAAGCTGGCGGTGGGCCCGTCGCTGGACCCCGGTACGCGGATGGGTCCGCTGGTGTCCGACGAGCAGCAGGCGCGCGTGCTCGACTATATCGACCAAGGCCGCCGTGCGGGCGCGAGCGTGGTGACCGGCGGCGAGGCGATCGGGAGCGACGGCGGCTATTTCGTCAAGCCGACGGTGCTGGTCGACGTCACGCCCGACATGTCGGTCGTGCGCGAGGAGATCTTCGGGCCGGTGCTGGTCGCGCAGCGCTTCGACGACCTGGATCAGGTGGCGAAGGAGGCCAACGACACGCGCTACGGGCTGGCGGCGAGCGTGTGGACGCGCGACGTTTCGGCGATGCACCGCTTGGCCGCCAAGCTGAAGGCGGGCTATGTGTGGGGCAACATGCACGGCGGGATCGACGTCGCCCTGCCCTTCGGCGGGTTTAAGGAGTCCGGGCTCGGCCGCGAGGGCGGGCTGGAGGGCGTGCAGGCCTATACCGAGCTGAAGACGGTGGTGGTGGCGCTCTAGCCCGCGCTGAACTTTCGTTACGGTCGCGGGTTGCTTCTCCGCCCGGTCCTCCCGCCGGGCCGGACGGGGGATCGCCGAAGCTTTGCTGCTGCAGGAACCGCGTCCCGCCGCCCCGGCCCGTCCCGCCCTGTGCCTGTTCACCGACAGCCGCGAGCCTTCGGGCGTCGGCGCGCACATGCTGGCGCTCGTCCGGCGCCTGCGCGGGTGCTACGACCTCTCCTTGCTCTGCCCGCCGACGCGCGCCGGCCGCCGCCTGGCCGAGCGGGCGGCGGCGCTGGGAGCGGCGGTGCTCACCGCCGACGCGCTGCGTGTCGTGCCTGACTGGCACCGCGCGCGCGACTGGCTCCTCGAGCGCCGCACGGCGCTGCTCCACGTCCACGCGGGGGTGCAGTGGGAATGCCTGTCAGCGCATCACCTCGCCCGCGCCGCGGGGGTGGAGGCGCTGCTGCGGACCGAGCACCTGCCCTTTCTGCTGAAGAGCGCGCGCGACCGCGCGGCCTACACCGTTTCCTTGCCCTTTTTCGACGCGATCGTCGCCGTGTCGGACGGCGTGCGCCGCAGCCTGCTCGCCGCCGGCGTTCCCCCGGAACGGGTCGCGGCCGTGCCCAACGGGATTGAGCCGCCGCCGCCCCGCGACGCACCGCCGCCGGGCCCGCCCGTCTTCCTCACCGTGGCGCGCTTGTCGGCGCAGAAGGGCCACGCCGCCCTGCTCCGCGCCGCGCCGGCGGTGCTGGTGGGCGCGCCCGACGCGCGGTTCCGGCTGGTCGGCGCCGGCCCGCTAGGCAACCAGCTGCGCGCGCTCGCCGCCGAGCTGGGCATCGGCCACGCCGTCGATTTCCTCGGCCCACGCGACGACGTGCCCGAGTTGCTTTGCAACGCGACCGCCTTCGTGCTGCCGTCGCGCTTCGAGGGGCTGCCGCTCGCGCTCCTGGAGGCGATGGGGCGCGGGCTGCCTGTCGTCGCCACGGACGTGTGCGGCAGCGCGGACGCGGTGGAGGACGGGCGCACGGGGCTGCTCGTCCCGGGCCGGAACCCCCTCGCGCTCGCCGCCGCCATGCTGCGCGTGATCGACGACCCGGACGCGGCCCGAGCGATGGGCGCGCGGGCGCGGCGGGCCGTGCTGCGCGACTTTTCCGCCGCGCGCATGGCGGCCGACACCGCCCGCCACTACGACCGGCTGCTCGCCGCGCGCGCGGCCCCCCACACCAGCAAGGAAGCGGCATGAGCTTACGCATCGGCTTCGTCGGCGGGGGCGGCATCGCGGGCCGCCACCTCCAGAATCTCCTGTCGTTCCCCGACGTCTCGGTCGTTGCGGTCGCCGACCCGGCGGAGGATCGCGCGGCGGACTTCGCGAGCCGCGCGGGCGGGCGAGCCCGCTCCTACGCCGACTGGCGCGCGATGCTCGACGCGGGCGGGGTCGACGCGCTCTTCGTCTGCACGCCCCCCTTCGCCCACGGCGCGCCCGAACTGGCGGCGGCGGAAGCGGGCATCCCCTTCTTCGTCGAAAAACCGCTGGCGGCCGACGCCGACACCGCCGAGGAGATCGGCCGGGCGGTGGCGCGAGCCGATCTGGTGACGGCGGTGGGCTATCACTGGCGCTACCTCGACACGGTGGAGGAAGCGCGCGAGCGGCTTGCCGAGCGGCCGGCGCGGCTTGTCAACGGCTACTGGATCGACGGCACGCCGCCGCCCGCCTGGTGGTCGAAGCAGGACCGGTCGGGCGGGCAGTTCGTCGAGCAGACCACCCACATCTTCGACCTTGCCCGGCTGCTCGTCGGCGAAGTGGACGAGTGCCACGCCTATGCTGGACGCACCCCGCGCGAGGCGCACCCGGACAGCGACGTCGCGGAGTGCTCGACCGCGGCGCTGCGTTTCGCGTCGGGAGCGGTAGGCTCCATCAGCTCGACCTGCCTGCTCCATTGGCCGCACCGGATCGGGCTGAACCTGTTCGGCGACGGCGTGGCAGTGGAGCTGACGGAGCACGAGCTGATGGTCGACGTCGGCGCGGGCCGACCGGTGCGGGGGGCGCAGGGAGACCCGTTCGTCCGCGAGGACCGCGACTTCGTGGACGCGGTAATGGAGGGCGAGAACCGGATCCGCGCGCCCTATGCGGAGGCGCTGGAGACGCACCGGCTGACTTTCGCGGCGCTGCGCTCGGCGGCGGAAGGCCGGCCGGTGCGGCCGGGGGAGGACCGGCGATGACCGACTGGCGCCAGGTGCGCGCGCTGGGCGTCGAGGCGCCGGGGCGGATGTACCTGCACGATTATTGGGAAGGCCCGCCCGACCCCGGCCGCTACCGCGTGAACACGCTGTACACCGGCTTCTCGGCGGGGACAGAGCTGACCTTCGTCAAGGGGACCAACCCCTACCTCCGTTCGCGCTGGGACGCGGAGGCCGGGCTGTTCCGACCGGAGGAGCCGAGCGCGAGCTTCCCCGTGCCGTTCCTCGGCTACATGGAGGTCGGGCGCGTGTCGGCGAGCGAGGCACCGTCCATCGTCGAAGGCGCCGTCCTCGGCATGACCTACGGCCACAAGACGGGGCATACGGCGGACCCGGCGCAGGACTTTGCGCTGGCGGTGCCATCGGGGGTGGACCCGGTGCTCGGCATCTACCTCGCCCAGATGGGGCCGATCTGCGCCAACGGGCTGCTCCACGCGGCGCAGGATATGGCGGGGGCGGACGTGCGGAGCCTGGACGAGGGCGTGCGCGGGCGGCGGCTGCTGGTGTTCGGGGGCGGCGTGGTCGGGCTGCTCACCGCCTTGTTCGCGCGGTGGTGCGGAGCTTCTGAGGTGATCGTCGTCGATCCCGCGCCCGAGCGGCGGCGGACGGCGGAGGCGCTGGGGTTCGTTGCACTGCAAGAGGAGGGCGCAGCGGCGGAGGTCAAGCGCCGCTGGACGAACGGCGCGGGGGACCGCGGCGCGGACCTCGCCTTCCAGTGCCGGGCGGCGGGCTCCGCTCTCCACGAAGCGTTGCGCGCGCTGCGGCCGCAGGGGACGGTGGTGGACTTGGCCTTCTACCAGGGCGGGGCCGACGCGGTGCGGCTGGGCGAGGAGTTCCACCACAACGGACTGTCGCTGCGCTGCGCGCAGATCGGCCGGGTGCCGCGGGGCCTGGCATGGGCGTGGGACCGGCGGCGGTTGGCGGCAGCGACGGCCGAGCTGCTGGTCGCCGAGGGTGAGGCGATCCGCGAGCACATGATCACCGACGTGGTGCCGTTCGACGACGCGCCCCCCTTCGTCGCGGAGCTGGTCGAGCGGCGGCGGCCCTTCGTGCAGGTCGTGTTCCGGGTCGGGGAGTGAGCGCGCTGCCCGTCCGGGACGCGCCCGTCCGCGTCCTGTTCGTCTTAGCCTGGCTGGTGGTAGGCGGCGAGGAAACCGAGCTGCGGCTGCTGCTGCGCGCGCTCGACCGGACGCGCCACGCGATCGACGTGGTGGCGTGCTTCCGCCAGCCCGGGATGCCCGAGCAGACGCATGAGCAGCTCGCGGCACTCGGGGTGAAGGTGGATCGGACGCCTTACCATCTCTCGTTCGAGGACACGGTGGCTTACCTCGCCGAGAAGATGGCGGGCTACGACGTCGTGGTCGCGTGCCAAGCGGTCCCGGATGTCTATCCCGCGCTCGAGCGGATGGCGCTGGCGGCGCGCCCCGCGCTGATCGAGCACGGCGGGCTGGTGGAGGAGGCGCTGCGCGGGCCCAAGCACCTCACCGACGCCTACGTCGGCGTGTGCCGCGCGATCCGAAACGCGGCGGCGGCGCGGATGCCGGGGCGCGAGGTGCGCGCGCTGGAGATCCCGTCAATGGTCGACCTGACGGAGTTCGGTCCGAACGACCGGGCGGGGGCGCGGGCGGAACTGGGGGTGCGCGACGGCCAGTGTCTGATCGGCTGGGTCGGGCGGCTCGATCGCAAGAAGCGGGTGGAGGATTTCGTGGACGCGGCGGCGCTGGTCGCGCGGGATGCCCCGCACGCTGCAAAATTCGTCGTGGTGGGCGGGCCGGACAGCTTCATGCCGGAATATAGGGACGAGCTGCGCGAACGCGCGCGGGCGGCCGGGCTCGTAGCGGAGCTTTCCTTCCTCGGCGACCGGGCGGACGTGCCGCGGCTCCTGGGCGGCATGGACGCCCTCGCCTGGCTGTCGCGCGGCGAGGGGATGCCGCACGTCATTGCGGAAGCGGGCGCGGCACGGCTGCCGGTGGTCGCCACGCGCGACGGCGGGTCCGAGCAGCAAATCGTCGACGGGGTGAGCGGCTTGTTCGTGCCGCACGAGGAACCGCCCGCGGTCGCCGCGGCGCTGCTGCGATTAATCGGCGATCCCCTGCTCCGCGCGCGGCTGGGCGCGGCGCTGCGGGCGAAGGTGGAGCGGGACTATGCCGTAGAGGCGGTCGCGTCGCGCTGGGCGGCGCTGTTCGATGAACTGGCGACGGAAGCTGCGAACGCCAACGCCCGCGTTCAACAACACCGTTCGCCCTGAGCTCGTCGAAGCCCTTTCCTTCTCTTCGGCGGCGCGCTGTCCAGAAAGACTTTTCGACAAGCTCAGGGCGAACGGTTGTGTCTGGACGGAGGCTGGCCCTCAGTGGACCGTGCGCTCCACCCGCGGGTACACCGCCGCGCGCCAGCCCGCGCGGCTAAACGGCGCCCAGCCGCCCTCCGGCAAAGCCAGCCGGTCGGCGACCGCGTAGAGCACCGCGGCGTTGACGCCGAGGCCGCAGTGGCTGCCGAAGACCTCAATGTTGTCGGTCGTGCCGGTCTCCGGCTCCACGCAGTTCTGCCACGGCACGATGCCGTCGGCGCGGGAGAAGATCGCGGTGGACGGCACGGGCGGCGCTTGGCGGCTCTCGGCGAGCATCGCCTGCATCCGGGGATCGTGGATGCGATCGCCGGTGACGCGCTCGTAGAGCTTGGCCACCGTGCTCGCGCGCGGGTTGCCGGTGAAGGGGGAGCCCAAAGAGATCACCTGGCGGACGTGTTGCGGCGCGCGGCGGGACAGCTGGCGGGCCATCACGCCGCCCAGGCTCCAGCCGACCAAGCTCACCTTCTGCCCCGTCTCCTCGTGGATTATGCGCAGCCGCTCCACCAGCTTCTCCGCGTCCAGGCCGATCGAGCGCATGCCGAGGTTGCGGCCGAGCTCCCAGGCGTAGACCTCGTAGCCGAGGTCGCGCAGGTAGCGGCGCAGGATGCCGGTGGACGCGTCGGACGCGGTGAAGCCGGGGAGGACGAGCACCGGATGCCCATCGCCGCGCGGAGCGGAGCGGAGGACGGGCAGTGCCAAGGGCAACGCGGCGAGTTCGCCCATCGCGCGGCCGAATTCGGTGAGCGCGAGCAAGGTGGACGGGGGTTTGATCGCGTCCACGTTGGGCGCGGCTCGGGTGGCCATGGGCTCAAGATCCTAGGATGTTAGGGAAATGTTGCAGTGCACAACGCGCTTTCCCCGTCCCGGTTCCCGGCGCGGCGCGCGCCGGCGAGGATCAGGAATCCGCGCCGAGCTCTTCGCCGGCGGTGAACATGCCGTGGAGCGCGTCCGCCCGGGCGACGTGCATGGCGAGCACCACCACGTCGTGGAGCTCGCCCGCGCGGTCCCGCGCTTGATCGCGGAGCATGGCTTCGGCGCGGAAGCCCAGCGCTTCGAACAGGCCAACCGCGCCGACCTGGTCGACCGTCATGCGCGCGGTGAGTTTGGCGAGCCCCAGCGCGCGCGCCTCGTCCACCATCGCCTGCGCGAGCAGCGCCCCGAGCCCGCAGCCGCGCACGTCTGGTGAGAGCAGCACGCGCACCTCGCCGACGTGGGGGGACCAGGACAGGGCGTCGCGCACTAAGGCGCAGGTGCCGACCACCTCGCCGTCGTCCCACGCCAGGAAGCTGGTGATCGAGCCTTCCGCGATGTCGCGCGCCCAGGCGGCGACGACGCGCGGCTGCGTGATGTCGCGCGACAGAAACAGGAGGTCGTGCTCGGGCAAGCTCCGCGCGAAGGCGAGCGCGGCGTCCTGGTCGGCCTCGCCGAAGGGCCGCACGGCGATGGGGCGGCCTTCGCAATCGATGCTCCGCACCGCCGCTGCCGCTGCCGCTGCCGCTGCCGTCGCGCTCAAAGCGAGCGCTCGCCGAGCCAGGCGTCGAGCTTGGGCCACAAGCGCTTCTGCGCGTTTGCCCCCGCGACGATGGAAATATGCCCACCCTTCAGCACCACTTCCTCCTTGTCCTGCGAGCCCGCGAGCTGGACCAAGGGCGCGGACGCCTCGCGCGGGACGATATGGTCGTGCTCGGCGACGACGTGGAGCAGGGGGACGGTGATCGCGCCCATGTCCACCCGCCGGCCGCCAACCTCCAGCTCGCCCGTCACCAGCCCGTTGGCCCACATCAGCTTCTTGGTCGTGTCGCGGAAATATTCGCCGGCGAGCGGCAGCTGGTCGGTCGCCCAGCGGTCGAACATGCGGTGCGAGCGCACGAACTCGTCGTTCCACAGCCCCTCGGCGAGCCGTAGGTTGCCCGCCGCGCGGCCGACGGGGCGGAGCATCTCGAACCCGGCGAGCGTGAAATCGGGCGGCACCAGCCCGAGCGTGTCGACCAGCCGGTCGACGTCGAAGAAGCGCTGGTCCGCCCAGGCCTGAAAGAGCGTCATGCCCTTGAAGTTCACGGGCGTGGTGAAGCAGGCGAGGTTCTTGACCGGCCCCTCCGGGTGGAGCGCCTGGTAGATGGTGGAAAGCACGCCGCCCATGCAGTAGCCGGCCAGCGTGACGTCGGCCTCGCCCGAGTCCTGCTGCACCTTGGCGATGCACTGCGGCAGGAAGTCGAGCACGTAGTCGTCGAGCCCGAGCCCGCGCTCGTGGGGCGCGGGGGGCTTCCAGTCCATCATGTACACGTCGTAGCCGCGCTTCAGCAGGAACTCGACGAAGCTCTGCCCAGGGGCGAGGTCCATGATGTAGCCGCGGTTGGTGGTCGCCATCACGAGCAGGATGGGGACGCGGTAGAGCTCGTCGGACAGCGGGCGGTAGTGGTAGAGCTGGAGCGTGCCGCGGCTCAGCAGCACGTCCTTGGCCGACGCGCCCGGCGCGGGGGCGGGCGAAGCGAAATATTCGACGCCCTTGATGTTGCGCTTGATCGCGCGCTCGACCTCTTGCCGGACGCGGTTGATGACGGCGGGATCGGGAGCGGACGACGCCATCAGGACGCCCCGCTCCGCTGCGGCGGCTTGCGCGTGCGCGGCGGGCGGGGACGGGCAGGCGCCTCCGCGGCCCGGCCGCCGAGGCCGGCGAGCAGCGCCTCGATCCGCTCCAGCCGCGCGTCCACCGCGCGCACCGCTTCCCCCAGTTCCGTCACGTCCTGCCGGCTCGGCAGGTTCGCGGTCGACAGAAAGCGCGCCATGTTCTCCTGCAGGTGCTGCTGGAGCACCAGCGACAGGTTTGTCGCGTTGTTCACCCCACGGCTGAACTCCCCGCTCCCCATCAACCGGTTAGCGAGCGCGTTGGTGGTGCGCTCCCAGTCGCTGACGGCCTGGCTGAACAGCGCGGCCGGATCGAGCTTATCCGCCATTTTCCTCTCCGCCTCTTCCAACGCCCGCTTCAGCCCAAGGTGCCGAACCTGCCCCGCTCCGCGTCGGCCCGCAACGCTTTCTTGTCGATCTTGCCGGTGGCGCCGAGCGGGATGCTCTCCACCGCGACCACCGCGTCGGGCATCCACCATTTGGCGATGCGGCCTTCCAAGTGGCCGCGGATGCCGTGGGCGTCGACGGTGCAGCCCGGGCGCGGCTGGATGAGGAGCACGGGGCGCTCATCCCATTTCGGGTGGGGCATACCGATCACGGCGGCGACCGCGACGTCGGGGTGGCCTACCGCGATGTTCTCGATCTCGATGGAGGAAATCCACTCGCCGCCCGACTTGATGACGTCCTTCGCCCGATCGGTGATGCGCATGGTGCCGTCCGGCGCGAGGCTTGCGATGTCGCCCGTGTCGAACCAGCCGTCCTCGTCCCACGCGGCCTGCCCGTCGCCGCCCATGTAGGACGCGGCGACCGCGAAGCCGCGGACCTTCAGGCGGCCGACCGCCCGGCCGTCGTGGGGTACGTCCCGGTTCTCGTCGTCGCTGAGCTGCATCTCCACACCGATCGGCGGACGGCCTTGGGTGAGGCGGAAGGGGACGGTATTCTCGTAGGGCTGGCCCTGCAGTTCGAGCGGGATCACGCTGGCCGAGCCGATCGGCGACAGCTCGGTCATGCCCCAGGCGTGGATCACCTCCACCCCGTACTCGTCCCAGAAGCCGCGGATCAGAGCCTCCGGGCAGGCAGAGCCGCCGATAGCGACCTTGCGCAAGCGGGTGGGCCGGCTGCCGCTCTCGCGGAGGTAAGTGAGCAGGCCCTGCCACACGGTGGGCACGGCGGCGGAGAAGGTGACCCCCTCCGCTTCGATCAGCTCGAAAAGCGAAGCGCCGTCGAGCTGCGCGCCGGGCATCACGAGCTTCGCGCCGACGGCGGGGGCCGCGAAGGCGAGGCCCCAGCTGTTGGCGTGGAACATCGGCACGACCATCAGCGCGACGTCGCTAGCTGAAAGCGCGAAGACGTCGGCCTGCAGGCTCATCAGCGCGTGGAGGAAGTTGGAGCGATGCGAGTAGAGCACGCCCTTCGGGTTGCCGGTGGTGCCGGAGGTGTAGCAGAGGCCGGCCGCGGTGCGCTCGTCGAAGCCGCCCCAGATTACGCCGGTAGGGTCGGCGGCCGCGACCAGCTCGTCGTAGCGGTGGACGCGGAGGCCGTCGCCGATCGGCGGCAGCTCGGCGGGGTCGAGGAAGATCACGTCCCTGACCGTGGGGCAATCGGGGAGGATCTTGGCGAGCAGCGGCGCGAACTGCGCGTCGGCGACGATCGCGCGGTCCTCCGCGTGGTTGACGATCCAGCTTAGCTGTTCGGTGAACAGCCGCGGGTTGAGCGTGTGGCAAACGGCGCCCATGCCCATAGTGCCGTACCAGGTCTCCAGGTGCTTGGCGTGGTTCCAAGCCATAGTGGCGACGCGGTCGCCGGGGCCGACGCCGAGCGAGCGGAGCGCGGCGGACACCCGCCTGGCGCGCGCGAAGGTCTCGGCGAAGCCCTGGCGTGTGATGCTCCCGTCGGCGAGGCGCGAGGTGATCCGCTGCTCGCCGTGCCAGCGCGCGGCGTGGTCGGCGATCTTGTCGACGGTGAGCGGCCAATCCTGCATCAGGCCGAGCATGGGGCATCCTCCAAAGGCTTGTTTTGCCCCGTGTTAGCGCGAAGTTCGCGCCGTCAAAAGCGGAAGAACAAGGTGGCGGTGGCGTGCAGGCCGTCGCCGCCGGCGAGGTCGTATGAGACGCGCGGAACCACTTCGACGTGGGCGGCCGGCGCGCGGAAGCGCGAGCCGCAGAGCCAGCGCTGGACGAGCCAGCCGCCGATGATGCCCGCCCTCGCGCCTAAGCCGTCGCCGACACGTTGGCCGCGGCAAGGGGGAGGAAGGGGGCGGTGAACAGCCGATCGCCGGCGGGCTGCGCGAAGCCGAGCCGCGCTTCGGCGCTGCCGAGCGTCTGGCGGGAGCCTTGCAGGTACTGGCCGGCCGCCAAGTAGACGCCGTGGTAGCGCGCGCCCGCGCGCAGCTCCAGCCGAAGCTGTCCGAAAATCGCACAAGGCTTTGCGCCCCGCGCACCTTGCCGCTGGCGTTCGGCTCCCGATATTGATAATCAGTCGCAACTGCCTTCAACGAAAGCACCGCCCCGTGCGCCTCGACCAGCTTCCCCTGCGCAGCCGCGCCACCGTTTCCGCCATCGACTGGGCCCATCTGGGCGAGGCGGACGCGCGCCGCCTCCGCAACCTCGGCTTCGACGAGGGCGTGGAGGTGCAGGCGCTGCACCACGGCCCCGTCGGCCGCGATCCGATGGCGGTGCGCTTGGGAAACCGCATGACGGTAGCGATCCGCCGGGCGCACGCGCGGGCGGTATCGCTGGCGGTCGAGGAGGTCGCTAGCGCCGCATGAGCGGGCTGCCGCTGGTCGCGGTGGTCGGCAACCCCAACGCCGGCAAGAGCGCGCTGTTCAACATGCTCACCGGCGCGCGCCAGCGCGTCGGCAATTATCCGGGCGTCACCGTGGAGCGCAAGGCGGGCCGCTTCGCGCTCGCCGACGGGCGCCCGGTCGAGCTCGTCGACCTGCCCGGCGCCTACAGCCTCGACCCGTCCTCCCCCGATGAGGCGGTGACGCGCGACGTCGTCCAAGGAACTCAAACGGGCGAGCGGCGGCCGGACGCGCTGTTGATCGTGCTGGACGCGACCAACCTCGACAACCACCTGCGCTTCGCGCTCCAGCTCATCGACCTCGGCTTACCAACGGCGGTCGCCCTCAACATGGTCGACCTGGCCGAGCGCGACGGGCTCACCGTCGACCGTGCCAAGCTGGAGGCCGAGCTCGGCGTGCCTGTGGTGGAGACGGTGGCGGTGCGCCGCCGCGGGCTCGACCCGGTGCGCGAGGCGCTCACCGACCTGCTCGACGGCGCGCGGCCGCGGCCCGCCAAGCGCGAAGCGACCGCGACGGGCGACGACCTCGTCCAGCTGCAGCGCCGCGCGAGGGCCATCGCCCGGGCGGCGGTGGCGGAGGAGGGCTCGACCGCCCGCCGCCTGTCCCACGTCCTCGACCGCGTGCTGCTCCACCCGCTGGCGGGGCCGCTGATCCTGATCGCGGTCATGTTCACCATGTTCCAGGGCGTGTTCGCCTGGTCCGAAGCGCCGGTGGGCTGGCTCGAGGGGCTGGTGGGCTTCGCTCAGGACGCGGTGCGGGGCGCCGTCGGTGAGGGTTTCCTTCGCTCCTTGCTCGTCGACGGCGTGCTCGCGGGGGTGGGCTCCGTAGTGGTGTTCCTGCCGCAGATCCTGATCCTGTTCCTCTTCATCCTGCTGCTCGAAGGCAGCGGCTACATGGTCCGCGCCGCCTTCATCATGGACAAGCTGATGGCGCGCGCGGGGCTTTCGGGCCGCGCCTTCATCCCGCTCCTGTCCTCCTTCGCCTGCGCCGTGCCCGGCATCATGGCGACCCGCACGATCGAGGAGCCCAGGGACCGGCTGACCACCATCCTCGTCGCGCCCTTGATGACCTGCTCGGCGCGGCTCCCCGTCTACGCCGTGGTGATCGGCGCGTTCATCCCGGCGCGCGAGGTCGGGCCGGGGGTGGGCCTGCAGGGGCTGGTGCTGTTCGGCCTGTACGTCGCGGGCGTGGTCGGCGCGTTCCTCGCCGCCGTGGCGTTGCGCGGCACCCTGCTGCGCGGTGGGAGCCAGGGCTTCATGATGGAGATGCCGAAGTATCAGCTACCGCACTGGCGCGACGTGGCGCTGGGGCTGTGGCAGCGCGCGGCGATCTTCCTGAAGCGCGCGGGCACGATCATCCTCGTCTCAACCGTGGTCCTCTGGGCCCTGCTCTCCTTTCCGCAGCCCAAGCCGGGCGAGAGCGCGCTGGATGCCTCGATCGCGGGCAAGGCGGCGAAGGGCATCGAGGTGCTGGTGCGCCCCATCGGCTTCAACCGCGAGATCGCGCTCGCGCTGATCCCGGCGATGGCGGCGCGCGAGGTGGCGGTCGCCGCGCTCGCCACCGCCTACTCCATCCAGGACTCGGCGGACGGGGCGGAGCCGAGCGAGGAGTCAATGATCGACAACCTGCGCGGCCGCTGGTCCTTGCCGACCGCCCTAGCGTTCCTGATGTGGTTCGTATTCGCGCCGCAGTGCATCAGCACGGTGGCGGTGGCTCGGCGGGAGACCAACGGGTGGAAGTGGCCGGCGTTCATGCTAGGCTACCTGTTCGGGCTCGCCTATCTGATGGCCGGGCTGACTTATTGGGGGGCGACCGCCCTCGGACTGTAACGGAGGGAACGGCGTGGCCGGCAGCGTCAACAAGGTGATCCTGGTGGGCAATCTGGGCAAGGACCCGGAGGCCAAGAGCTTCCAGAACGGCGGCAAGATCGTCAACCTGCGCATCGCCACCTCCGAATCCTGGAAGGACCGCAACTCGGGCGAGCGCAAGGAGCAGACCGAGTGGCACCAGGTGGTGATCCGCGACGACCGGCTGTGCGACGTCGCCGAGCGGTTCCTGCGGAAAGGCTCCAAGGTCTACATCGAAGGCCAGATCCAGACTCGCAAGTGGCAGGACAACCAGGGCCAGGACCGTTACACGACGGAGGTGGTGGTGCCGCGCTTCGGCGGCGTGCTGACCATGCTCGACGGGCGCAGCGAGGGCGGCGGGGGCGGCCGCGACTTCGGCGGGGGCGGCGACGACGAGGTCGGCGGCGGCCGGGGCGGCAACAGCTTCGGCGGGGGCGGCTTCGGCGGCGCCAAGACCGGCTCGCGCCCGGCGCCCGCGTTCGACAGCGATCTCGACGACGACGTGCCGTTCTGATCGTTCGCCGCGCCTAGTGGCGCGCGCTGCGCCGCAGGTAGTCTTCCATCTGGGTGATTTCGCGCTGCTGATCGCCGATGATCTTGGTCGCCAGCGCGCGCATCTCCGGGTCGAGCGGCCCGCGCAGCGCTTCTTCTGACATCACCACCGCGCCGCGATGGTGCTCAATCATGCCGAGCGCGAAGGCGCGCGACGGATCGGGGTCGGTCGGCATCGCCATCGCGTGCGCCGGACTGGCGGCGGCTTGGGTCGGCGCGGGGTCGGAAGACCCGCAGGCGACGAGGGCAAGCGCCGCGCAGGGCGAGAGGAGGCGGGACGGGATTCGCATAATCGCCGCAGCGCCTAGCGGCCCGCTCGGTTCCGCTCAGCCGTCCTTTGCGAGCTTCGCCTTGAGCCCCGCGAGTGCGCCGAACGGGCTGCTCTCCACCAGGACTTCCTCCTCCGTTTTCACCCCGGCCGCGCGGAGCGCCTCGTCGGCGTCCGGGGCGCGGGGGAAGGGGTCAAGGTGGAGGAAAAGCGTTTCGGCCGCGGCCTCGCCCACATCCACGCTGTCGCCGGCGTAGAACAGCACGTCGAGCTCGCCCTCGCTCAGCTCGCGCTCGTCGGCGGGATCATCGGCGGCCTCGGGGTGGAAAACAAGGGAAAAGGGCGCGCTCACCTCCGCCTCGACGGGTTCGTCCGTCGCGACGCAGGCTTGGCGGACGGCGGCGTCCAGCTCGCCCTCGGCGCGCACTAGCTCGCCGTGGCGGACCAGCCGCACGTCGGCGCGGAGCCGCTCGATGCCGAGCAGCCCGAAGCGCCGTGCCAAGGCTTCGCGCTCGACCGGCTCCGCTTCCACGCGCAGTTCGGCCGGGACGGCGGACAGGCGGTCGAGGCGCACGGGGCGGCTCCACTCGTTCATAGCGGCGGCAGCGCCCCGTCCTTGAGCGCGGGGAGCGGCGTGAGCGCCACGGCCGCGCGGAAGCCGGCGAGGAGGTCGGTTGCCGCCCGGAGCGCGCCCGCCGCCGGGGACTCGCCGCCGTAGAAGTTGCGGGAGACGACTTGCGCGATCGCCTCATGGTCGTCGCCCGCAAGGCGCAGCGCTTGGTGGCGGCCCGCCGCCGCGCCCATCAGCTGGCGGACGTGCTTGCCGACGATCTGGTCGCCGATCCCGTCCTCGCGCAGGTGGCCATCCATGTCCTCGACGAACAGCTCGCTGATCAGCGCCTCTGCCTCGCGCTCGGTGCCGGCGCCCTCCAGGCGGAGCAGCACCACAGCCAGCAGCGCCGAGAGCACCGCGAAGCGCCCGGTGCGCGTGTCGGGCACGCCGCCGTCGGTGTACCAGCGCGGATCGCGCGCGCGTTCAACGAGAACCGCATACAGCGGGCGGAAGCGGTCGCGCTCGCGCCGCGACGAGAACAGGCGGCCGAACAGGCGGCTCGCGATGCCGCCGCGACCTTGCGTGATCTCCGTCGCTCCCATAACTTCCCGGTTCATGTCGCCGTTGTTACGGCACCCTGAAATAGTTGGAGTTCCCATGCTCAAGTTCAATGGCGCGCGTCGAGCCGGCCCCGCGCTGCTCCTCCTCGCGGCGCTGGTCGCCGCGCCCGCCTGCACCAAGGTGCGCGGCCACCAGGGCTACCTCGCCGACGCGGCGCTGGTGGAATCGGTGCAGGTCGGCGTCGACACGCGCGAGAGCGTGACGCAGACGCTCGGCCGGCCGAGCTTCGTCGGCACCTTCAGCGACCAGGATTGGTATTACGTGTCGCGCACCACGCGGCAGTACGCCTACAATCAGCCGCGGCCGAGCGACCAGCTGGTGCTCCACGTCCGCTTCAATCCCGCGGGCACGGTGACGCAGGTCCGCCGCACGGGGCTGGAGCAGGTTGCCTCCATTTCGCCATCCGAGCAGGAAACGCCGACACTCGGCCGGAACCGCAGCTTCTTCAGCGAGCTGTTCGGCAACATCGGCACGGTGGGCGCGGCGGGGGCGCCGGGCGCCCCGACGGGGAACCGGCCGAACTAGGCTCGTCGGCTCGGATAGCCGTCGTCCCAGCTTCCGCTGGGACGACGTGCTTCCTCGGTCGAGCGCTAGTTACCCTGTAACTCCGCTGGTCGCCAGCACCGCCAGCGTGACCAGGTCCGATGCGGGCGCGCCCATCGGCGCGATCTGCACCGGACGGCTCATGCCCATCAGCAGCGGCCCCACCACGCGCCCGCCGCCGATCTCCTTCAACAGCTTGGCCGAGATGTTGGCCGAGTGGAGGCCGGGCATGACGAGCACGTTGGCCGGCCCCGACAGGCGGCTGAAGGGGTAGTTGGCGGCGATCCCCGGGTTGAGCGCGACGTCCGCCGACATTTCGCCTTCCCATTCGAAATCGGGGGACCGCAGGTCGAGCAGCCGCACTGCGCCGCGCACCTCCTCCGCCGTGGTCCCTTCCGGGTTGCCGAAGGTCGAGAAGGACAGGAACGCCACCCGCGGCTCCTGGCCCAAGCGGCGGACCAGCGCCGCCGTCTGCGTCGCGATGTCGGCGAGGGTTTCGGCGTCCGGCCGCTCGTTCACGGTGGTATCGGCAACGAAGATGGTCGACGAGCGCCCGGCGATCATATGGAGGCCGAAGGGGACGTGGCCGGGGCTGCGGTCCACCACCAAGTCGACCTGCCGTTTTACCTGGACGAAGTGGCGGGTGACGCCCGACACCATGGCGTCGGCCGCGCCGAGCTCGAGCATCAGCGCGGCGAACACGTTGCGCTCGTGGTTGACCAGGCGCTGCACGTCACGGCGCAGGTAGCCGCGGCGCTGGAGCCGTCCGTAGAGCCGGTCGACCATGGCGGGGACGAGGTCGCTGTTGGCGCTGTTGTGGATCTCGAAGCCCTGCGCCGCCGCGTCGTCCAAGCCGATCGCCGCCATCGACTCGCGCACCGCCTCCGTCCGCCCGACGAGCACGGGGACCGCGTAGCCGCCGTCGCGCAAGCTGACCGCCGCGCGGAGCACCGCTTCCTGCTCGCCTTCCGCGAACACCACGCGCTTCGGGCTCTGCTGCGCCGCCGCGAAGGCGCCCGCGAGGACGGCGGTGGTGGGGTTCAGCCGGTTGCGCAACTCAGTGCGGTAGGCCGCCATGTCGGCGATGGGGCGGGCGGCGACGCCGCTGTCCATGGCGGCCCGCGCCACCGCGGCCGGGATCGCCTCGATCAGCCGCGGGTCGAAGGGCGCGGGGATGATGTAGTCGCGGCCAAAGCGCTTGCTCGGTCCCCCGTAGGCGGAGGCGACCTCGTCCGGCACCGCCTCGCGGGCGAGCGCGGCGATGGCGTGGGCGGCGGCGACCTTCATCGCCTCGTTGATGGCGGTGGCCCGCACGTCGAGCGCGCCGCGGAAGATGTAGGGGAAGCCGAGCACGTTGTTGACCTGGTTCGGATAATCCGAGCGGCCGGTCGCCACGATCGCGTCCGGCCGCGCGCCGTGCGCCTCGGCCGGGGTGATCTCCGGGTCGGGGTTGGCCATGGCGAAGATGATCGGGTTCGCCGCCATGCTCCGCACCATCTCGGGGGTGAGCGCGCCCTTCACCGACAGGCCAAGGAAGGCGTCCGCGCCCGCCATGGCGTCCGCCAGCGTGCGCGCTTCGGTGGGCGCGGCGTGGGCCGACTTCCACTGGTTCATGCCTTCGGTGCGGCCCTGCCAGATCACTCCCTTGCTGTCGCACATCACCACTTGGCCGCTCGGCACGCCCATCGCCTTCACCAGTTCGGTGCAGGCGATGGAGGCCGCGCCCGCGCCGTTCACCACGATGCGCAGGCTGGCCAGGTCGCGCCCGGTGAGGAAGGCTGCGTTGATCAGCCCGGCGGCGGCGATGATGGCGGTGCCGTGCTGATCGTCGTGGAACACAGGGATATTCATGCGCTCGCGGAGCGTGCTCTCGATAACGAAGCACTCGGGCGCCTTGATGTCTTCCAGGTTGATCCCGCCGAAGCTCGGCTCCATCAGCGCCACCGCGTCGACGAAGCGGTCGACGTCCTCGGTAGCCAGTTCGAGGTCGATCGAGTCGACGTCGGCGAAGCGCTTGAACAGCACCGCCTTGCCTTCCATCACGGGCTTGGACGCCAGCGCGCCCAGGTTGCCGAGCCCCAGAATGGCGGTGCCGTTGCTGATCACGGCGACGAGGTTGCCCTTGGCGGTGTAGTCGTAGGCGAGCGAAGGATCGCGCGCGATTGCCTCCACGGGGACGGCGACGCCGGGCGAGTAGGCGAGGCTCAGGTCGCGCTGGGTCGCCATCGGCTTGGAGGGAACGATCTCGATCTTGCCGGGCCGGCCCTCCGCGTGGAAGCGGAGGGCCTCGGCTCCCGAGAAGTCGACGTCGCTGGGCTCGTCCATGGCGGTGCTCCTCGTTCCGGGCGCGCTTTAGGCGCTTTGCCCGGACGAACAAGCGCGCGATAAGGCCTCGCGTGGGCGGGACGGCGAAGGATGGGGCGGGCGCGGGCGCCACGCCGATGATGGCGCAGTATCTCGCGCTCAAGGCTGAGGCGGGCGACTGTCTGCTGTTCTACCGCATGGGCGATTTCTTCGAGCTGTTCTTCGAGGATGCAGCGGCCGCCGCCGCCTGCCTCGACATAGCGCTCACCCACCGCGGCGAGCACGACGGCCGGCCCGTGCCGATGTGCGGCGTGCCCGTCCATTCGGCAGAGAGCTACCTCGCGCGGCTGATCAAGGGAGGGCACCGCGTCGCGGTCGCCGAGCAGACGGAGTCGCCGGCGCAGGCGCGCGCGCGCGGCGGCTCCAAGGCGCTGGTCGGCCGCGCGATCGTGCGGCTGGTGACGGCCGGCACCTTAACGGAGGAAGCGCTGCTCGACGCGCGCGCGTCGAACTGGCTCGTCGCCTTGGCGGAGATCGGCGAGGAGGTGGGCGTCGCGGCCGCGGACGTGTCGACCGGGCGGTTCGAGTTGTCGGCGGTGAAGGCGGAGGCGCTCGACGCTGAACTCGCCCGAATCGGCGCGGCGGAGATCGTCGTGCCCGAAGGCCTCGCCGCGCCGCCGGGCGCGACGGTGCGGGCGCGGACGCATTTCACGGGCGTGGGCGGCGAGGCGGCGCTGAAGCGGCGTTTCGGCGTCGCGGCGCTCGACGCCTTCGGGGACTTCACCCGCGCCGAGCTCGCCGCGGCGGGAGGCCTCCTGGCCTATCTCGACGAGGCTTCGCGCGGGCGCGACGGGTTCCTCGAACCGCCGACGCGCGGCGCGGGCGGCGGGGCCGGGGCGGCGATGGCGATCGACGCCGCCTCGCGCGAGAGCCTGGAGCTCATCCGGGCGGCGAACGGCGAACGCACGGGGAGCCTGCTCGGCGCGGTCGACGGCACGGCGACGGCGGCGGGGGCGCGGCTGCTCGCGGCGGACCTCGCCGCGCCGCTCACCGACCGCTCAGGCATTGAGCAACGGCTGGCGCTGGTTGCGCTCCTCCATGACGAGGCCGGCTTACGCGACCGGCTGCGCGCCAAGCTTCGCGCGCTGCCCGACCTGTCGCGCGCGCTGGGCCGGGTCGCGGCGGGGCGGGGCACGCCGCGCGACTTGGGCCAGCTGCGCGACGGGCTGGACGGCGCGACCGGGGTGGCGGCGCTGCTCGCCCCCTACGCCGAACGCGCGTCGCTGCTCCGCGAGCTGCTGCCCGCGCTCGGCGGCCACGGTTCGCTGATCGACGCGCTGCTCCGCGCGCTCGTCCCCGCGCCGCCCGCCGACCCGGGCGCGGGCGGGGCAATCGCCGAGAGGTACGACGCCGCGCTCGACGCGCTGAGGGCCACCGCCGCCGACGGGCGGCGCGCGGTGGCGGCGCTGGAGGCGCGCTACCGGGCGGGGACCGGCATCTCTTCGCTCAAGGTGCGCCACAACAACCTGCTCGGCTACCATGTCGAAGTGCCCGCGCGCGCGGCCGACGCCCTGATGCGCGCCGACTCGGGCTTCACCCACCGCCAGACGCTCGGCAACGCCGTCCGCTTCAACGCGCCCGAGCTGCACGAGGAGGCGCTGCGCATCGCGCAGGCCGGCGCGCACGCGCTCGCCGCGGAGGCGGCGCACCTGGAGGAGCTCACCGCGGCAGTGCTCTGCCAAGCCCGCGGGATCGCCGGAACGGCGAACGCGCTCGCCCGGCTTGACGCCACGGCGGGCCTGGCCGAGCGCGCGGCGGAGGGCGGCTGGGCGCGGCCCGCGTTCGTCGAGCATCCCTGCTTCGAGGTGGAGGGCGGGCGACACCCGGTGGTGGAGGACGCGCTGCGCCGCGAGGCCGCGGGCGCGTGCTTCGTCGCCAACGACTGCCGGCTGTCCGCCGACGACCGGCTGTGGCTCGTCACCGGCCCCAACATGGGCGGCAAGTCGACCTTCCTGCGGCAGAACGCGCTGCTCGCCGTGCTCGCGCAGGCCGGGAGCTACGTCCCCGCGGCCAGCGCCACCCTGGGCATCATCGACCGCCTGTTCAGCCGCGTCGGCGCGAGCGACAACCTCGCGCGCGGCCGCTCCACCTTCATGGTCGAGATGGTGGAGACCGCCGCCATCCTGCGCCAGGCGACCGAGCGGAGCTTCGTCATCCTCGACGAGGTCGGCCGCGGCACCTCCACCTACGACGGGCTGGCCATCGCCTGGGCGGTGGTGGAGTGGGTCCACGACCGCTGCCGCTGCCGCTGCCTGTTTGCCACTCACTACCACGAGCTCACCCGGCTCGCCGAGCGGCTGGACGCGCTGTCGCTCCATCACGTCCGCGCGCGGGAATGGAAGGGAGAGCTGGTGCTGCTGCACGAGGTGGCCTCCGGCCCCGCCGACCGCAGCTACGGGCTCGCAGTGGGCAAGCTCGCCGGGCTGCCCGCGCCCGTGCTCGCGCGGGCCAAAGCGGTGCTGGGCAAGCTGGAAGCGGGGCGGGCGAAGACGGGCGGCATCGCCGCGGGGCTCGACGACCTGCCCTTGTTCGCCGCGGCGGCGGAGGCGGAGGCCGCGGCGCCCGACCCGCTGCGGGCGTTGCTGGACGGGGTGGACGCTGACGCGCTGAGCCCGCGCGAGGCGCTGGAGCTGATGTACCGGTTGAAGAAGGCGGCGGAGGGGGAAGGGGCGGAGTAGGCCCCTCCACCACGATGCTGCGCATCGCGGTTCCCTGCCTGCCGCTGCGCGACAGGGAGGATTCGGCGGTCCCTCTCCCCAAGCCCTGCTTGGGGAGACTGACCGCCGGCCGCAGGCCGGTGGTGGAGGGGCTGGCGCGGCGCTCCGTTTGTCGCGGCACCTCCGAACGCCTAGATCGGCACTGTGCAGCCTGAGTCCGACCCAGAGCCGATCATCGACGAGCCCGCGCTCCACGCCGCGCTGCTCGCGCTGCCGGAGGCCGAGCCGTCCGCCCTGCGCCGCGCGATGCTCCCGCCGCTCAAGGGAGCCCTGCACCACGGCCGCGCCGAGATCGCCCGTCGCTTGGAGGCCCGCCCTCAAGCCGGCCGCGAGCTCGCCGCGGCCTACGCCGAGCTCACCGACGCGCTGCTCCGCGCCGTCCACCGCGTCACCGTCGAACGTCTTTACCCCTTGTCCAACCCCACCGCCGCCGAACGCCTCTTGGTGATCGCGGTCGGCGGCTACGGGCGCGGCGAGATGGCGCTCCATTCGGACGTCGATCTCGGCTTCGTGACTCCCTGGAAGCCGACGCCCTGGGCCGAGCAGGTGATCGAGTCGATCCTGTACGTCCTGTGGGACCTGGGGCTGAAGATCGGCCAGTCCGCCCGCTCGCTCGACGAGCTGGTCGCGGTCGCCAAGGCCGACCAGACCGCCGCCACCGCGCTGCTCGAGGCGCGCCACGTCTGCGGCGACCGCGCGCTCGGCGGGGAAGCCGCCGCGCGCTTTTGGGACGAGGTCGTGGCGAAGGACGCGCGCGCCTTCGTCTACGCCAAGCTCGCCGAGCGCGACGCACGGCACCGGCGGATGGGTGACAGCCGCTACGTCGTCGAGCCCAACGTTAAGGAAGGCAAGGGCGGCCTGCGCGACCTCCACGCGCTGCTCTGGATCGCGCGTTACGCGTTTCGGGTGGGCGCCCTTGAGGAGCTGGTGAAGCGGGGCGTGCTCACGGCCGCCGAACTCGGCCGCTATCGACGGGCCGAGCGCTTCCTGTGGGCGGTGCGCTGCCACCTCCACCTGCTCGCGCGGCGCGCGGAGGACCGGCTGACCTTCGACCTGCAGCGAGAGATCGCCGCGCGGATGAACTATCGGGAGGCGGCGGGGCAGTCGGCGGTGGAGCGCTTCATGCGGCGCTACTTCCTGCATGCTAAGGAGGTGGGAAGCCTGACGGGCGTGTTCCTCGCCCAGCTCGACGAGAGCCTGGCCGAGAAGGGGCGGCGCTTCGCGATGCCGGGGCTGCCGGCCATCTTCCGCCGCAGGCGGCGGCTGGACGGCTTCGTGCTCGACCGGGGGCGACTGGCTAGCCCACACGACGGCTGGTTCGCCGAGGACCCGACGCGGCTCGTCCGCTTGTTCGCGGTCGCTGCCGCGCACGAGCTGGAGATCCACCCCCTCACCATGCGCGCGGCGAGCCGCGACGCCCGGCTAATCGACGCGACGGTGCGCGACGACGCCTTCGCCAACGCCTACTTCCTCGACGTGCTCGGCAGCCGCGATCCGGAGCTCGTGCTGCGCTGGATGAACGAGGCGGGGGTGATCGGCCGCTTCCTGCCCGACTTCAACCGCGTCGTCGCGCAGATGCAGTTCGACATGTACCACCACTATACGGTGGACGAGCACACGATCCGGGCGCTCGGCCTCCTCGCCCGACTGGAACGCGGCGAGGTGGAGGACCAGGAACTGGCGAGCGCTATCCTGCGGCAGGCCTCCGCGCGGCGCGCGCTGCGCGTCGCCGTGCTCCTCCACGACATCGCCAAGGGCCGCGGCGGCGACCACAGCGTGCTGGGGGCGGAGGTCGCCGGGCAGCTGGGCCCGCGGCTCGGGCTGACGCCGGGCGAGACGGAACTCGTCGCCTGGCTCGTGCGCCACCACCTGCTCATGTCGCGCTTCGCCTTCAAGCGCGACTTGGCCGACCCCAAGACGATCGCCGACTTCGCCGCCCTCGTGCAGTCGCCCGAGCGGCTGCGGCTGCTGTTCGTGCTCACCGTCGTCGACATCTCGGCGGTCGGCCCCGGCGTGATGAACGGCTGGAAGCGCCAGTTGCTGGCCGAGCTGTTCGAGGCGGCGGAGGAGACGCTGCGGCTCGGCCACAAGCAGCGGGGCCGCGCCGAGCGGGTCGGGGCGAAGCAGGAAGCGCTGCGGCAAGCCCTCGGCTGGGATGAGGCGCGTTTCGCCGCTTACGGGGGCCGCATGCCCGACGCCTACTGGCTGGCGGAGCCCGACGAGGTGCTGCGCGCCAACGCGCTGCAGATCGCCGACGCGTCGCCGGATGCGGACGAGCCGTTGCTCAGCCTGCGCACCGCGGTGGACGAGGCGCGTGGGGCGACCTGGGTCACGCTCCACGCGGCCGACCACCCCGGGCTCTTCTACCGGCTCGCCGGGGCGATCAGCCTGGCGGGCGGCAACATCATCGACGCGCGCGTCCACACCACGCGCGACGGGGCGGCGGTGGACAACCTGCTGGTGCAGGACCCGCTCGGGCGGCCCTTCGCCGATCCGGCGCAGATCGAGCGCCTGGAGCGCTGCGTCCGCGACGCGCTGGCCAACAGGCATCGCCTGGCCGAGCGGCTGGACGCCCGGCCGCTCCCGCGCGCCCGCGCGGAGGCGTTCAGCATCGAGCCGCTGGCGCTGGTCGATGATCGCGCCTCCAACCGCTACACGGTGGCGGAGGTGAACGCGCGCGACCGGCCCGCGCTGCTCCACGACTTGGCCTACGCGCTGTTCACCAGCGGCGTGACCATCCATTCGGCGCACATCGCGACCTACGGCGAGCGCGCGGTGGACGTGTTCTACGTCACCGACCTACTGGGCGTGAAGATTGCCGACCCGGCGCGGCTCGCGGAACTCGAAGCGCGGCTGCTCGCCGCCGCGGCGGGCAAGGCGGCGGCCGAGGCAGCGGCGGCCTGAAACGAAAGCGGCCCCCGTCCCGGGTGGGACGGGAGCCGCCGATCGCCCGAGGGCCGGAGCGGCGCCTAGAAGCGCGCGCGGAGCGTGACGCCGTAGGTGCGCGGCTCGTTCAGGAAGGCGCCGAACAGCTGGTTCGACACGGGGATGAAGCCCCGCTGCACCGCCCGGGTGGTGCCCGAGCCCTGGAGCGTCAGGTCGAACGAGGTCTGCGAGGCGAGCGTGTTGAAGATATTCTGCCCGAACAGCTCGACGCCCCAGCGCCCGTCCGGCCCGCGCAGGCCGACGCGCGCATTGACGATGGTGACCGCGTCCTGCGCCTTCTCCAGGTCGAGGTCCGAACCCGTCTGGAAATCCGACTGAAAGCGGCCGTCCAAGTAGAACAGGCCGGACAACCCGCTGTTGCCGATATCCGGCGTAAAGGTGAAGGCGGCGGTGGTGTTGTACTGCGACGAGAAGGACAGCCGGCGGCCGGGCAGCTGGAACAAGGTCGGCGACAAGGCCGCGCCGTCCGTGCCGACCAGGTTCCGGCGGAACTTGGTGTCGTTGTAGGTGAAGCCGAGGTTCACCGACACGTCCGGGTGCGGGCGCAGGAAGCCTTCGAGCTCGAAGCCCTCCGAGCGCACGCCCGGCTTCAGCTGGCCCGGGCAGGCGCCGGTCGCGGCGCTGTTGTCCGTGTCCCCGCCGCCGAGGTCGGTGGAGCAGGCATTGACGTTGGCGACCTCGAAGTTGACGCCGTTGAAGGTGTTCAGCTGGAAGCTGTCGAAATCCTGGCGGAACACGGCGACGTTGAGGTCGAAGCCGCGCAGGTTGAGCTTGGCGCCGATCTCGTAGGCGTCGACGATCTCGGGGTCGAAGGTGAGCGTGTTGAGGTTGATGCCGGGGAGCAGCGGGCCGGCCGCGGTGCCCACCAGCGAGCGCGGGCTGAGCGCCGAACGGTCGAGGTTGAAGCCGCCCGCCTTGTACCCGCGCGAGTAGGATGCGTAGAGCAGCGCCTCATCGACCGGCTTGAACGACAGCACGCCGGTGCCGGACAGCTCGTCTTCCGACTTGCGCGCGTTCTCCTGGGTGAAGGTGCCGCCCGGGATCGACGGGATCACGCAGGGGATCGCCTGCAGCGCGGCAAAGGGCGACGCGTTGAGCGTGCGGCACAGCACGTTGTTGTCGGTGAGCGTGGCGTCCAGCGTCTTGCGCTCGTTGGTGTAGCGCAGGCCGACCGTCACCGAGAGCTTGTCGCGGATGATGTCGAAGATGTTGTGGGTGAACAGCGCGTAGTTACGGCTGGTCTGCTCGTAGCGATCGTTCAGCCTGACGCCGGCGAGCAGCGGCGGAGCCGTCGGCGACAGCACGGTGGCGAGCGAGCCGAAGCCGGGGTTGGCCGGGTTGGCGATCAGCGCCGACAGCAGCGGGATGTTCGCGCGCTGCGGAGCGCCGGGCGGCAGCGACGACAGGGTGCGCAGCGTGGCCTGCACCACCGGCACGTTGACGCACTGGCCGGTCGGCGTTGGCGCGACCGCCGCGGGCAGCACGGAGGCGAACAGCAGGCAGTTGGCGTAGCGCCCGTAGTCGGCGCCGTAGGACAGGTTGTCACGGATGTTCAGCGTTTCGCGCGCGTAATAGCCGCCGATCAGGAAATCGAGCCGATCGTTGAACGCTTCACCTTGGAGGCGCACCTCCTGGCTGAACGTCTCGAACTTCTGCCGCGCCCCGCCGTCGGAAGCGCGGAACAGGATGTCGAGATTGTTGAAGTCGGAGTCTTGGCCGCGGATCAGGCGGAACTCGCGATAGGCGGTGATGGAGGTGAGCGACGCGACGCCGAAGTCGACGTTCAGCTCGCCGGACACGCCGTAGTCGCGCACGTCCTGCGCGTAATCGCGGCCGGGCGTGATGGAGATGTCGCGGTCCCTGGGGTTCTGCAGGATCACCCCGCCCAGGCCCCGCTCGATCGCGGCGATGCTGTTGGGAGCGGTGACGATGCTGCCCGACGCGTCGCGGCTGACGTTGAACGCCGGCAGGTACACCGCGCCGCAGCATTCTTCGTCGCGGTCGGTGTAGTCGCCGATCAGGCGGAAGCTGACGTCGTCGTTGGGCTGAAACAGCAGCTGGCCGCGGGCGAGGTAGCGGTCGCGGTTGTTGACGCGGCGGTCGCCGACCACGTCGTAGAGGAAGCCGTCGCGCTTGAAGTAGACGCCGTCCACGCGGAAGGCGAGCGTGTCGGTGAGCGGCCCGGTGAGGCCGAGCTCGACGCGGCGCTGGTCGTAGTTGCCGATGGAGACCTCGGCGTTGCCGCCGAACTCGAACTGGGGCCGCGCGGTGATGATGGAGATCAGGCCGGCGGAGGCGTTGCGGCCGAACAGGGTGCCCTGCGGGCCGCGCAGCACCTCCACCCGGTCGATTTGGCCGAGCTCGGTGAGGCCGACGCCCGTGCGCGAACGGTAGACGCCGTCGATGAAGGTGGCGACCGAGCTTTCGAGGCCCGGGTTCTCGCCAACGGTGCCGATGCCGCGGATGCGCGCGGCACCCGCGCCCGCCTCGGACGAGCCGGAGGCGACCACCAGCGACGGCGACACCTGGTTCAGCTGACGCAGATCGGTGACGCCCGAGTTTTCCAGGGTCTCGGCGGTGATCGCCGAGACGGCCAAGGGCACGTCCGACAGCGCTTCGGAGCGCCGCGTCGCGGTGACAATGATGTCGCCCTGCTGGCTTTCCCGATCGCCCTCGACGCCGGCGTCGCCGGTCGTGTCGGCCGGGTCCGCGGTCTCGGCGACGGCGCCCGTCTGCTCGGTGGCGGACGGCTCGGCGGAGGTCTCCTGCTGCGTCGGCTGACCCTGCGTGTTGTCCTGCGCGAAGGCGGCGGCGGGGGTCGTGAACGCCAGCAGGGCGACGGACGCGAGCAGGGGCGACTTGATCATGTTCTCTCCTCGGGAAAGCTTATGCTCTCGATACGCGGCCCTTAACCGCTGGACGCGCCCGCCGCCATTTGGGCGGGCGCGGCGCGGAGCTTTCCCGTTCGTTCGTGTCCTTCGTGCAACAGGTCGGGGTGTTGCGGACACGAAACGAAACCGCCCCGGTTCGGGTGGAACCGAGGCGGCGCGAAGGTCCGGAGAAGGAAGCGGTGCTTACTTGGGCGCGAGCACCATCAGCATCTGGCGGCCTTCCATGCGCGGGTGCTGCTCGACCTTGGCGATCTCCGCCACCTGGTCCTGCACGCGGTGGAGGAGCTGCATGCCGAGCTGGCCGTGGGCGAGCTCGCGACCGCGGAAGCGCAGCGTCACTTTCACCTTGTCACCTTCCTCGATGAAGTCGTGCACCTTCTTCATCTTAGTATCGTAATCATGGTCGTCGATGTTCGGACGCATCTTGATCTCCTTGATCTCCTGCGTCTTCTGCGACTTCCGGGCGAGGTTCGCCTTTTTCTGCGTTTCGTATTTGAACTTGCCGATGTCGAGGAACTTGGCGACGGGCGGGTCGGCGTTGGGCGACACCTCCACCAAATCCAGGCCGACCTCGGCGGCGCGCTCGATCGCCTCGCGCGTGTACATCACGCCCAGGTTCTCGCCCTCCTCGTCAATCACGCGGACCTTCTGGGAGGTGATGAACTCATTGAAGCGGGGGCCGTTAGGTGGCGGCGGCGCGTTGAGCGGGCGGCGCATGGTGGGCGGACGGATGGGGCGTTCTCCTGTGCGTGGTTCGTGGGTCCACTCGCGATATAAAGCTTTTGAGGCCGCGGCGAAAGATGCGCCCAGACCGCCGCCCCGGCGGGAGCCGGGGCGACGGCCTCGTGACAGACGGCAAGGCTACCGTAGGTCCGGCGGCGTCGCCTCCGTCCGCAACCGCTCGACCAGCGCGTCAAGGGGGAGCACCTCCTGCCGCGCATCCGCGCCCAGCGGCCGCAGCGCCACCGTGCGCTCCTCCGCCTCGCGCTTGCCGAGCACGAGCAGGTAGGGGACCTTGGCGAGGCTGTGCTCGCGCACCTTGAGGTTGATCTTCTCGTTGCGGAGGTCCGCCTCGGCGCGGAGGCCCGCGCGGGTCAGGGCTTCGACCACCTCTCGCGCATAGTCGTTCGCGTCCGAGACGATGGTCGCGACCACTGCTTGCGTCGGCGCGAGCCACAGCGGGAAGCGGCCCGCGTGATTCTCGATCAGGATGCCGATCAGCCGCTCGACCGAGCCGAAAATCGCGCGGTGGAGCATCACGGGGCGGTGCCGCTGGCCGTCCTCACCGACGTAGCTCGCGTCCAGCCGCTCGGGCAGCACGGTGTCGGCCTGCACCGTGCCGCACTGCCAGGTGCGGCCGATAGCGTCGATTAGGTGGAATTCTAGCTTGGGCGCGTAGAAGGCGCCTTCGCCCGGCAGCTCCTCCCAGCCGAACTCCTCCGTCGCGCGGCCCGCGGCCACGACCGCGGCGCGCAGGTCGTCTTCCGCCTTGTCCCACATTTCGTCCGAGCCGAAGCGCTGCTCGGGGCGCAGCGCGAGCTTGATCGCGTAGCGGTCGAAACCGAGTTCACGGTACACGCGGTCGAGGAGGTCGCAGAAGGCGCGCACCTCCTCGACGATCTGGTCGTCGCGGCAGAAGATGTGCGCGTCGTCCTGGGTGAACTGGCGCACGCGCAGGATGCCGTGGAGCGCGCCGTGCGGCTCGTTTCGGTGGCAGGTGCCAAACTCGGCGAGGCGGATGGGCAGGTCGCGGTAGCTCTTGATGCCCTGGCGGAAGATGAGGACGTGCGCCGGGCAGTTCATGGGCTTGAGCGCCATCAGGTCGGCGTCACCGGTGATGACGGGCTTGCCCTCCTCGCTGCTGGGCGCCTCGTCGGGGACGACGAACATGTTCTCGCGGTACTTGCCCCAGTGGCCCGACTGCTCCCACAGCCGCGCGTCCATCAGCTGGGGCGTTTTCACCTCCTCGTAGCCCGCGGCGTCCAAGCGGCGGCGGAGGTAGGCCTCCAGCGCGCGCCAGATGCGGTAACCCTTGGGGTGCCAGAAGACGGAGCCGTGCGCCTCCTCCTGGAGGTGGAACAAGCCCATCTCGCGGCCGATGCGGCGGTGGTCGCGCTTGGCGGCCTCCTCCAGCCGGACGAGGTGCGCGTCGAGCTGCTTCCTGCTGAGCCAGCCGGTGCCGTAGATGCGGCTCAGCATCGCGTTCTTCTGGTCGCCGCGCCAGTAGGCCCCCGACACGCGGGTGAGCTTGAAGGCGTCGGGCGCGAGCTTGCCAGTGGTAGGAAGGTGGGGGCCGCGGCACATGTCGAGCCATGCGTCTTCGGCCCGCCCCGAACGGTACACCGTGAGCTCCTCGCCGTCCGGCAGCTCCGCCGCCCATTCGGCCTTGAAGCTTTCGCCCTTCGCCCGGAACCAGTCGATCAGCCGTTGCCGGTCCCACACCTCGCGCACCAGCGGCTCGTCGCGGGCGATGACGCGGCGCATTTCATGCTCGATGAGCGGCAGGTCCTCCTCCGTGAAGGGGCCGCGGTCAGGGGCGGGGGCGAAGTCGTAATAGAAGCCGTCGTCGGTCGCCGGGCCGAAGGTGATCTGGGTGCCGGGGAAGAGGTTCTGCACCGCCTCGGCCAGCACATGGGCGTAGTCGTGGCGGGCGAGCTCGAGCGCGTCGCGCTCGTCGCGCGAGGTGACGAGGCTGAGCTCCGCGTCACCGTCGAAGGGACGGGCGAGGTCGCGAAGCTCGCCGTTCACGCGGGCGGCGAGCGCGGCCTTGGCGAGCCCGGGGCCGATGGCGGCGGCGACGTCGGCGGGGGTCGCGCCAGGCTCCACCTCGCGCACGGAGCCGTCGGGGAGAGCGATCTTCAGGAGCTGCGTCATGCCCGGGCAGATAGCGAAGCGGGGCGGCGGGCGGAAGGGTCGCGGCCGGCGGACGCCTCGCCCGGAAGCGGGCGAGGCGTTCCACGTGGAATGGGGGCGGAACGGGGGGACCCCTGACTTGTGGGGTGCGCATAGGCGGGACCGCCATGAGATTATAGCGGGCGGGCGGCATGTAGGACAGGCGGATTATCCGGGCCGCCTTTCTTCTCCCCCGCGCTAGGCTAGGAGGGGCGGGACAGGGGAGGAACGATGACCGACGCCGAACTCGCCGCGCGGCTGGCGCGGGCCGCCGGGCGGGTGCTGCTCGCGATCCGCGACGAAGGCGTGGTGGAGGGCCGCGCGCTGGGCGACGCGGGCGACCGAGCGGCGGACGGGCTGCTGATGGCGGCGTTGCGCGCGCACCGGCCGGACGACGGGCTGCTGGCCGAGGAGGGCGCGGACGACCTCGCGCGGTTGGTCCGGACACGCGCCTGGATCGTCGACCCGCTCGACGGCACGCGCGAGTACGCCGACGGGCGCGACGACTGGGCGGTGCACGTGGGGCTGAGCATCGACGGCGCGCCCGCCGTCGGCGCGGTGGCGCTGCCGGCGCGCGACCTGGTGCTGCGC
>CADCVW010000104.1 GCA_902806235.1 uncultured Sphingomonadaceae bacterium | reverse complement strand
CTTGGGGGGCGGGGCGACCCCTCCTACCCCCGGACCCAGGGGGGCGGGGGCGGCCAGGGCCTGGCCCGGCCCCGGGGGCCTCCCGCGCCTCCGGCGGGGGCCTACGCCCGCCTGTGGCGTCGCGCGCCCGCCAGCGCGGTCGCCGCCGCGCGCGCCGCGGCGCAGGCGGCCGCGCTCACCCTGCGCGACGGCGGTGTCAACGCGAACTGCGCCCCCGTGCTCGACCTGCGCCGGCCGGACACACATCCCGCGCTTGCCGACCGCTGCTTCGGCGACGAGCCGCTGGGCGTCGCCGCGCTCGGCCGCGCGGTGCTCGAGGGGCTCGCCGCGGGCGGCGTCGCGGGCGTCATCAAGCACCTCCCCGGCCAAGGCCGCGCCCGCGCCGACAGCCACCTCGAGCTGCCGACGGTGGCCGCATCGGCGGCGGAGCTGGCGGGCGACCTCCGCCCTTTCCACATCTTGCGCGCCGCCCCGATCGCGATGGTCGCCCACGTCTGCTACCCCGCGTGGGACAGAGACCGCCCGGCGAGCTTGTCGCCCGCGGTGATTGGGGACGTGATCCGGGGGAGCATCGGCTTCGCCGGGCTGCTCCTCCCCGACGATCTCCGCATGGACGCGCTATGCGCTAACGGCGACGCGCCCGAGCGCTCCCGCGCCGCGCTCGCCGCCGGGTGTGACCTCGCGCTCAACTGCGCGAGCGAGGTGGCGGAACTGGCGCGGGTCGCCGCCGCGCTGCCGCCGATGGGGGAGGGCGCGCGCGAGCGTCTCGCGCGGGCGACGGATGCGGCGAGCGCCGCGCCCGAAGGCGACGCTGCGGCGCTCCTCGCGGTGCGCGACCGCCTGCTCGCGCTGGCCTGAGCGGCGGCGCGGGGTCGGCTCCGCCTAGCAATCCGGCCGCGCCCGCGCCATATGACCGCCCACGCTAGCGGAGAGTCCTCATGGGTAGTTTTAGCATCTGGCACTGGCTGGTGGTCGGCATCCTGGTGATGCTGCTGTTCGGCCGCGGCCGCTTTTCCGAGATGATGGGCGACGTCGCCAAGGGCATCAAGAGCTTCAAGAAGGGCATGGCGGAGGACGAGCACGATTCCGTCGCGGGCGGCCCTCCACGCCCGCCCTCGCGCATCGCCACCGGCCCGGCCGACGAGGTGCGCGAGCTCCACGCCAACCGCGACGAGCAGCCGATCCGCTAAACTCGCCCGCGCGCCCCGCCCGTGTTCGACGTCGCGCTCCCCGAGCTGCTGCTCGTGGCGCTGGTCGCCCTGCTGGTGATCGGCCCCAAGGACCTGCCGCGCGTCTTGTACAAGGTCGGCCAGTGGCTGGCGCGCGCGCGGGGCGTCGCCCGCCATTTCCGCTCCGGGCTCGACGACATGGTCCGCCAGGCCGAGCTGGAAGACATGGAGAAGCAGTGGGCGAAGCATAACGCCGACATCATGCGCGAGCATCCTAACCCGCCGCGCGCCGTGGAGGTCGGGCCCGCCGACCCCGACGCGCCGGCCGAGCCCGCGCCGCCCGCCCCGCCGCCCTCCGCCCCGTGAGCGACCTAGACGAAACACGCGCGCCGCTGCTCGACCACCTGATCGAGCTCCGGCGGCGGCTCCTGTGGAGCTTCCTCGCGCTCGGCGGCGCCTTCGCGCTCTGCTTCTACTTCGCCCGCCCGATCTTCGGTTTCCTCGTCCAGCCGCTGCTCGCCGCGGGGCAGGGCAAGCTGATCTACACCGACGTGTTCGAAGCCTTCTTCACGGAGGTGAAGGTCGGCTTCTTCGCCGCCCTGATGCTCAGCTTCCCCGTGCTGGCAACCCAGCTGTGGCGGTTCGTCGCCCCCGGGCTCTACGCGCACGAGAAGCGCGCCTTCATGCCGTTCCTGCTGCTCACCCCCGTGCTGTTCGGGCTGGGCGCGGCGCTCGCCTACTATGTCGCGATGCCCACCGCGCTCGAATTCCTGCTGGGCTACGAGGGCGACGTCGGCGGGGCGACGCAGGAAGCGCTGCCTGGCGTCGGCAACTACCTCGACTTCGTCACCAAGTTCATCTTCGGCTTCGGCGTCGCCTTCCTCCTGCCGATCCTGATCCTGCTGCTGGAGCGCGCCGGCGTCGTTACCCGCGCGCAGCTCAAGGGCGGGCGTCGCTACGCGATCGTCGGCGCTTTCGCGCTCGCCGCCGTGCTCACGCCGCCCGATGTCGTGTCCCAGTTCATGCTCGCCGTGCCGCTGGTGCTGCTTTACGAATTGTCCCTGGTTGCCATCTGGCTCACCGAGCGCCGCCGGGCGAAGAGCGCGTCCCGCTCGGACGCCGTCGGCGCGGACTGATTTCGCCCGCGCGGCGCTCCTCTACCTTAGGGCGGCCGTCGCGGAGATCGCCGGCTGCTTCGCTTTCTGGGGCTGGATACGGCTCGGCAAGCCGCTCTGGTGGCTGCTCCCGGGCATAGCCGCGCTCGCCTTGTTCGCTTCCCTGCTGAGCCTGGTCGTGACTGCGACGGCCAGCCGCGCCTTCTCGGCTTACGGCGGCGTGTACGTAGCCGCGTCGCTGGGCTGGCTGCGCTGGGTGAGGGGCATCGAACCCGACCGCTGGGACTTGGCTGGCGCGACGATCTACTTCGTCAGCGCCGCTGTGATTCTGCTCGGCCCGTGCGCCGTCTAAGCCATCGCCTTGCGCAGCAGGTCAGGAGAGGCCCAAACGAATTGAGCCCGGAAACGCGACCGGGGGGGCGGGTGGCGTTTCCGGGCTCATCTGTCGGATAGCGAGAGCGGGGGGGCAAAAGGTCGCTATCCGAAGAGCACAACGGGCTCCGCGGAGGAAGGTTCCGGGCCTTTTTGCAACTTTCGCGCCCAGGCGCTTTTTCTCGCGAACCGCCGTGCAACCGCCGCCGCGCCTGCTGGTTACGGGAAGGCAACGCTGGAGTTTACCATGGCCAAGCCGCCGCCGTCCCCGCCCTCGTCCGATATCGAAGGGGTCGATCAGGATCGGCCCAAGCTGAAGACGAAGGATCAGAACGATCCGGAGCTCTTGAAGCAGCTGGAGCGCGAGGCTGAGGAAACGGTCGGCTGGCCGAGCACGAGGGAGTAGATTGCTAATGTCCGATTACGACGCCGCCGGCGAGATCTGGGCCACCATGGACAAGGTCCGCAATTCGATGTTCACCACGGAAGAGGAGGGCGAACTCCACAGCCGGCCCATGGCGGCCTACCCCGCGCGCGACGAGCACGCGATCTACTTCGTGTCCCGCACCGATCACAAGGTGCGAGAGATCGAGGGCGGCTCGCCGGTCAACCTGTCCTTTTCCGACAACAGCAACAACACCTGGGTGTCTGTCTTCGGCCACGCGCGGGTGAGCCAGGACCGCACCAAGCTCCGCGAACTGTGGAGCAACTGGGCGGAAGCCTATCTGCCGCAGGGCCCGGACGCGCCGGACGTTGCGCTGATCACCGTCACGCCTGTCAGCGGCAAGATCTGGGACTCGGCCTCGTCCAAGCTGGTCCAGGTCGCCAAGACGCTGGTCGCCTCCGCGCGGCAGGTGCCGCCCAAGGACACGGTGGCCGAAACGGCGCTGTAGTTTTCGCCGCCGCGGGCCGCGCGCTCCTTCCGGGGGTGCGCGACCGCGGCGAAGCGCGGCGGAACGCTCCCATAGCGCAGTCTCGCGATCTCTTCAGATTACCTGGAGCTGTCATTCCCGCGAAGGCGGGGATCCATAAATCGCAACGCTCAGCGGACCCGCGCCTCCGGCCGCGCTAGGGCTGCTTCGCTTCGCGCGGAAACGCCGACTAGAGAGGCGCAGAGCGTCGCGGCGAAGCCGCGCCTCGACGTTGGACGAGTTCGGCTTCATGCCGACCCGCCGGCCGGGCTCGCGCCGATCCTCGGCTAAGCGCGGTTGCGCTTGGCCTCGGGCGCTTCGCCTTCGCACCGCAGCACCGCGATCTGGATGCGGAACTCGCCTTCCTCCGGCACCTGCACCAGCTTGGCGCGCAGCTGGCGCGACACGCCCGTGCTGATCCGCTCGAATGGCACGCGCGCCGAATCGTCGGCCGGCGGCCGGTACGGCCGGATGCCGGTGGACACGCACAGCTCCGCCTTGCCCGGCTCCGCCGGCGTCAGCCGCACCCCGATGGGCGCGCCGGGCGCGTGCAGCATGGAGAACTCGATGATTTCCGTGAGCAGAAAGGCGACGGATACTGCGGTGTCCTGGCTCACTTGGCAGCTCGCCAGGTCCACGCTGATCGCCATGCCAGCCGCCGCGGGCGGCGCAGTGCCGCGCAGGTTCTGCGCGAGTTCGGACACGAGCGAGCGGATCGCGATGCCATGGTTCTCCTCCAGCTCGGCGAAATGGTTGCGGTGCACCACCGCCAGCGCGTCCACCCGCCGCAGGATCGCCGCATAAGCTTCCGCCGCGTCCGCCGACTTGGCGCCCCGCGCGTGGAGGTTGAGGAGCGAGGCGACGACCTGCAGATTGTTCTTCACCCGGTGGTGCACCTCGCGCACCAGGCTCCGCTGCCGCTCGAGCCCCGCCTCCAGCTCCGCCTCGTGCGCGGCGATGGTGCCAGTCGCGCGGGAGAATGCGGCGCCCAGCGCGCGCAGCTCGCGCGCCGGGCTGTTCACCGGCACCGGCTCGAACCGCGCGCTCCCCCCAGGCTGGTAGCCCGCGACCGCGCGCTCCGTCGCCCGCAGCGGGCGGATCAGCAGCCGGTCGACGATCAACCAGCCGATCAGCCCGGAAGCGACCACCATCAGGATCGGCAGCAGCACCGACAGGGTCTCGCTGGGCGCGTCGGACGCGTCGTACAGAGTGGTGGTGACCTGCAGGTCGTCGACGCCGACCGGCGCGGTCGCCGTGCGCGGCTCCAGCGCGCCCGCGCCCGCGGGCGCGGCGGCGGCGAGCAATTGCCGCCCGTCCTTGCCGACCAACACTTCGAACGGCCCGCTCGCGCCCGCGCGGCCCAGTTCGCGCGCGATGCCGCCGCGGCTGAGCAGCCCGACGCCGAGCAGCCCGCCCTCGCTCGCCACCCGATAGCGGATCGCGTCGGCTTCCTCGTCCACCGCGGCTTCGATCCGCCCGGGTTCGAGCGTGAAGTTCGCCGCGACGGGCGCGAAACCGTCCGTGCCGCACAGCAGAGTGCCGCCGGACAGCAGCGCGAGCCGCGCGGTGGGCTCGCGCCGCGCCAAGGTGGGCAGCACCGCGTGGCAGGTGGCGGCCGGGTCGTCCGATCGTTCCGCGGCGACCGCGGCCGCCGTCAGGATCGCCGCGCGGCGCTCGATCGCGCCCGCGACGGTGCCCGCGTTGTGCGCGGCGAGCTGACGGACCTCCGCGCGATGCGCGTCGCGGCTCTGCTGCACGGTGTCCAAGGAGGCGGACACGGCGAGCGCGCCGAGCGGCACCAGGCCGGCGGCGGTAATGGCGAGCAGCTTGGCCCCCGTCGACAGCCGGCCGAAGGCGGTCGAAAAGGCGCTCTGGGCTCCTTCGATCACTACTGAACGCGGGCCGTCGCGGCCCGTCAGCCGAGCTTGCCGAGCAGGTCGAGCAGGTCGGCCGGGATCTCTTCCTGCAGGGTCTCGTCGTACACCGAGCGCAGCGCCTTGCCGACGGCCGGCTGCTCGGAGGCAGTTGCACGCTTCTTCCGCAAACCGCGCTCCGCCGTCGGGCGCTCGCGCTCGGCCTCGCCTTTCATGCCCTTGATCTTCGTCGGCAACCGCTCAACCCCCTCACCTGCAGGCCCACCGCACGCGGACGCGAGGTGGGAGCCGCCTTTCTTCATCGCCAGTATCTTGGGACGCGCTTCGTCGCCGCCGAGCATATTTTCCGAAACCGACAACCGCGGAAATCTCCGCGCGCCTGAAACAATGCCGTCACTGCTTTGTTCCGCGTTGAGCGTCAACTTAAAGCTGCCAGCGCCCGCCCGCCGCGGCCTTGCAATCCGCGGTCCTTGTCAGCACAAGGCCGCCACCATCACGGAGCACGCACCCGCAATGTCGCTTGGCCAGGAACTCGCGCCGCACCTTCCCTTTCTCCGCCGCTACGCGCGCGCGCTGACGGGCAGCCAAGCGCACGGCGACGCCTTCGTCCGCGCCACGCTGCAGGCGATCATCGCCTCGCCCGAATCCTTTCCGCGCGACGTCGACGCCCGGCTCGGCCTGTACCGCACCTTCCACGCGATCTGGTCGTCCGCTAACATCGAGGACGAGCCGGAGGACGTCGGCGGCTCGAGCGAGGAGCGCATCGCCCAAGCGCGCTTGAGCCAGGTCACCCCCTTGTCGCGCCAAGCGCTGCTGCTCACCGCGATGGAAGGCTTCTCGAGCCAAGACGCGGCCTACCTGATCGACGCTTCGCCGGCCGACGTCGACGGCCTGGTCGCCGAGGCGCTCGCCGAGATCGAGCGGCAGACCCGCGCCGACGTTCTCATCATCGAGGACGAGCCGATCATCGCCATGGACATCGAAACGATCGTCCGCGACCTCGGCCACAACGTGGTGGGTGTGGCGGTGACCCGCGACGAGGCGGTGGAGCAGGCGATGGAGCGCCGCCCCGGCCTCGTGCTCGCCGACATCCAGCTCGCCGACGACAGCTCGGGCATCGACGCGGTGAAGGACATCCTCGCCGAATACAACGTGCCCGTGATTTTCATCACTGCCTTTCCCGAACGGCTGCTGACCGGCGAGCGGCCGGAGCCGACCTTCCTCATCACCAAGCCGTTCCAGCGCGCCACGGTGAAGGCGGCGATCGCGCAGGCGCTGTTCTTCGACGCCGCCACCGTGCCGGCGTGAGCCGGCGATAAAGGAATCCAGACGATGACGGATCCCCGCGACGCCGAAGTCGCCCGCAGCAGCGCCACCGAGCAGCATGTGATCTCCGACCGCGCGCGCGGCGGGTCTACGCCGCACGTCGCGCGCATCGTGCTGGGGGTCTCCCTGGTACTCATCGTGGTCGCCTTTGCGATCATCTTGTTCGTCAACGGTTAAGGACTATCTTGGCCGTCGCGCCGGGTGCGGTGGTCAGGGGGGTTGCGGGTTTGTCGACGAGCGCGAGCATGGACGAGGACGCCGACGCGCCCGCGACCGGTCCGATCGAGCCGCCCGTGCCGCTGTCGGACGAGGAGTTCCGCGTCCAGCTCGGCCAAGTAATCCCTCACCTGCGCGCTTTCGGCCGCTCCTTATCGGGCAGCCGCGACCTCGCCGACGATCTCGTCCAGGAAACGCTTCTTAAGGCGTGGGCCGCGCGCAAGCGGTTCCAGGCAGGCACCAACATGCGCGCCTGGACTTTTATCATCCTGCGCAACCTGTTTCTGTCTCAGATGCGCCGCGCCCGCTTCAAGGGCGAATGGGACGAGATCACCGCCTCCAAGCTCCTCGCCGCGCCCGCGTCGCAGGATCGCCACGTCGAACTTTCCGATATGCAGCGCGCGCTGCTCCATCTGCCCCAGCCGCAGCGCGAGGCGCTGATCCTGGTCGGCGCGGGCGGCTTCGCCTACGAAGAAGCAGCGGAGATCTGCGGCTGCGCGGTGGGCACCATCAAGAGCCGCGTCGCCCGTGGCCGCGTCGCGCTGGAGAACCTGCTGAGCGAGGGCGCGCTGCCGTCGCGTCGCCTTCATGTCACCGATCCCGACAAGACAGCACTGCAGGCGATCATGGGCGAAGTCGACAGCCTGAGCCGGGACCGCTGAACCCGGCGCTTCCCGCGGGCGGGAGGATGCTACCGGAGCCGCGCCAGCAGCGCGTCGAACTCGCCCGCGGTCGCCGCGAGCGGGGCGGGTGCGTAGGCTCGGCGCAGTGCGTCGCCCACGCCCGCCTGCACGGGGGGCGCGAGGATTGGCAAGGAACGGCTGGCGACGACAAGCACGGTTGGCTCACTCTGTTGCGGTTGGCTCACGATCGATTAACGCATGTTATGTCATGCGGTTGCCATCGTTACGCGCGGGCAAGGAACTTGCGCGCGACCGTGGCGTGAAGGACACGGTTGCGCTCGCCGATGCGCTCTCCCGCGCGCGCGCCTACGCTCCTTTCCTGCGGCTCGCGGCCGAGCGGGAAGCGCCGCTGGTCGACCTCCTCTTCGCCGAAGGGCTCGCCCCCGCGCTCGCCGCGACCGAAGCGATCGACCTCGCGCTCCCGCTCGCCGACGGTTTGCGGGTAGCGCGCCGCCGACTGTCGCTCGTCCTCGCGCTCGGCGACCTCGCCGGCCTGCTCCCGCTGGAGGCTGTGGTCGCGCGGCTGTCCGGCTTCGCCGACCGCGCGCTCGACCTCACGATCCGCGCCGCGATCGCCGAACGCGCGCCGGACGCTGAGCCCGCCGGGTTTGCGGCTATCGCCTTGGGCAAGCACGGCAGCCGCGAGCTTAACTTCTCCTCCGATATCGACCCCATCCTCCTCTACGACCCCGCGACGCTGCCGCGCCGCCCGCGCGACGGCGCGGTGGATGCCGCCGTGCGGATCGCGCGACGCGTGGTGGAGCTCCTGTCCGCGAACACCGCACAGGGCTTCGTCTTCCGCGTCGACCTCCGCCTCCGCCCGTCGCCTGAAGCCACGCCGATCGCGCTCCCCGTCGATGCCGCCATCGGCCACTACGAATCCGCCGCGCTGCCATGGGAGCGCGCCGCTTTCGTCCGCGCCCGCGCCGCCGCCGGCGACCTCGGCTTGGGCGAGCGCTTCCTCCGGGCGGTCCAGCCCTTTGTCTGGCGCCGCTCGCTCGATTTCGGCGCGGTGGGCGAGCTCCGTGCTATCTCCCGCCGCGTCCGCGCCCATCACGGCGAGGCCCCGCTCGGCCCCGGCTACGATCTCAAGCGCGGCCGGGGCGGCATCCGCGAGGTCGAGTTCTTCGCCCAGATCCATCAACTCATCCACGGCGGCCGCGACGCATCACTCCGCGAACCCGCCACGCTCCCTGCCCTCGCCGCGCTCGCCCGCGCGGGCCATGTGGGAGAGGGCGAAGCCGCCGCGCTCGCCGCCGCCTACCGGGTGTTACGTACCGTCGAACACCGCCTCCAAATGGTCGACGACCGACAGACGCACGGGTTGCCGGAGACCCCGGACGCGCTCGACGACGTTGCCCGCCTCCACGGCCTTTCTGGACGGGACGCCCTCCTCGACCTGCTCCGCCCGCACGTCCTCGCCGTCGCCGCGGCCTTCGACGCGCTGATCGAGACTGGGGGCGAGCGCCTGCCGCACACGGCTGACGCCCTCGACGCCGCGCTCCTAGCCGCCGGCTTCCCTGATCCCGCCGCCGTTCGCGCCCGGGTGGAGGGCTGGCGCTCGGGAAACGCGCGCGCGCTCCGCAGCGCCGCCGCGCAGGACGCGCTGGAGGCGATGCTGCCCGCGCTCCTACCCGCCTTCGCCCGCGCGCCCGACCCGGGGCGTGCCGTGAACCGCTTCGACGCGCTCGTCGCCCGCCTGCCGAGCGGGGTGAACCTGTTCCGCCTGCTGGAGGCCCGCCCGGCGCTTGCCGAACTGCTGAGCGCCGTGCTCGCCCACGCCCCCGCGCTGGCGGAAGCGCTCGCGGACCACCCCGAGTTGCTCGACGGCCTGCTCGACGCCTCCGCCTTTCTCCCCGCCCCGCCCGTTTCCGAACTCGCCGCCGAGTTCGCGCGGGGCGGAGAGGGGGGCTACGGAGAACTGCTCGACGCTGTCCGCCGCCGGGTCAACGAGCGCCGCTTCGCCGTCGGCGTCCAGCTGATCGCCGGCCGCGCCGACCCGCTGGACGCCGCCGCCGCCTACGCCCGGATCGCCGAGGCGGCAGTCGACGTCGTCGCCCGCGCCGCCGCGGGCGAGTTCGCGCGCGCCCACGGCCGCGTGCCAGGAGCGGAGCTCCTCATCCTCGGCTACGGTCGCCTGGGCGGCGCGGCGCTCACCCACGCGTCCGACCTCGACCTCGTGTTCCTATTCACCGGCGACTTCGGCGACCGCTCGGACGGGCCGAAGCCGCTCGGCGCGACCGATTACCACAACCGCCTCGCCCGCCGCGTCGCCGGCGCACTCAGCCTGCCCACCGCCGCCGGCCCGCTCTACGACGTCGACACCCGCCTCCGCCCGTCGGGCGCACAGGGGCTGCTCGCCGTGTCGGTCGACAGCTTCCTGGCGTACCAGCGCGACGAGGCTTGGACCTGGGAGCACATGGCGCTCACCCGCGCACGCCCCGTGTTTGGCCCGGCGGACGCCCGGGCGGTGGTGGAGGAGGGCATCGCCGCCGTCCTGGCCCGGCCCCGCGACGACGCGAAGCTCACCGCCGACGTCGTCGCGATGCGGGCCGAGATGGCCGCGCACAAGCTCCCGGTAGGTTCCCTCGACGTCAAGCTCGGTCCCGGCGGCCTCGTTGACCTCGAGTTCGCCGTGCACCTCCTCCAGCTCCGCTACTGCGAGGCCTTCGATTTCCGGCTGGGCGAGGCAGTGCGCGTGCTCGCCGCCGCTCGGCTGCTCCCGCCGGACGCGCCCGCCTGGCACGACCTCCTCACCCGCCTGCTCGTGATGCTACGCTTGATTGCGCCCGCGGGCGACGACCCCGCCGAGGCCTCGCGCCCGCTCGTCGCCCGCGCCTGCGGCGCGGCGGATTGGGACGCGTTGCTTGCGATGCACCGTGCGGCGCGGCAGGGTGTCGGTGACATTTGGGACATGGTCGCACGGGGGAGGGAAGGCGAGTGGAGTTAGGAACGCAGGCCCCACCTCTGGTGCTCGAGGCCTCCGACGGCCGCCGCTTCTCGCTCGCCGACCGCGCTGGCCGCCCGCTGGTGCTCTATTTCTATCCCAAGGACGACACGAGCGGCTGCACCCGCGAGGCCCAGGATTTCACCGCGTTGGCCGCCGATTTCGCCGCCGCGGACGCCGACATCCTTGGCGTCTCCCGCGACGACACCGCCAAGCACGGCATGTTCATTGCCAAATACGAGCTCGGCGTCTCCCTCGCAACCGACGACGGGTCCTTGAGCGAGGGGTTCGGCACCTGGATCGAGAAGTCGATGTACGGCCGCAAGTACATGGGCATGGAGCGCGCCACCTTTCTCATCGACGGCACGGGCCGTGTCGCGCGCGCCTGGCGCAAGGTGAGGGTGCCCGGCCACGCCGCGGAGGTGCTGGCGGCGCTGCGGGGGCTGGCCTGAAGCCTACGCCAGCGAAGGCGGGACCGCGGCGGTGCGCACTGCCCCGCCGCCTCACGGCCGCCCGATGACGCCGCTCGAACGCTTCGGGATAATGCTTCCGATCGTGCAGGCCCCAATGGCCGGGGTGTCCACGCCCGCCCTCGCCGCCGCCGTCTCGAACGCCGGCGGCTTGGGCTCTATCGCGGTCGGCGCGACGGACGCCGCGGGGGCGCGCGCGATGATCGCGGAAACCCGAGCCCGCACGGCTCGCGCGTTCAACGTCAACCTCTTTGTCCACGCCCCCGCCCGCCCCGACGCGGCGCGCGAGGCGCGCTGGCTGGCGGCGCTCGCGCCCTTGTTCCGGGGCCACGGCGCAGAACCGCCCGCCGCGCTGCGCTCGCCCTACAGGAGCTTCGCCCATGACGACGAAATGCTGGCCCTGCTCTTGGAATCCGCCCCGCCCGTCGTCAGCTTCCACTTCGGCCTCCCCGCCGCCGACAGGATCGCTGCGCTGAGGGGGGCGGGCTGCATCCTCCTCGCTACGGTGACGAGCCCGGCCGAAGCGCGGCTGGTCGAGGCGGCGGGCGTCGACATGGTCGTGGCGCAAGGCTGGGAGGCCGGCGGGCACCGCGGCGTCTTCGACCCGGCGGCGCGCGACGCCCGGCTCGGCGCGCTGGCCCTGACCCGACTGCTCGCGGCGCGGACGCGCCTGCCCGTGATCGCGGCGGGCGGCATCATGGACGGCGCGGGCGTCCGGGCGGCGCTCGCTCTGGGGGCCGTCGCGGCACAGCTCGGCACGGCCTTCGTCCTCTGCCCGGAAAGCGGCGCGGACGCGGGTTACCGCACGGCCCTGGCCGGCCCGGGCGCGGCCCGCACGGCCGTGACCACCGCAATCTCCGGCCGCCCCGCGCGCTGCCTTGCTAACCGCTTCACCGAATGGGCGGCGGAGGCTCCGGGTGATCCGCCCGACTACCCGCTCGCCTATCACGCAGGAAAGGCGCTGCACGCGGCGGCGAAGGCGGCGGGGGAGGACGGCTTCGGCGCGCACTGGGCCGGCCAGGGCGCCCCGCTCGGCCGCGCGATGCCCGCGCGCGAGCTGATGGAGCTGCTGCGCCGGGAACTGGCGGCCGCTTAAGCGTCCTCGCCCGCGACGAACCCTGGGAACACCGCCGCTTCCGGCGCACTCTCCCCCGATCATGGCCGAACGGCAGCATCTCGAAGTCACCCTGGACGATGACCGCGCCGCCCTGTCGCTCCGCGTCCTGTCCGCCGGCCGCCTGCTGTTCGAAGCGCGGCTGGAGGCCCCCGAGCTCGACGAGCTGATCCGCGCTCTCGCCAACGGCCGCGCGCGGCTCGCCGAGGAGGTCGCGCCCGAACTCGACGAGGGCGCGCGCATCACGGACGCGGTGGTCGACCCGGCCTACCTGCTCGGCGCCAATCGGGCGAAGGACCGCGCCCTGCTCGCCTTCCGCCACCCCGGCTTCGGCTGGCTCGGCTTCCAGCTCCGCCGTCCCGCGGCGGAGGCGCTGGTGCGGCGACTTGATGGGTGGTTGCGCGGGGAGGGGAGTTGAGGGGCGAGATCATCGCCACAGCGAACTCGCGGAAGTGCGAGCGCTTGGCCGCTGTCCGCTTCCGATCCCTGCCGGACATTTAGGTCACGTCCGGGTTGCGTCCGTGCCAATTATTGCCGGCGACCTATGGCTCGTCTGTCAGCGGACAAGGGATGCGTGCCCCCGCTCTCGCGTTGAACGTCCGCGCAAGAGCTACTCGCAGCTCGGCATGAGCTGCTGGAAAGCATCCATGACGGCATGCGGCTGGATCGGTTTACGGAGCCGATGTCTGCTTGGAGGTGACAGCGGACATGCGCCGAAGCATGCGAGTCGAATTCGCTCTTTGCCACGCTGAAAGGCGCTGGGTCCGTTATCGGTCCAAACTCATTCGGCAAGCCGAGCCGCCTAATGTCGGCGTGTCACTATCAACGGACCTCACTCGCTCTCGGATTACCACGCCCAGCCACCCAGCCCTCCTATGCTCCCCGCGCGATCCCGTCATTCATCGAGACGCGAATGCTGGAGCGAACGACTTGGCAAGCCGGAGCGCATCGGGTTGCGGACCAACCGGGATGTGCGCTCGCCGGCGAACCTGCCTGCTCGCCCGATCATCCCCCGGCGCTTTCCTACAGGGGGCCGCTCCGGTTACACTCCGGCGATGCTCGTCCCGCCGTCCCAGCCTCGCTCCGCGCCGAAACCGCCCGCGCCGGCCGGAGAATTTCATTCTTCCCGGGACCTTTCGGACCTTCGTCCCGAAGCGGGACCGGCGTGCCGGTGAGCGCGGCCCCCGGTCCACCCGCCGCCGCCCTCGGCGCCCGCGTCCGCGCCGTGCTGGAAACCGCCGAGCCGCGCGCCAAGGTGATGCGTGCCCGCGCGCTGCGGCGCGACTGGCGGGCCGGCCGCCTCGCCCACGACCTCTCGGTCGGCGTCCCCGACCGGCCCGGGCGGCCCGCCCGGCCCGAACTGCTGCCGCCGTCCGCCATGTCCAAGCGCGGCAAGCTCGGCTCGGCACGCGGCCGGGTCGCGATGCTCCACGCGCTCGCCCACATCGAACTGAACGCACTCGATCTCGCGCTGGACATCGTGGGCCGCTTGGGCGCGGGCCTCCCGCCCGCCTTCGCCGACGACTGGCTGTCGGTCGCTGCGGACGAGGCGCTGCACTTCGCGCTGCTCGACCGGCGACTGCGGGCGCTCAGCACCTTCTACGGCGCGCTCCCCGCCCACGACGGGTTGTGGGAGGCCGCCGCGTCCACCGCCGACAATCTCCTGGCGCGGCTGGTGATCGTGCCCACCGTGCTGGAGGCGAGGGGACTCGACGTCACCCCGGCCACCGTGCGTGCTTTCGCGGCGGCGGGCGATCCACGCTCCGCGGCCATTCTCCAGCGCATCTATCTCGATGAAATCAGGCACGTCGGCTTCGGCATGAAATGGTTCGGGACGCTCTGCGCCGCCCGCGGACTCGCGCCGGCCGATACGTGGCGAGAGCTGGTCCGTTCCCGTTTTCGGGGCTCGCTGAAGCCTCCGTTCAACGACTCGGCGCGGCGACAGGCCGGTCTGCCCCGAGACTACTACGCCGCGCTTGCCAGTTAACCAGGACATTAACAAACACAGGCTCACACCGTCCGGGTGGGCAAACCGAGACGGCTTCTACGGGATAGGCCCGAACAATCTGGCGCTCGACGCGGCACTCGCCGCGGAACGGCGTCCACCTTGGTCGCGGGGGACTGAATGCGGATTTCCGACACTCAAAACACCAACTCGAGTTCGCGGTTCCGCGGCCTCCGTCAAATACTTATCGCGGGCGCGCTGCTCGCTGCTGGCCTTGCCGCCCCCGCCAGCGCCGCCGAAGCGGACGCCGCGGGCGGGCCGCTGGAAACCGCTCAGGCGAGCGATCTCACCTTCAAGTCGATTTTCGCCAGCTGGACGCGCTTCGAAACGCCGCAGCCGTCGGGCGTCTCCGTTCCCGCGCTGATGCCTGTCAAGAACGCGCGCAACACCTCTACTTTCGGCACCCGTTCGGACCCGTTCAAGGGCACGGTCGCGATGCATTCGGGCATCGACCTCGCCGGCCCGCTCGGCACGCCGATTTACGCCACCGCCGACGGGATGGTGAACCGCGCCACCGTCGTCGGCGGCTACGGCAACCTCATCGAATTGAACCATGGGCAGGGCATCCAGACCCGTTACGGCCACCTGTCCTCCATGATGGTGCGCGCCGGCCAGCGCGTGAAGCGCGGCCAGTTGATCGCGCTGATGGGCTCCACCGGCCGCTCCACCGGCAGCCACCTCCACTACGAAGTCCGCATCGACGGCGCGGCGGTGAACCCCACCGCATTCATGCAGGCGGGCGACCACGTTCAGATCGTCCAGCAGGCGCGCGCCCAGGCGCTGTCCGCCCAGCTGGCGATGGGCGGCCCGGCCGACGCGGGCCAGCGCTAGGCGGCGTTGCCCGCGACCGGGCGGGCGCTTATCTCCCGGTTATGGAAGCCATCGACCTCACCTCCTCCGCTGCCGCCCGCGTCCTCGCGATCGCCGCACGCCAGAACAAGCCGCCGATCCTGCGCCTCTCCGTCGAAGGCGGCGGCTGCGCGGGTTTCCAGTACCGCTTCGGCTTGGCCGACGCTCCGGGGGAGGGCGACACGGCGGTGGCGCGTGACGGCGTGACCCTGCTCGTCGACGACGTCAGCCTCGACCTGGTGCGCGGCGCCGCGGTGGACTTCGTGGAGTCGCTCGGCGGCGCCGCCTTCCGCGTCACCAACCCCAACGCGGCGTCCGGCTGCGGCTGCGGCACCAGCTTCTCGATCTGATCGGGTGCTGATCGCTACCTACAACGTCAACGGCATCCGCGCCCGGCTGCCGCGCTTCCTCGAATATCTCGACGAGTACGCGCCCGACGTGCTGTGCCTCCAGGAGCTGAAGGCGACGGTTGGCGACGTGCCCGCGGCCGAGGTAAAGGCCCGCGGCTACCGCGCGCTTTGGCACGGGCAGAAGGGCTTTAACGGCGTCGCGGTGCTCGCCAAGGAGCGCGAGCCGACGCTGCTCCGACAGGGTCTGCCGGGCGATGAGGCCGACGACCAGAGCCGCTACCTTGAAGCCGAGGTCGACGGCGTGGTGGTCGCCTCCATCTACCTGCCCAACGGCAATCCGGTGCCCGGGCCGAAGTTCGACTACAAGCTGGCCTGGATGGAGCGCCTCCGCGCCCGCGCCGCCGAACTGCTCGCCTCCGAGCGCCCGGTGGTGCTCGCCGGCGACTGGAACGTCGTGCCTACCGACGAGGACGTCTATTCCGTCCCCGCTATGGCGAGCGACGCGCTGATGCGCCCCGAGTCCCGCGCCGCTTACCACCGCGTCCTCCACCAGGGCTGGACGGACGCGATCCGTGCGCGGCACCCGAACGGGCGCGTGTACACCTTCTGGGACTATCAAATGGGCGCCTGGGCGCGCGACGCGGGCTTCCGCATCGATCACCTCTTGCTCAGTCCCGCCGCCGCCGACCGCTTGGCCGACGCCGACGTCCATCGCGAGGTCCGCGGCCGCGATAAGGCGAGCGACCACGCGCCGACCTGGGTCCGGCTGCGCTGAACTAGAGCGCGCGCTCGTATATCCGGTAAACCTTGTTGACCCGGCTGTCCGTTACCTGCGCAACCGACTTCATCCCCTCGTTGTCGTCGAGCACCCAGCCGATCTCGCCCCGCGTCGCGCCGTAGCGCTCGACGGATGCGCGGCGGTTGAACTCGATCAACGGGAAGGTCAGTTGGCTCGCCAGTCGCGACTGCTGGTATTTGCGCAATACCCCCATCAAAGGCACGCGCACCGCCCGCACCTGCGGGCGGCGTAGGCGCCACAGAAGCTTCGCCCAGCCGAACGGCAGCAGCTTGCCATCCATGTCGCGGGTGAGCTCGTTGAGGTCAGGCACCGTGATCATGAACGCCGCCGGCTCGCCGTCGTATTCGGCGATGCGGATGAGGTCTTCGAACACGATCGGCTTCAGCTTGCGGCCGACGTAGGCGATTTCGGCCGGGGTCATTGGCACGAACCCCCAGTTGCGCGCCCAAGCGTCGTTCAGGATACCCATGATGATCGCGGCCTCCTCGTCGAAGCGCGACTTGTCGACCTGCCGGAAGCGGATGCGCGGGTTGCGCTCGCTCAGCTCCACCAGCTTGTGGACAATGGGGCGGAGCGGAATCGTTATGTCTAGGTCGTAGGTGCGGAGGTCCTTCACCCCCTCATAGCCCGCGGATTCGACGTAGGCGGCGTAAGCCGGGCTGTTGTGCCCCATCATCACCGTCGGCGGGTGGTCGTGCCCCTGCACGAGCAGGCCGGCCTCGTCCCAGTAGGAAAAGGAGAACGGTCCCTGCGCGCGCCGCATTCCGCGGGCGCGCAGCCAATTCTCCGCCGCGGCGAGCAGCGCGTGGGCGGCGTCCGGGTCGGCGGCTTCGAGAAAGCCCCAATGGCCGAGGTCCGGCGCCACGTGCTCCAGCACCAACCTGTCAACCTGCGCCGAGATGCGCCCGACCGGCTGCTTGCCGCGCCAGGCGAGGAACAGCGCGGCTTCCGCATGCTCGAACCAGGGGTTCTTGCGCGCGTCGAGCAGCCCGCGGACCTCGCTCTTGAGCGGCGGCGCCCAATGCGGGTCGCCGCGGTTCGCCGCCCAAGCGAGGTCGACGAACGCGCGCCGCTCGGCCGCGGTCGCGACCTCGCGGACGACGACAGGCGGGATCACCCTCGCTTGCGCGGGTGGCCGGCGACGACGCCGCCCGACAGTTCGGCGACGTGCGGGTATTGCTCGGCGACTTGCGACGTGTAGCCGAGGTTGAACACCGTCGGGCTCTTCTCTCGCTCGTGCGCGCCCTTGTAGTAGGTGCCGAACAGCTTGTCCCAGAAGAAGGTGGTAATGCCGTAATTGCCGCCTTCGTGGTGGAAGTGATGCGCCATGTGGCTGCGCTTCATCTCGGCCAGCCAGCGGTTCTTCGGCTTGTAGGACAGGTGCTGGATGCAGTGGCAGAACTCGTAAAAGCAGGTGGTCAGCAGCCCGGTCGCGAGCGCCGCGCAGGCCCCGCCGAAGCCGCCGATCGCCCAGCCAACGGGAAGCGTCACCGCAGCGATCGTCGGCAGGGTGGTGTGCAGCGCGCCGAACAACACCTCCAGGTGATTGGGGTCTTGATGATGGTCGTAGTGGATGCGCTTCCACGTCGGCGCGAGCAGCTTGCTTTTCCACATCCAGCGGCTGTGCAGCACGAACCGGTGCAGCAGGTACCAGGCGAGCGGGTAGGCGAGCGCGGCCGCGCCGATCGCCGCGAAGGTCGGCAGGAGCGGCGCGGGGTTCAACGCGTACGTCACGATCGCCGTCGCGCTCAGCGCCAGATAGGCGATGATCGCCGGATACTGGAAGTAGGCGGCGACGAGCTCCTTGAGGGTCATCCGGTCAAGGTGGTGGGACCGGCTCCAAATTCCGGGGCGGAGCGTGGCGGCGTGCTTCACGAATATATCCTCGAAAGCTCGGGCGTTAGGCGAGCGGCGGAGATAGGTGCACCGCACTGAGCCTGCAATGAATGGGGAATAGGGCGAAAATCGGGCCCTAGCGCGCCAGCCGCAGCTTGCGCCCCGCCTTGCCGAGCGCCTCGTGATCCGCCGGGCCCAGCCCGAAACGGAGCGCGACCCAGCTCGTCGCCGCCCAAAGGAGAAGCAGCAGGAGCGGCCGCGCGGGCGAGGGCAGGGCGGCCGCGCCCGCCATCAGCAACGCGCCGGCGCCCGCGACGAGCAGGCTCGTCCCCACGCCCCGGTCGATCGGCGACAGCCGGCGGGTCCAGCGCAGCTCGACGGCCGCGAGGACCGTCACAATCGCCGCGCCCGCCGCGACGGCGGCCGCCATCCCCGTCCCCCCAAGCCGCGGCACGAGAAGCGCGAGCAGCACCGCCCAGGTCGCTACCCCCGCCGCGCTGTTGAGCAGGGGAAGCAGGCGGTGGCCGGTCATCTCGACCACCGTGGCGGCGGGGCCGAGCAGCGCTTCGAACGCGCGGCCCGCGACCAGGATCGCCAGCAGTGCGCCGGCCGCCGCCGCTTCCGGCCGGTACAGGCTCAGGATGTCGCGCGCGGCAAAGCAGAGCAGCGCGGCGAGCGGCAGCACCAGGGCGGCGGTCGCGCGCGACGCGAAGCGGTAGATGGGGGCGAGCTCGTGCTCCGTCGCCGCGGCGCTCAACGGCGCGAGGACGTATTGGAAGGCTTGCCGCACAACCAGTGGCACGGTGGACAGCTTGCGCCCGATGTCGAACAGGCCCGCGGCGGTCGCCCCGCGCGCGCCGGGCAGCATCAGGCTGAGCACCACCGGCGGCAGGTCGATCAGCGCGCGACGGGTAAGCTCCGCCGGAAGCAGCGACAGCCCCGTGCCCACCAGCAACCGCCCGGTGCCGACGCGGCGCGGCGCACGCAGCAACAGGCGCAGGTCGTAGTAGCGCCCGAGCAGGCGCAGCGAGAGCAGGGCGACCAGCGCGAGCGAGCACAGGTGGGCGAGCATCAGCCCGAGCGCCCGCGCGCCTGCCGCCCAGAAGAGGAGCGCGAAGGCGAGCCGCGCGATCTGCTCCCAAAAAATGCGCAGCCGGATCTCCGGCCCGAAGGCGCGGCGCGCGCGGGCGGCGGCGGTGCACACCTCCACGAACACCCAAAGCGGCAGCGCGGGCGCGAACAAGCGGATCGCGAGCGGCAGGCTCGCGCGATCCCCGGGCGCGGCAGATAGCCGGGCGGCGAGCGGCTCGGCGAAGATGATCGCGCCCAGCGCGACCGCCGAGGACAAGCCCAGCGCGAGCAGCAGCGCGAAGCGCAGTCGGCGGTGCGCCTCTTCCTCGCCGTCCGCCTGCGGCACCACCCGCTGCAACGCGGAGGTCATGCCGAGGTCGACCAAGTTGGCCGAGAAGTTGATTGCCGCCCAAAGCACGACGTACAAGCCGTAGGTCGGCAACCCGAACAGCCAGATGAAGGCGGGCTGGGTCACCGCTTCGATCAGCGCCCCCGCCCGCGCGAGCCCGGCCAGCGCCGCGCCGCCCGCCACGTCGCGGCGGGTGACGCCGGCGGCCGACGGCTCCGCCGTCACTCCTCCGTCCGGATCAGCACCGCTTCGCCGATGAGCAGGAACAGCGCGAACGGCGCCCAGGCGGCGAGCAGCGGCGGGTAGGCGCCGAGATTGCCCATGGCGAGCGCGAAGTTGTCGGCGACGAAATAGGCGAAGCCCAATGCCATGCCGATCACCGCGCGGACGAACAGCTGGCCGGAGCGGGCGAGGCCGAAGCCCGCGACGCCCGCGAGCAAGGGCATCAGCACGGCGGACAACGGGCCCGACAGCTTGTGCCACAACCCCGCCTCCAACTCCTGCGTCGGCCGGCCGGCGATCTTCAGGTCGGCGATGGCGCGGCGCAAGGCGAGGAAGCCGTGCTCGTCGGGATCGACATCGAAATAGGTGAACTGGCGCGGCTCGACGCCTTCCAAGGTGCGCAGGCTCGGCCGCCGGGTGAGCGCGCCCGTGCCGAGGTCGAAGCGGGTCACGTCCGTCAAGCGCCAGCCGTCGCCCTCGGGGGCGCCGCGCTCCGCGGTGATGCGCGCCATCAGCGTGCCGCCGGCGCGTTGGTGGATTTCCACGTCCTCGAGCACGGTGGCCGCGCCGCGACCGATCACGCGCTCGACCTCGACTAGGTCCTCGCCGCTCGTGACCCAGACGTGCTCGGCGACGTTCGCGTCGCGCGGCACGGGGCCGAAATCGCGCCCTTCCCAAGCGTTCAGCTGCCGCGTCGCGGGGGCCACCACCGCTTCGTTGAAGGAAAAGGACACCGCCGCGACGCCCAGGCTCGCCACCACCAGCGGCGCGAGGATCTGGTGGGCTGAGATGCCCGCCGCCTTCATCGCGATCACCTCCGAGTTCTGGTTCAAGGTGGCGAGCGTGATCAGGGTGCCAAGCAGCACAGAAAAGGGCAGAAAGCGCGCGACGAGCTGAGGCAGGCGGAGCGCCACGTAGCGCAGCAGCTCGTCCTGGCCGTTGCCGGGGTAGCCCAGCACCTTGCCCGACTGGCCGAGCAGGTCGAGCACCTGCAGCACGAGCACCAGGGCCGCGAGGACCGCCAGGGTCCGCTGCAGGAACATGCGCGCCATGTAGAAGCTGATCCGGCGCGAAGGGAAGAAGTTCAGGTGCATGGCGGCGGGGCCCGCTTAAGCTCTTTGGCCTGAAGCGCAACTTGCCGCGGGCGGCTTAGGCGACCGCGGCTTGTCCGAGCTCCGGCCGGCGGCGTCGCGCGACTCCGAACAAGCGGCGCACGGCCGCCCCCGCCTTGGCCGCGCCGCGCTCCAGCGCGCCGATCGGCTGGCCGCCCGGAACGAGGGCTAAGTTGCGGTACATCCACCCGATCAGCGCAGCGAAGATAAGGAAGGGCAGCCACAAGGCGAGCACGGGATCGACCGATCCTCGGGCCGCCGCGCTTTCGGCGTACTCGCTGAGCTTGTGGTAGGTGACCACGATCACGATCGACAGGAAGATGCCGAGCGACGAAGCGCTGCGCTTTGGCGGCACCGCCAGCGCCACCGCGAGCAGCGGTAGGAGCAGCATCATAGCGAGCTCCACCAGGCGGAAGTGGAGGTTCGCCTCCGCCGAGCGCGCCTTGTCTGGCGGAGCTGCGCCGCCGTAGGCGAGTTGCCACAATTCGGGGATGGTGCGCTCGATGTTCTTGTCGCCCCGTCCGCGGAAGGCCTCGGCCGCGGGCAGGTCAATCGGCAGGTCGTAGCGTTCGAAGGAGAGCACGCGAGGCACTTGGTAACTGGGCGCGTCGTGGACGAGGCGGCCGTTGTTCAAGCGGAAGATAATCGCCTCCGGGTCGGTCGCGGAAGCGAGAAAGCGGCCTTCGGCGGCGGTGACGGCGATGGAGCGGCCCTGCTTGTCCTCCGCCATAACGAACACGCCCGACAGCTGTTCGCCCTTGCCCCGGCTTTCCTCCACGCGCAGCGTGATGCGCGAGCCCAGCCGGGTGAATTCACCGACCTTGATGGACGCGCCGAGCGCGCCGGAGCGAAGGTCGAAGCGCAGCTCTTCATAGGAGTAGCGCGACACCGGCTGCACCCAGCCGACGATCGCGACATTGACCAAGAGCAGGACGACCGCAAATAAGTATGGGACCCGCAGCAGCCGGCCGTAGCCGACGCCCACCGCGCGGTACACGTCGAGCTCCGATTGTAGGCTGAGCTTGCGGAAGGCTAGCAATACGCCGAGCAGGAGGCCCAAAGGCACCCCGAGCGACATATATTCGGGCACGGTGTTAGCGAGCATGCGCCAAACGATGCTCGCCGGTCCGCCTTCGGCGGCGACGAAGTCGAAGAGGCGCAGCATCTTTTCGAGCAACAGCAGCATGGCCGCGAGCAGCAGGGTCGCGACCAGGGGCACGACGATCAGCCGCGCGAGATAACGGTCGGTAAGCGTCGGAAAAGCGGCCACGTTCTCGTTCCACGCTCCCCGCGGCGCGACCATGTTTTGGCCGCAAATAGACGCCATCCCGTCGGCTGGGGGCGGGACCGCCGCGGCGTCCGCCCGCGAAAGGATGTGGTCCGGCGCGGCGGGAGACGCAAGGCGTATGCGTATGGTGAAGCTGGTCCTCCTGGGGGCGCTCGCGGTCGGCGGGGCGGCGGGCGCGCGGGCGGCGATGGGCCCGGACGCGCGCGCGTGCGACGGGGGTAGCAGCGCGTTCCTGGTGAACGTGCGCGGTTTGAAGGCCGCGCAGGGCGTGCTCCGCGTCCAGCTCTACGGCGAGAACCCCGGCGATTTCCTGAAAAAGGGCCGCAAGCTCCGCCGCATCGAGTTGCCGGTGCGCGGCACGGGCGCGATGCCCGTGTGCGTGGCGGTGCCGCGCGCGGGGACTTACGCAGTGGCGGTGCGCCACGACCTCGACGGCAATGGCAAATCGGGGTGGAGCGACGGCGGCGGCTTTTCGCGCAATCCCCGGCTGTCGCTGATCGATCTCAAGCCCGCGCATGCCAAGGTCGCGATGGCGGTCGGCGGCGGCGTGCGCCCGATTGACGTGGTGCTCAACTATCGCCGAGGGCTGTCCATTGGTCCGGTGCGGACGGCGAGGCCGTGATCCAGATCGCCCTGCTGTCCAATCCCAACTCCACCGGTAACCGTTCGCTGCTGCCGCGCGTGCGGAGCTTCTGCGCGCGGCATCCGGAGGTGTTCCACTACGAGGTCGAGGATGTCGCGCAGATCGCCGACGCGATGCGTTCCATCGCGCGGGTCCGTCCCCGCGTGCTGGTGATCAACGGCGGCGACGGCACGGTGCAGGCGACGTTGACCGAGCTCTATCAGGGCGGCCACTTCGTCGATGGCCCGCCGCCCGTGGCGGTGCTGCCCAATGGGAAGACCAACCTGATCGCGCTGGAGCTTGGCGCTGAAGGTGACCCGCTGGCCGCGCTCGAGCGCGTGCTGGAGCTCGCGGGGGGCGACCTAGCGGCGCACATCGTCAAGCGCGAGCTTATCGCCTTATCGGACGGCAGTCCCGACGCGCGCCCGGTACTCGGCATGTTTCTCGGCGGCGCGGGGCTTGCTGACACGATGCTTTACTGCCGAGACAAGATCTACCCGCTCGGCCTGCCCAACGGCTTCAGCCACGTTCTCACCGCGCTCGCCGCGACGCTGGCGCTCGTGCTGGGGGCCAGGCGGACGCGATTCCTGCCGCCGCGGCCGGCGCCGATCAGCATTTCCGTGCGGCGCGACGGCGAGCTGACCGGCCGTTTCGCGCTGCTGCTCGTCACCACGCTCCACAAGGTGCTGCTGAGCCGCCTGCCCGACCAGGCGGCAGGCTCTGGCGGCGCGCTCCGCTTCCTCGCGGTGGAGCAACGGCCGATGGCGCTGGCGCGCGCGGTGGTCGCCAAGCTGCGCGGGCGGCTCGGCCGTGAGCGCGTGCGGGGCGTGTGGTACGAGCGCGGCGACGAGATCCGCATCGAAGGCGACCCGTCGGACGTGATCTTCGACGGCGAGATGTTTCAAGCGCGCCCCGGCCGGCCGATCGTGCTCACCCCCACGGCGCCCGTGCCGTTCGTTCACTTGGCGACGTGAGCCGATTAGAGGAGCTGGTCGCCGCCGAGCTGGCGGGGGACGTCGACCCGCGCGCGGCAGCGATGGCGGCGGCCATCGCGGCGCGGCACGGCGAGGCGTCGCGCGCCGTGCTGTTCTATGGTTCGTGCCTCCGCAGCCGCGAGCTCGACGGGCTCATGCTCGACTTTTACCTCCTAGTCGCCGACTACCGCGCCGCTTATCCCCAGCGCTGGCTGGCGACGGCCAACAGCCTGATCCCGCCTAACGTCTTTCCCTTCGCGCACGACGGCCTGGTCGCGAAATACGCGGTGCTGAGCGAGGCGGATTTCCGGCGCGAATGCTCGCCGGGAGCCCGTAGCGTGTCGGTGTGGGCGCGCTTCGCCCAGCCGTCGCGGCTCGTCTGGGCGAAGGATCCTGCCGCGCGGGACGACGCGGCGCGGGGCGTCGCGCGCGCCGCGCCGACCTTGCTCGGGCTGGCCCTGCCGATGACGCCGTCCGCGGAGCGGGGGGACTCGCTCGCGATCTGGAAGCGCGGCTTCTCGCTCACTTACGCGGCCGAGTTGCGCGCGGAGCGCGAGGACCGCTCGGCGGGGATCGTGGACGCGGACCCGGAACGCTACCGGTGGTTCGGGGACGCGGCGTTGGCGGAGATGCGCGATCGGCACGCCGCGACGGCGAGGGAGGCCGACGCCCTCCGCCGCTGGCGCGCGCTCCGGCGCCGCGGCAAGCTGCTGTCCGTCCTGCGCCTTGCCAAGGCGAGCTTCACCTTCGCGGGCGGGATCGACTACCTGGCTTGGAAGATCAACCGCCACGCCGGCACGCGGCTGGAAATCAAGCCTTGGCAGCGCCGCTTCCCGCTCGCTGCTGCCGTCACTCTGCTGCCAAGGCTGCTGGCGCAGCGGGCGATTCGCTAGTCCCGCGCCCGCCGGTGCCCAGCGCGCGCTCTACGGCGGCGGCTAAGGCGGCTATGGTGAAGGGCTTGCGCAGCAGGTGGTGGCCGGCGAGCTCCTCGGCGTCGCCCGCCTCGCCGACGTAGCCGGTCAGGTATAGCACGGGGATGTGGCCGTAGCGCGGCGCGATGGCACGGACGAACTCAGGGCCGGTCATCTCCGGCATCACCACATCCGTGACGATCAGCGCGAACGGCGCAGCGTTCAGCGCGTCCATCGCCAGCGCGCCGGACTCGCAGGCGGTGGGCAGGTAGCCGAGGTCCTCAAGCGTCTCCACCGTTGCCGCGCGCACCCGGGGATCGTCCTCCACCACCAGGATCGCGCGCGGGTCGGCCGCCTGCTCGCCCGCCGGCTCGGGCGCGGGGAGCGCGGCCTCGCCCGCCCGCACGGCGCGGACGGAGCGCGGCAGGAACAATGATACGGTGGTGCCTTCGCCGAGCGTCGAACTGATCCGGAGATCGCCGCCCGACCGGCGCACAAAGCCGAAGATTTGGCTCAGGCCCAGGCCCGTACCCTTGCCGACGGGTTTGGTGGTAAAGAAGGGCTCGAACGCGCGCTCCAGCACCTCCGGGGCCATGCCCGAGCCCGTGTCGGCGACAGACACGCAGACGTAGTCGCCGGCGGGCGCCTGGCCGACCTCGCCGTCGTCCAGCCGCACGTCGCGGCTCGAGATGAACAATCGTCCGCGGTCGTTCATCGCGTCGCGCGCGTTCACCGCCAAGTTAAGAACTGCGTTCTCGAACTGGTGCGCGTCCACCCACACGAGCCAGCCGTCGTCGGCTAGGTTGGTCTCGACATGGACGCCCTCGCCCAGCGTGCGCTCGAACAAGTCGGCCATGCCCTCAATCAGCCGGCCGGGGGCGATGCCCTCCGGCAGCAGCGGCTCGTTGCGCGCGAAAGCGAGTAGGCGGCGAGTAAGCGCAGCGGCGCGGTTGGCGCCCTCCATCGCGTTGTCCAGGTGCCGGCGCGGGTCGGCGTTGGGGCGGTCGAGGTGGCGCTTGGCGAGGTCGAGGCTGCCGATGACGACCGCGAGCATGTTGTTGAAATCGTGGGCGATGCCGCCGGTGAGCTGGCCCACCGCCTCCATCTTTTGGATCTGGCGGAGCTGGGCTTCGGCCGACGCGCGCTCGGTCGCCTCGGCGCGGATCGCTTCGTTCGCCCGGCTGAGCTCGGCGGTGCGCGCCTCCACCGCCGCTTCGAGCAGCCGCGCGCGCCGGTTCTCAAGCTCGGCGAGGCGCGCGGAGATCTTGCGCTGGCGGAACGCCTGCAGCGCGACGGCGCCCAGCGCGGCGATGCCGAGCACGAGCACCAGCCCGAAGACGGACGTCAGATTGATGAACAGGTTGGATCGCTCGTCCAGCGTCTCGGTCGTCGCCAGCCGTTGCGTCAGCTTGTCGCGCTCGGTGCTCGCGATATCGGCGAGGGCGCGGCGGATCTGCGGGCCGGTGGAGACCCGGCCCGTGCGGTCGTAGAGCGAGATGCCCGTCAAGCCCTGGTTGAAGCGCGTTCGCGTCGCCGCCGCGCCGAGCTCGGCCAGGCGGCGGTCGAGGAGCTGGCGGAGCCGCTCGGCGCGGCGCACCTGCGCCGGATCGCGCCGCAGGTGCTGGCGGAGCTGGTCGATCTGCCGGTCGGCGTTACGTCCTTCGCTGTAATAGGTGGTGGCGCGGTAGCGGTCCCCGCTCAGCACGAAATAGCCGAGCGCGGCTTCGGAACGGGCGATGGAGGCGTCGATGTCGCGGACGAGGAACAGCGCTTGGTAGCTGTGCCGCTCGCGTTGGAGCGCGGCTTCGCGCTGGCGGGACAGGTTGGCGGCGGCGAAGGCCAGCGCGACGAACGTGCCGAACGCGATCAGGACGGCTAGCCCGGCCGAACCGCGGAGCCACTCGCGCCCGACTCCCGAGCGCGCGGCGTCCAGATACTCCCCCGCCATCCGTCAAGTGTAGGCACAAGTCGGCGGGCGTGAAAAGCGCGAGGAAGCGCCAAACGCCCCAAAATGCGACACTAATTTTGCATGAATTACCCGATCACGCCCGTTTCGCGTCCCGCTTCGCCGAAAATACGCAAAATGTCCTCGACCTCGGCGTCGGTGTGTTCGGCGCAGAGCGAGCAGCGTAGCAGGAAAGTGCCCGCCGGTGTCGCGGGCGGGCGCGCCATGTTGACGTAGAGCCCCCGCTCGATGAGCGCGTTCCAAGTCGCCACCGTGCGATCCTGGTCGGGCATCATCACGGCGATGATTGCCGACTGCGCCGTTTCCGTCCCGAGCCGGTAGCCGAGTTCGCGCAGGCCGCCGTGGAGCCGTCGGCTGTTCTTCCACAGGTGGGCGCGCTTGGCCGAAGCGCCGCCGAGCTTGCGGATGGAGGCCTCGGCGGTCGCCACCACCGACGGCGGGAGCGACGCGGTGAAGACATAAGGGCGGCAGGCGAAGCGCAGCACGTCGAACTTGGGGTGGTTGGACACGCAGTAGCCGCCGACGGTGCCGACCGATTTGGAAAAGGTGCCAACGACGAAATCAACCTCGTCCTCGACGCCGGCCTCCTCGAACACGCCGCGGCCGTTCACCCCGAAGAAGCCCATCGCGTGCGCCTCGTCGACCAGGGTCATCGCGCCGTGGCGCTTGCACGCAGCGACCATCTCGGCGAGCGGCGCGACGTCGCCGAGCATGGAGTAAACGCCTTCGAGCACGACGAGCTTGCCCGCGTCCGGCGGCAGGCGGCGGAGACGCTTCTCGAGGTCGGCGACGTCGTTGTGGCGGAAGCGCACGATCTCCGCGTCGCCGAGCCAGCAGCCGTCGTAGATGGAGGCGTGACTATCGCCGTCGATGATCACATAGTCGCCCTTGCCGGCGAGCGTGGAGATCATGCCGAGGTTAGCCTGGTAGCCGGTGGAGAAGACCATCGCGTGGTCCATGGCGTAGAAGTCGCGCAACGCGTCCTCGCACGCTTTGTGCGTCTGGTAGGTGCCGTTGAGCACGCGACTGCCCGTGGTGCCGGAGCCGTATTCGCGCAACGCGCGCTCCCCAGCGGCGAGGACGTCGGGGTCGAAGGTCATGCCCATGTAGTTGTACGTGCCGAGCAGGATCGTTTCCCGCCCCTTGATGATCGCCCGGGTGGGCGACAGCACCTGCTCCATCACCACGCCCAGAGGATCGTGGACGTTAGTCTGGAGCAGCGCGTGGCGCTCGGCGATCAGCCCATCGAACTTGGCGAACAGGTCGCGGCTGCGCGGCGCATGCGGTACGAGGTCGTCCGACCGCACGGCGTCGGGGGTGGCGAGGGCGTCGGTCATGCCTGGCTCCGCAGTTTGCCCACGGCGTCGACGAGCTGGCCCACCGTCTCGATCTCCGCCTGCATGTTCATGGTGATGAGAATGTCGAACTCGTCCTCGACCGCTGCGACGAAGTCCATCACGGTCAAGCTGTCCCATTCGAGGTCGCCCGCGAAGGTCGTCGCCTCGCTCAGCGGCGCGCTTTTTCTGTTGAAAGGCTCGATCAGCGCGGCGAGGCGCGCGAAGACGTTTTCGCGGTCGATCATGGGCGAGGTCCTTAAGGGCGCGAGGGGCTGACTGCCATCTGAATGGGGCGAGGGTGGGGCGGCTACAGCCAGCCCTGCGCCTTGTACCATGCCGCCGTCTTGGCCAGTCCCGCGGCGGTCTCGACCTGCGGCGTCCAGAGAACTGCGGGCGGGCGTCGCGCCGGGTCCGCCGACCAGTTGGAGTGCGCCAGGTAGCGCGCGCGGTCAGGCGTGAGCTTGGCGCGGCCCCGGCGGACGAAGCCGTCGGCGCGAGCGGCGAGCCGCAGGAGCTTGGGGGAAGCGTGGACGCTCCGCACGCCTCGGTTCCGCCCCAGCGCGCGGCCTAGCTCGGCGGCGAAGGCGGCGTGCGCCCAGCCGCCGTCCCGCCCGTCGTCGGGCTCGATGACCTCGCCCACTGTTTCGCCGTCCCGCGCGAGGGCGACGAGCAAGCGGCATAGGTCGCCTACTTCGAGCCACGACGAGCGCCCGGCGGGCGGCAGCACGACGATGCCGCGCTTGGCCATGCGGAACAGCTCCAGCGTTTCCCGGTCGCCGGGGCCGTAGACGCCCGGCGGACGGACGGTCGTCCAGCGGAGCGGGGAGGCGGCGACGATCGCTTCGCCGCGCTTCTTGGACCAGCCGTAATCTGACAAGTCCGGCTCGCGCGCTGCCAAGGAGGAGACGTGGACGAAGCGGCGCGGGCCGGCGCGCAAGGCCGCCTCGATCAGGTTCAGCGTGCCGTGGACGTTCGCGTGCGCGAAGCCGGCGCGGTCGGGGGCGTTAATCGCGCCCGCGACGTGGATCACCGCGTCGGCTTCCGCCACCAGCCGCTCGAGCGCGGAACGGTCGTCGAGCGCGCCCTCTACCCAGTCGATCCCCGACTGCGGCGGGCGGGGCCGTCGCGTCAGCGCGCGCACCCGCCAGCCGCCGCGCAGCGCGCGGTGGAGCAGGTGGGCCCCGACGAAGCCGGTCCCGCCCGTGACGGCCAGCGTCGGCGGCGTCACAGCGGCGACCAGGACCCGGTCGGGGCTGAAGCCTCCTCCTTGGGCGATGTCGTCGTGCCGATCTCGGTGAGCAGCGCGTCGAGCACCTGGTCGCGTCCCGCGCCGGTCGCGCCCGACAGGCGGAACGTCCTAACGCCCTCGTCGGCGAACGCCGCCTCCAGCTCCGCGAGCCGATCGGCCTCCGCCGCGTCCGTCTTGTTCAGGGCGACGATCTCCGCCTTGTTCTCCAGCCCCGCGCCGTAGGCGGCGAGCTCCTCGCGAACGACCGCGTAGGCGTCGAGCGGGTCGTCGGCCGTCGCATCGACGAGGTGCAGCAGCACGCGGCAGCGCTCGATGTGGCCGAGGAAGCGGTCGCCCACGCCGGCGCCGTCCGCCGCGCCCTCGATCAGCCCGGGGATGTCGGCGAGCACGAAGTCGCGCCCGCGGTGCGCGACCACGCCGAGCTGCGGCCGCAAAGTGGTGAAGGGGTAGTCGCCGACCTTGGCCTTAGCGTTGGTAACACTGTTCAGGAAGGTCGACTTGCCCGCGTTGGGGAGGCCGACGAGCCCGGCGTCAGCGAGCAGCTTGAGGCGGAGCCAAACCCACAGCTCCTCGCCCGGCCAGCCGGGGCCGTGCTGGCGCGGGGCGCGGTTGGTAGAAGTCTTGAACGACGCGTTGCCGCGCCCACCGTCGCCGCCGCGGAGCAGCACGATTCGCTGGCCGACCTCCGTGAAGTCGGCGAGGACTTGGCTCTTGTCCTCCGACAGCACCTGGGTGCCCACCGGCACCTTGATGACGAGGTCATCCCCGCCCGCGCCCGTGCGGTTGCTCCCCGCGCCGCCCATGCCCCGCGGCGCCTTAAAATGCTGAGTGTAGCGGAAATCGATCAGTGTGTTCAGGCCGTCCACCGCCTCCAGCACGATGTCGCCGCCCTTGCCGCCGTCGCCGCCGTCCGGCCCGCCGTACTCGATGAACTTCTCGCGCCGGAAGCCGACGGCTCCCGGACCGCCGCTGCCCGAGCGGACGTAGATCTTGGCTTGGTCGAGGAAATGCATGGTGAGGTCAGATAGGGGCGGAGGAAGCGGGACGCTACCGGCCAGGACCGGCTCGGTCCGCCGGCGCGATCGCCTCGCGGATCGTGCCCCCGAGTAACCGGAACTCGCCTTCCCGCGAATGGCCGCGGCGCCAGACAAGCGCGACGCGCCGCTCGGCGCCTGGCCCCTCGATCGCCCGGCTGTTCACCCTGGAACCCGCCAGGATGCCCGCGGCCACCCCCATTTCGGGCAGCAAGGTATGCCCATGCCCCGCGTCGACCAGCCGCACCAGCGTGTCCAGCGTCGACGCGACCAGCGGGGCGTCCGGCGGCGGCCCAACTGCGCGGCACGCGGCCAGCGCGTGGTCGCGCAGGCAGTGGCCGTCCTCGAGCAACAGGAGCCGGTCGGCGTCGATCCGGTCGAGCGGCACGGGGCCGGCCGGCGCGGCCTCCGCGGCGGGCGTGGCGAGGAGGAGGCGGTCTACCGCGACCTCGTACGCCTCCACCTCGCCGCACGCGGCGGGCAGCGCCAGGAGCGCGCAGTCGATCGCGCCCCGGTGCAGCGCTTCGCAAGCGGGGCCGGTCAGCACCTCGCGCACGACGAGGCGCAGCTGCGGCCACGCCCGTCCCGCGCCCGACAGGATGCGTGGCAGGACGTACGGCGCCACCGTGGGGATCACCGCCATCCGCACCAGCCCGACGAGCGGCTCGCGCGAGCCGCGCGCGACGGCGACCAGGTCCTCCCCCGCGCGGATCAGCCCGCGCGCGCGCGCCACCACCTCCTCGCCGACCGCCGTGAAGCGGACGGAGCGCTTGGTGCGCTCGGCCAGCACCGCGCCCAGCAAACGCTCGAGTTCCGCGATCCCGGCGGACAAGGTCGATTGCGACACGAAGCAGGCGGCGGCGGCGCGGCCGAAGTGGCCGTGCTCGCGCAGGGCGACCAGATAGCCGAGCTGGCGAAGCGAGGGGAGCGGCGCGGTCATCGGTTTCTTCAATCACTATCATCGGTATCAATCGTTGGATTAGTTCGCTCCCGGCGTCCATGTCGATGCCATCCTTCGTCGCGCCGCGCGCGCCGCCCGCACAGGAGACAGCAATGGACGCCATCACCTCCCGCAGCCCGATCAACGACCCGAGTAAGCAGCCGGAAGCGCGCCGCCGCCTGCTTGGCCATACCCACCGCGACTGGTGGCCGGAGCAGGTGTCGCTGCATATCCTGCACCAGAAGGGGCAGTCGCCCGACCCGCATGGGGCCGACTTCAACTACGTCGAAGCATTCAAGAAGCTCGATTACGCCGCGGTGAAGCGCGACCTGACCGCGCTGATGACCGACAGCCAGCCCTGGTGGCCGGCGGACTACGGCCACTACGGCCCCTTCTTCATCCGCATGGCCTGGCACGCGGCGGGCACCTATCGCACCGGCGACGGCCGCGGCGGCTCCAACTCGGGCAACCAGCGCTTCGCCCCGCTCAACAGCTGGCCGGACAACGGCAACCTGGACAAGGCGCGCCGCCTGCTGTGGCCGATCAAGCAGAAGTACGGCGCTGCTCTGAGTTGGGCCGACCTGTTCATCCTCACCGGCAACGTCGCGATCGAGTCGATGGGCGGCCCGACCTTCGGCTTCGGCGGCGGCCGAGCGGACATCTTCGCGCCGGAGGAGGACGTCTACTGGGGCACGGAGGAGGAGTGGCTCGGCCAGACCCGCATCGACGAGGAAGCAGGGCTCGCGCTCGAGAACCCGCTCGCCGCGATCCAGCACGGCCTGATCTACGTCAATCCGGAAGGCCCTGGCGGCAAGCCGGATCCCGTCGGCTCCGCGCGCGACCTGCGCACGACCTTCGCGCGGATGGCGATGAACGACGAGGAGACTGCGGCGCTCACCATCGGCGGCCACACGTTCGGCAAGGCGCACGGCGCGGCGGACCCGCAGCACCACGTCGGTGCGGAGCCGGAAGGCGCGGACATCGCCATGCAGGGCTTCGGCTGGGCGAACAGCCACGAATCCGGCATGGCCGACCACACCATCACCTCTGGCCTCGAAGGATCGTGGACGCCCACGCCGACGACATGGGACACGACCTACTTCGACATGCTGCTCGACCATGAGTACGAGCTGGTGAAGAGCCCGGCGGGGTCGTGGCAGTGGCAGCCGGTGGGCAACCCGCCCGAGACGCTCGCCCCTGCGGCGCACACCCCGGGCAAGCTGGTCCCGACCATGATGTCGACCGCCGACATGGCGTTCAAGGTTGACCCAGAGTACCGCAAGGTCCTGGAGCGGTTCCGCGCCGACCCCGAGTATTTCGCCGACGCTTGGGCGCGCGCCTGGTTCAAGCTCACCCACCGCGACATGGGGCCGAAGATCCGTTACCTCGGGCCGGAGGTGCCGGCCGAGGACCTGATTTGGCAGGACCCGATTCCGAAGGCCGATTACCAGCCGATCGACGACAACGACGTCGCCGCGCTCAAGGTGGTGGTCTCCAAGTCGGGGCTGACGATCGCCGAGCTGGTGACCACTGCCTGGGCCTCGGCCTCCACCTACCGCCAGTCGGACCACCGCGGCGGCGCTAACGGCGCGCGCATCCGCTTCGAGCCGCAGCGCAGCTGGGAGGTCAACCGGCCGGCGGAGCTCGCCAAGACGCTGGAGGTCTACAAAGGCATCAAGGCGGAGTTCGACGGCTCCGCCGAGGCGGTCGCCAAGGGCAAGAAGGTGTCAATCGCCGACCTGATCGTGCTCGGCGGCTCCGTGGGCGTCGAACAGGCGGCCTTCGCCGCGGGCCACGCGGTGGAGGCCCCGTTCACCCCGGGCCGCACCGACGCGTTGGAGGAGCACACGGACAAGGAAAGCTTCGAGGTGCTCGAGCCGCGCGCCGACGGGTTCCGCAACTATCTCGAAGTCCGCTTCCGCGTGCCGACGGAGGAGCTGCTGGTCGACCGCGCCCAGCTGCTCGGCCTGTCCGCGCCGGAGATGACGGTGCTGGTCGGTGGCCTGCGCGTGCTCGGCGCGAACCACCCGAAGGCGGAGAAGCACGGCGTGTTCACCGACCGGCCGGGGATGCTCACCAACGACTTCTTCGTCAACCTGCTCGACATGGGCACGGCGTGGAAGCAGGTGAGCGACGAGTCGGACGAGGAGTTCCTCGGCACCGACCGCCGCACGGACGAGCCGCGCTGGACCGCTTCGCGCACCGACCTCGTCTTCGGCTCCAATTCGCAGCTGCGCGCGATCGCCGAGGTCTACGCCTGCGACGACGCGGGGCAGAAGTTCGTGCGGGATTTCGTGGCGGCGTGGACCAAGGTGATGAACGCGGATCGGTTCGACCTGCATTACGAGTAAAGCCGTGCTGACGAGGTAGCGGAGCTACTTCGCACCATGGCGAGCCGGCCGGCGCGGTGAAGCCGCCCCATAGGGCGCAGCTTCGCCGCGACCGACGGGGCAGGGCAGGGGCGCCTCAAGGGCCGGTTTGACCGCCGGCCTCTCCTCTCCCGCCGATCCGCCCGACCAGCCATTCCCGCGCGATCCCCCGCGCGGCCTCCCGCGGCAGGCCGAACTCGCGGGCCAGAGGCTCGCCGATTAGCGAATCCCCCAGCGCCGACAGGATCAGCGCGAGCGTGGTGCCGTGGATGCGTCGGTCCTCGTGGCCGCCCGGCGCGATGCGATCGACCAGGCGGTGGATCGCGAGGGTGATAGGGGCCAGAGCTTCGACGTTGCCCGCGAGTATCAATGAGGAGGCGAGCGCCCCCGCGCCCTCCCGGTCAAAGATGTCGAAGGTGAGGTCGACGATGGCGCGGGCGTCGACGCTCCCCTCGCGCACGGCCGGGGCGAGCGCGGCGACCTGCTCCGTCACGCGCTCGACCATCGCCGTTGCTAAAGCACTCTGCAGTTCGGCGGCCGAGCCAAAGTGGTGGAGCAGGGTGCCGTGCGTCTTGCCCACACGCGCGGCGACCGCCTTGAGCGTCACGGCCCCAGGCCCGCCGTCGATCAACAGCTCGCGCGCGGCTTCGAGTGCGGCGGCGCGGGTCTCGTCGGGGGAGAGGCGGGTGCGGACTGTTGACATGGATGTGAGCAACATATTATTGACACGGCTGTAAGTAAGCCGTTTCCATCCCTCTAAGGACGCATCCCGTGGCGAACGCAAGCACCCCCGCCGACCTCGTCATCACCCCGCGCGACCGGCGCTTCAACCGCGACGGCACCTACCGCCGCTGGTGGCTGAACGACGATCCGGTGGCCACCGCCTTCTACAACGCGCTGAGCGTCACCTTCCCCAAGGGCGAGGGCTTCTTCGTCACCAGCGTGCGCGCATTCCGCGACGGCACGCCGCCGCGGCTCGAGCGCGAGATCAACGCCTTCATCAAGCAGGAGGTGATCCACACGCGCGAGCACATCGCCTTCAACCGGCACGTCGTCGACCAGGGCTACGACATCTCGGTGCTGGAGGAGGACGTCGAGCGTGGGCTGGCGCTGACGCAGGGGCGGCCGCCGATCGCCAATCTCGCCTCTACCATGTGCCTGGAGCATTTCACCGCGATCATCGCCAACGAGCTGATCGGCGAGCCGGCGCACATGGCGGGCGGCGACCCCGAAGCGGTGCGGATGTGGCGCTGGCACGCGGCGGAGGAGATCGAGCACAAGGGCGTCGCCTACGACGCGTGGCTCCACGCCACGCGCGACTGGAGCCGCTGGCGCCGGTGGAAGACCAAGTCGCTGGTGATGGTGGTGGTCACCGCCAATTTTCTGAAGAACCGCGCCAAGGGCATGCTGGAGCTGCTGCGGCAGGACGGGCTAGAGGGGCGCGCCGTGAAGTGGCGCTTGTTCCGCTACGCCTTCGGCCGCCCGGGGATGGCGCGCAAGGTGGCGGGCCAGTGGTTCGCCTTCTTCCTCCCCGGCTTCCACCCGTGGCGACACGACGACCGCGCGCTGATCCGCGTGTACGAGAGCCAATACGAGGACGCGATCATGCCCGGGCCGCGGCCGGAAGGCGCGCCGGCGGCGGCGTTCGGCTGAAAGCCCTTTCTCCTTTAGGGGAGAGGGTTGGGAGAGGGGCCGAGCTGCCAAGCTCGGTCCTACTTGCGACCGTAGCAGCCCCTCTCCGCTGCGACTAAGCGCCGCTGCGCGCCGCTAAGTCTCGCTCCTCTCCCCTGAAGGGGAGAGGGTAGGGCGGCTCACGCCGCGAGCGCCACCGCCGCCGGTCCGCTTCGGTCGGTGTCCCGCTCCCACGCGTACTCGACCGTCGGTACCGTCTCGCCCCGCGCGCGGCTGAAGCGGGGGCGCACGGCGCCCGTCGGGCGGAAGCCGAGCTTGCGCAGCACCGCGCCCGAGGCGGGGTTGTCGATCATGTGCCCGGCTCCGAGCCGCGGCAGGCGTAGGCCGTCGCGGGCGGTCGCCAGCAGGGCGCGGCCGGCCTCCGTGGCGTAGCCGCGGCCCCACTCCGCCCGAGCGATCCAGTAGCCGATCTCCGTCGCGCCCTCGTGCTCGCCGAAGCCGATACCGCCCACCAGGCGCGGGCGCGCGTTTACCCGCGTGAAGATCAGGAAATCGGGAATCGCGCCGGCCGGCCGCTCGCGGGCGAGGAGCTCGGCGGCGTCCCCAAGACCGTAGGGCCAGGGCACGCGGGCGAGGTTGCGCACCACTTCGCGGTCGCCCAGCGCCGCGGCGAGCGCGTGGGCATCCTCCGGCCAACCAGGGCGCAGCAGCAGTCGTTCGGTGACGGCGAACATCGGCCTTCTCCCTCTTGTCGCCGCGTCCTGCTCCTCCAGCATGACGGGGCGGTTGCGATGAAGAGGGAGCAAGAAAAAAGGGAGCGGGGGCGACCCCACTCCCTCTTTCGGTTCTGCTCGAACCCGGGTCGCCCTCGCTGGGCGGCCCGGTTCCGGAGCGCCCGATTACTCCGCCGCTACCGGTCGGAGAGCCAAGTCCACGCACACGAATTTGCGGCCGAGCTTGCCGTCGCGGAACGCCACGCGACCTTCGGTCAGCGCAAACAGCGTATGGTCCTTACCCATGCCGACGCCCGTGCCCGGATAATATTTGGTGCCGCGCTGACGGACGATGATGTTGCCGGCGAGCACGTTCTCGCCGCCGAACTTCTTCACGCCCAGCCGCCGGCCCGCGGAGTCGCGGCCGTTGCGGGAAGAGCCGCCTGCTTTCTTGTGCGCCATCTCGAATCCGTCCTGGTCTGCTTAGATCGCCGCCGCGGCCGTCTCGGCCCCGGCCTGCTCGCTCGCCGCCGGAGCGGCGGTCGCGCCCGCGCCGTCGCCGATGCCGACGATGCGCAGGATGGTGTGCCGCTGGCGGTGGCCCGCCTTGCGGCGGTAGTTGTGGCGGCGGCGCTTCTTGAACACCACCACCTTCTCGCCCTTGGCTTGGGCGATGATCTCGGCGGCGACCGTCAGGCCGGCGGCTGGGCGGAGCTCCGCGCCTTCGCCCGCGAGCAGCACGTCGTCTAGCACGACACGCTCGCCGGCCTCGCCGCCCAGCTTCTCCACCACGATCTTGTCGCCGGCCGCGACGCGATACTGCTTGCCGCCGGTGCGCACCACTGCGAACATCGAACCCATCCAATCCACGATACGGACCGCGCCAACAGCCGATGACGGCCGCCCCGGCGCGGAAAGGGGCCCGCTACGCGAGCGCGCCCGTCAAGTCAACGCTCGCCTCAGTGCCGGTGCTCGCGCTTCAGCTTGTAGCGGCCGTCGACGTAGCCGTCGAAAAGGCCGGAGATCGCCGGATGGTCGACCGGCCCCGCGTCGTCGTCTGGCAGCAGGTTCTGCTGGGACACGTAGGCGACGTAGCTCGACTCCGCATTCTCGGCGAGCAGGTGGTAGAAAGGCTGGTCCTTGCGCGGCCGGACAGCCTCGGGAATGGCCTCGTACCATTCCTCCGAGTTGGCGAACACGGGATCGACGTCGAAGATCACGCCGCGGAAGGACAGCATGCGGTGGCGCACCACCTCGCCGATGGCGAAGCGCGCGTGCGCCACCGGCGGCGCTTCCACGACGGGTGGGGAAGAATGCTCGATCGTCATCCCCCCTAATGTAGGCTCCGCCCCGGGCGGAGCAAGCGCGCTCTAAGCGTCCGCCTTCTTGCGGCCGCGACGGGCGGCAGGCTTCGGAGCGGGCGCAGCGTCGGGCTCCGCCTCGGCTGCGGGCTCGGCGACCGCCTCCGCGCCTTTCCTGCCGCCCTCGCCCTTGCGGCCGAGGCCGAGCGACACCGCCATCTCGCGCCGTTGATCGGAGTAAGCCGGTGCGACCATCGGGTAGTCGGGCTTGAGGCCGAAGGTCTCGCGGTACTCGGCCGGGGTAGTGTTGTGCGCAGTGGCGAGGTGGCGCTTAAGCGTGCGCTGCTTTTTACCGCAGAACAGGCAGGTAATCGCATCCGGCTTCACCGACGAACGGATGGAAACGGCGGGCTCGACCTTGGGCCGATCAGGCTCGGAAGCCGACTTCTCGGTCGCGCCCAAGCCGGCGAGCGCGGCGTGGACACTGGCGATCACCGTCGGCACGTCGCCGACGTGTACGTTGTTGTTCGATACGTAGCTGCTGACAATCTCCGCCGTCAGCTCCACGAGGTCACGTTCTTCCACCATCATTCTCCGTCGGGGCGGCCGGTACTGGCTCCGCCCAAGGTAGACCGGCTGCGTTTCGGCGGCACGAACTGCCGGTGTCACGCACTAATGGACCGATTACTTGATCTGCCGCGACAGACAAGCGCCTTTTCGCGCGCGTTCCGATCAAGGACGGTGAGGAGTCGCGTTCGCTTGCGGGGGCGCGGCGCTTGCGCTATCGGCCCGGTTCCCACCGCCGGCCGGCTTCCCGGCCCGGCGCCGTGCCTCGCGGAGAGGTGGCTGAGTGGTCGAAAGCACCGCACTCGAAATGCGGCGTGCCCGCAAGGGCACCGTGGGTTCGAATCCCACCCTCTCCGCCAAGCCGTCAGCCACTGATACCCGTCCCCATCCGGGGAAGCCCGGAGAACCGACGTTTAGCGCAGTCCGGTGTCCGCTCCCGTGTGT